>JAFTKY010000088.1 GCA_017453005.1 Clostridia bacterium | reverse complement strand
CTCAAGTATCTTTCTGCAAGAGATACACCTGCCGCAGGGAAGGGTTGCACCGTTCTTGCCTCTTTCGGAGCACGACAGAGCGGCGATGGTCTGCAGCGCCAGCGTGTGTCTTCCGCTGCCCGCACTGCCCTCGATGATATATGCGTGGGAGAGAGATCTGTCGCTTATAGCTTTGCTGAGCCTTGAGCATAACGCTCTGTTGCCGACTATTGACGTATAGGCGTTCATTACTACCTCCCACAAATTGAAAACAGTTATACAAATTATATTATAACAAAAATAACGCGTATTGTCAAGGAATTTGTATATGGATTTTGAGGATAAATATCCCGCCGTCCGTACGGGCGGCGGGATAGAGCTTATTTGCGTTTGTCGGCAAAGTATTTCATGACTGCGCGGCGTGTTACGATCCCCATAAACATTCCGCGGTCGTCAACCACGGGTACGAAATTGTGGTCGAGAATTGCACCGAGCAGATCGTCCATTGAGGCGGTTATGCGGACCGAAAAGTCCTCCTTGTGTACCGATTCGTCAATGGTTATGTCCTCAAGGTCTCTCATATCGATAGTGCCTATGTTGAAAATGCTTCGGAGAAAGTCTCCCTCGCTGATATATCCCGCGTACTGACCGCCCTCATATATGACGGGGAGAGCGGTATAACCGTGACGGCGGAGCTTTTCAAGTCCCTGACGCATGCTGTCGCCCATGGACAGATACGCGACGTTGTTTTTGGGAGTTAGGAAAAACGCAATATTCATTATAAAAATCCTTTCCTTGATATTTGAGATATTATCGAAAAGTGCGTTTCTGAATAGTTATGCGTGTGTTTTTTACGTCCTTTTACGCTTTCTTCTGACGGTATATATTGCAATACCCATGCAAAGGACAAGAATGCTTATCAGTCCGACGGCAATTCCCCATACTACGGGCTGACCCTGCTCAATATCAAGGAAGCTTCCCGTGACGTTGCAGGAATCAATGGCAAGGGAGGTCTCAAATTCGTCAGCCGCTCCCAGATAGGAGACGGATACGAGAAGGTAAAGCTGATTTATGGGATTGGAGGGAATATACGCGTCCGTGAACGCCTCATAGGAGGAATACCAGAACAGATGAGTTATATTACCCTTTGCCTCGTCAATTATCTCCTCAACGCCGTATCCCGTAAAATACGTGTTGCCCTCAGATACTATCTTGCCGTCCACTGCGAGAGCGGCGCTGTCGGAGGTTGCAAGCATTTCGGTGACCGTGACGGACTCTCTTGTGCCGCCCACCTTTACGACGGGATGCGAGCTTGGAAATCTCGGCTGTGTGGATATTTCGGTGGAGCCGTACTGGGACTTGATAAACGATACGATACCGTGTCCGCTGTTGGTCTTGAGTATCAGGTCGGTCTGGTCGTTATTGGTATGGTATTTGGGATCAACGTCGTGAATTACGCCCTCGGCGGCGGTAAGTCCGTATTCCTTCGTCACGCGCAAAAGGTTTTCCATTTTGGCGTTTGAGGGTGAGGTGATAAGTATAACGTCGCCGCCCTTTTTCATGTAGCTGATTATCTTGTCCGCGTCACTCTCGGAGAGGTCGGTTGCGGGTGAGACGATTATGAGCGCGGAGCAGTGGTCGGGAATAGACGCATAGTCGTCAAGGCATATATCGTCGTGAACCACGCTTGAATACGTGAGATTTTCATAGAATTTTTCGGTAAGCGGTCTTTCGCCGTGACCTGTGAGCGTAAATACCGTGTCAACACTCGGGAGAGTTACGTATTCAATTCCCGAGAGCGTGACCTTGTCAAGGTCAAAGTACGTGCTGTAGGTTATGGCGGAGATATCGTAGCCCTCTGATGCCGCCTGCTCGCAGTAATAAATAAATTCAAGCTCCGTGTAGCTTTCCGAGCCTATTCTGTAATGATAGAAGCGCGAGGAATCAACTATCGTATATCTCTTATCGCTTTCTATTATGATGCTGTAATTGTTTATCGGGTGATTGCCCTCGTCATCGGTATCGTCATAGGCGATGCCTGCGTATTTCAAGAGAAATTCGGGGTTTGCCGTGATGTCTACCACCTTATAATCTATATGCTTGCTTTGCGTTTCGTATTCGCAAAGGAGCGCGTCCATCTGCGCGTCGGGAATTCCTCTCTCGCAAAGGAAATAAACAGTTACGTCCTCGTCAAGCTTGCTTATATATTCAATAGACTTTTCCGATACCGTATACATACCGTAGCCTGATGCGTCGAGCGTCATATATCCCGCGGGAAGGGCACACACACCGAGATTTACCGCAAATAAGAGCAGAAGCGTGACAGCCGTCACGAGCGCGGATTTTTTTGTCAGCGCATTGTATCTTGAACGAGCCTCGGCAGAGTCTCTTGACGTGATCTTTACCTCTCCCGTGCGCATCTTCTCAAGCGTTCTGTACGTAAAGAACAGGAAGACTGCAATAATACTCAAAAGATAGATTACGTCAGTGAGCCTGAATATACCCTGCGAGAAGAAGCTGAATATTTCAAACGGGGAAATAAATCTTACTATTCTTTCAAACAGCGCGGAAAAGCTGTTTTTCTGCACGAAGAACATTACCGCGGTGGGGATAGCCGAGAGTGCGAGCAGAGCTGTGCCGATAATTGCTTTTTTCGTTATAAGCCAAACGAGTAAAGCCGCCGCAAGCTCAAGTGTCAGAATTGCTATAAGAGAAGCTATGGGGCTGACGGGGATAAACGTCGAGAGCGTCGGTCCTGCGTAAAGCAGAAGCAGGATGACTATGCTCACCGTAAGTGATATCGCCCAGTGCCGCGTCTGCGCGGATATGAAGGTACAAATTGCTATCAGCGAAGCACCTATGAGAAAATATCCGAGAACGGATATATAGGACGCAGAGAGCATAACGCCGCCAAAGGCTGACAGAAAAAGCGGAACTATTGCCATGACTGCCGTGGGGATCGCGAGCATTGTAATTGCGGCGAGGTATTTACCCAGCACTATACTCGGCGTGCTTATCGGCAGGGAAAGCAGAAGCCTTACGCTGCCCGTCTTGTTCTCAGCAGAGAACGTGAGCATACACAAAACGGGAACGGTTATGATGAATGCCATAACCGAGCCGAGAAGTCCGTATTCAATTTGGGGAACGGCGTTTACAAGGTTTGTAAACAGCACGAAAAATCCCATAACGGCTATTGATACCGCAATGAATGCGCAGCCGATAATATTTGTTATATACGCGCGTGTCTCGCGCTTAAAAATTGCGCCCATCAGTCCATCTCCCCGTCTGTATTCACGTCTTTAGCATCAACGTCAGGCTGTTTTGGTGAAAGCGTGACGGTCTCGTCGCAGATGCTTGCTATTTTTGAGCTTTGGGACGTGATAATTACCGTCCTTGAATGGGACAGCGTTTTTATAAGCTTGAGTATGCTCTCGCACTCCTTTTCGGTAAGATTGCGGGTAGGGCAGTCAAGCAGAAGTATCTGAGGATTTGCAACCAGTGCCTGAGCAAGACCGAGCCGTGCTTTACCCACCTGATTGAGCTTGCATATCACGATGTCTCTGCCCGACAAAAGGTCGGTTGCGGAAAGTGCGCTTTTGACGCTCTTCTGAGCCTCTGCAAACGAAAGTCCCTTTGCCTCCGCGATAAACGAAAGGTATTCGATAATTGTCATGCCACCGTAAAACGCCATGCTCTCGGGCATATATCCTATGAGGGATTTAGCCTTTTTTGCGTCGCGTACGACATCGTAGCCGCCGAGAGTAACGCGCCCCTCGGTGGGATAAAGAATACCTGCAAGTACCTCCATAAGAGTGGTCTTTCCCGTACCCTCGTCTCCGATTATTCCGAGTATTTTGTTCTTTTCTACGTTCAAATTAACGTCGCTAAGAAGAGTATATTCCTTGCGCTTTTGCGTCAAGTGCTGAATGTTTATCAAGGTCATAGCCTCCACGTCATTATTATCTGTATATAATTATATCATAAAATACGAATGTGTCAAGTCCATGAGGAAATTTTGAAAATTTGGAGATGCTGGTTTAATTTGTCGCAAAAAAACTGGCGTTTCCTCGTTGACAAAAGTAGTGGGTTATGATATAATTTAGAGTGGAGAAAATTTGTAAAAAGATGTAAAAAAAACAAATATCCTTCGGAGGCAATATGTCAAGAAAAAATTATTCGTCGGACGAATATCTGTTTCATCAGGGAACATCGCGCAGAGCCTACAGGCACATGGGCGCGCACATAGAGGGTGACAGAATGTTTTTCAGGGTCTGGGCGCCAAACGCCGAGGCGGCTTTTGTCGTTGGAAGCTTTAATTCTTGGGGGGATGACTGCCCCATGCAGCGCGTCACCGAGCGAGGCATATGGGAGGCTTCGTTGCCCGTAAGCGCCGTGCGCGAGGGGGACATATACAAATATAAATTTTGGAATCACGGCAGAGAAATATACAAGTCTGACCCGTACGGCGTACTGATGGATAAGCCGCCCGAGGCGGCAAGTGTCATATACGACATAGAAAAGCCGTATAATTGGCATGACGCGGGCTGGCTTGAGTACAGACGTGAATTGAGCGGGGAGGGCTATTACAAGCAGCCTATGAATATTTACGAGCTTCATCTCGGCTCGTGGAAGCGTCACGAGGACGGCTCGTATTTCAATTATAAGGAGCTGGCAGACGACCTCGCCCCCTACGTAAAGCAGATGGGATATACCCATGTGGAGCTCATGCCCGTGTCCGAGCATCCCTTTGACGGCTCGTGGGGCTATCAGGTGGGCGGATATTATGCCCCCAGCGCAAGATTTGGCACGCCTCACCAGCTTATGAATTTCGTGGACATCATGCACACGGCAGGTATCGGCGTTATTATGGACTGGGTGCCTGCGCATTTCCCGAAGGACGCCTTTGGTCTTTACGAGTTTGACGGACAGCCGCTGTACGAGTATCAGGGTGCTGACCGCATGGAGCACAGAGGCTGGGGAACGCGTCGCTTTGACGTGGGACGCGAGGAGGTGCAGTCCTTCCTCGTATCCAACGCGTTTTATTGGATAGACAAATATCACATCGACGGAATCCGCGTTGACGCGGTAGCGTCCATGCTTTATCTTGATTACGATAAGCTCCCGGGAGAGTGGGTGCCAAATATCTACGGAGACAACAGATGCCTTGAGGCGATAGCCTTCTTCCAAAAGCTCAATTCTGCTATCAAGGAGGAGTGTCCCGACGTATTGACTATTGCGGAGGAGTCGGGCGCACAGCTCAAGCTCACGGGCTTTGAGCACGACGGTCTCGGATTTGATATGAAGTGGAATATGGGCTGGATGAACGATACCTTGTCGTACGCCAAGGAAGACCCCATACACAGAAAATATCATCACGCAAAGCTCACCTTCCCATTGATGTACGCGTTCAGCGAAAAATACGTGCTCCCCATATCTCACGACGAGGTGGTTCACGGCAAAAAGTCCTTCGTGGATAAGATGCCGGGCGACTATTGGCGCAAGTTTGCGGGGGCGAGGGTGTTCCTTGCGTGGCAGATGACACATCCTGGTAAAAAGCTGACGTTCATGGGTAACGAGATAGCGCAGTTCAGAGAGTGGGACTACGACCACAGTATCGAGTGGTTTATGCTTGACTACGAGATGCACGCAAAATATCAGCTCTACTGCGCGGAAATAAATAACCTTTACCTCAAATATCCCGAGCTGTGGCAGGTCGACGATTCGTGGGAGGGCTTCCGGTGGATAAACGCCGACGATTCGGAGAGAAGTATTCTGACCTTCCGCAGAATAGCGGAAAACGGCAAGGAGCTTATAGTTGCCTTGAATTTCACCCCTGCGACCTACGAGGATTTCTCACTTGAGGTGCCCGCGGAGGGAATATATGGCGAGGTGTTCAACTCCGACGACCAAAGATACGGCGGCAGCGGAGTAACGAACACGGGCGCGGAGCTTTGGAGCGTGCGCGAGGGAGAAAAGGAAATGTTGCATTTCCGTCTGCCTGCTCTCGGTGCGGTAATATTGCGTATTGACAAGTCAAAGCCGCAGCCCGAGCAGCCGACAAAAAAGACGCGCAAGCCCAGAACAAAAAAAGTAAGCAATAATAAAAATTAAAATAAATGAGGAGAGACGTCTTATGTTCAAGAAAAAAGAATGTGTAGCCATGCTGCTTGCGGGCGGTCAGGGCTCAAGACTTTACGCGCTGACAACAAAGACCGCAAAGCCTGCGGTACAGTTTGGCGGTAAATACCGCATTATCGACTTTCCGCTTTCAAATTGCATCAACTCGGGTATAGACACCGTCGGAGTACTTACGCAGTATCAGCCGCTCGTGCTTAACGAATATATAGGCAACGGTCAGCCCTGGGACCTTGACAGAGTATGGGGCGGTGTTACCGTGCTGCCTCCCTATCAGGGACAGAAGTCTGCCGACTGGTACAAGGGCACTGCAAACGCTATTTATCAGAACCTCAAATTTATCAACAGATACGATACCGACCACGTAATAATCCTCTCGGGTGACCACATCTACAAGATGGACTATGCGAAAATGCTCGCGTATCACAAGGAGAAGAACGCGGACTGCACTATCGCCGTCATTGACGTGCCAATAGAGGAGGCGAGCCGCTTCGGTCTCATGAGCGCGCACGAGGACGGAACTATCTATAAGTTCACTGAAAAGCCCAAGAACCCTGACAGCACGAAGGCGTCCATGGGTATCTATATCTTCAGACGCGATAAGCTTGAGCAGTATCTTGTCGCTGACGAAGCGGACGAGACCTCGTCCAACGATTTCGGCAAGAACATTATCCCCAATATGCTTGCGGACGGACAGAGAATGTTTGCGTACAGCTTTGAGGGATATTGGAAGGACGTCGGTACTATTTCGTCTCTTTGGGAGGCAAATATGGACCTTCTCGGAAGTCAGCCCACGCTCAGAATAGGCGGCGATGATTGGAGAATATATTCAAGACACTCGGCGCGCGGACCGCAGTTTGTCGGCTGTGAGGCAGAGATAGACAACTGCTACGTGACCGAGGGCTGTGAGATATACGGCAAGATCAAAAACTGCGTTCTCGGAGCTAACGTCAAGGTCGAGGCGGGCGCGTACGTTGAGGACTCGGTCATCATGAGCAACACGGTGATATCCGCAGGTGCTGACGTAAGATATTCCATAATCGACTCGGGCGTGTGCGTTGGCGAGAATGCCTGCGTGGGTGCGTCCCGTGAGAGCGCGAAGGGCGTTACGGTAATAGGCGAGGACGTAAAGATACAGAACGGCGAGATCATAGCCGACGGCGCTATGATAAGCGATACGAATATTTAAGGAGGTATGGAGCAATGACAGTAGCAGGACTTATATTTGCAAATATACACGATGATACTATCCCCGAGCTGACGCGCACCAGAACCATGGCGTCCGTCCCTTTCGGAGCGAGATACAGACTTATTGACTTCATGCTCTCCAACATGGTAAACTCGGGCATCACCAAGGTGGGCGTTATCACGTCCAACAACTACGAGTCGCTTCTCGACCATCTCGGAACCGGCAAGGACTGGGATCTCGCGAGACGCTCGGGAGGAATAAAGATACTTCCTCCTCATATCACCTCCTTTGACAATACCGCGGCAGGAAGATCCTCCTCCCGACTTGAGGCGATAATCGGTGCGGCTAACTTCATTCTCCGCTGTAACGAGGAGCATCTCGTTATGGCAGACTGTGACGTTATCTGCAACATAGACCTTTCAAAGGTCATGAGAGAGCACGAAAAGAGCGGTGCGGATATTACCTTCGTCACGAAGACGATGGATATGACCGACACGGTCTCCGCAGAAAAGATAACGGTCATTCAGGCTGACGGAGAGGGAAGAGTTACTGACTTTTCCGAACAGAAGAGCTTTAGCGGTATGACCCGAGTTTACACCAACATAATGGTTATCAAGCGCTCCTACCTCGTAAATATCATGAACAATTCCATGGCACACGGCTACACGAGATTTTTGCACGATATACTCTCGCGTGACGTCAGCCGTGCCGATTACAGAATTTACGAATACGACGGCTTTTACGCAAGCATAAACTCCATGGCGACCTATTTCTCCTGCTCCATGCAGCTTCTTGAGCCTGCGGTCAGAGAAAGCCTTTTCGGAGATAAGAATTACCCCGTGCTTACCAAGGTGCGCAACTCTGCGCCCACCCGCTATCTTGAAGGTGCAGAGGTTAAAAACTCCGTAATTGCGGACGGCTGCACTATTGAGGGTGTCGTTGAAAATTCCATTCTTTTCAGAGGAGTACACGTTTGCCGCGGAGCGGTAGTAAAGAACGCGGTGCTTTTCCAGGACGCGTACGTTTGCCCCGGTGCGTCTCTTAACTGTGTTGTCGCGGATAAGAACGTGACCGTCAAGGACGGCAGAACCCTCTCGGGACACGAGACCATGCCCTTCTATATTGGAAAGAGCATTACCGTTTAACGCACAGACGGTCATTCTTTGGAAAGGAACGGGAAAAAAATATGAAAAAAATACTTTTTGTTGGAGCGGAGGTCATGCCCTTTGCCGCTACGGGCGGTCTTGGTGACGTTATGGGCTCGCTCCCCGCGGCGCTGAAGGCACTCAGCCGAGATAACGACGTAAGGGTCGTTATGCCGCTTTATTCTGCGGTCTCCGACAAGTGGAGAGCACAGATGAAGGATGAGGCGGTCTTCTTT
>JAFTKY010000087.1 GCA_017453005.1 Clostridia bacterium | reverse complement strand
GAGATAAACTGAATATAAAAACGAGAGCTGTGAATCCATCAAAACAGAAGGTCACAGCTCTCAATTTTTTACAGACAAACGATAAATAACCAAGCAAGAAGTGCGGTTATAATGGAGTTGACGCTGATTGCGGGCAACGCAACTATGACAGCCACGAGCGAGCAGACAAAAATAATTATACCGAATACGCGGCACTTTATCTTTTTAAGTCCGAAAAGGCCGAATATACCCGCAAGGAGCATGAGCACTCCGACGGTGGCAGAGGCTATCGCGCCTATGTTGAGCGAGATTATCGCACTTATCGCGGACAAGGGAGCGTAAAGTCCCCAAAGTATGTAGATAATGCTTATAATAACTCTGAGTACGGTTTTAGTTGTCTTTTTCATGATTTTCTCCTTTTTAATCTACGTCAATATTCGGCAGGGTGTACGGCAGACCGTAAGCTATATAATAGCCTATTGCCGCGTCTCCATTCTCGTCTATCGCGGTCACTCTTCCGACCTCGTCACTTGTAACGCAAATACTTACCTTTCCGCTCGTCACGACGGTGTTACCGTCCTTGTTCTCACCAAGCTCAATAAAGCCCTCGGAAAGGACGTTGGACATCAGGCTGTCAAGAGTAATTGCCGACAGCGCGCTCATGTATTTGTCAAAGAACTCGCCGCTTGTGTGGAACTCACCCGTCTGGTAGTCAATTATTGTGGGAACACTGTCTATCACGGTACGGTAATATACGCCGTCAAGGTCAATTCCCATATCGTATCCGCCGAAAATATACTCGTATATTCCCTTGCCGTTTTCAGTCCAATAGTTGACCTCAAAGCATTCGTCCGAGCCCTCCTTGCGGATTATGAGCTGGTACGCACCCTTTTGCTCGTCCTTGTTCTTTATATTTGTAATAAGCTCGTCTATCTCCACGTCGACCCAGACCTTTGTCATTTTATACTGCTCACGGTCAAGCGCCTCACTGCCGTCGGCATACGGAGGCTCGGATTCAAGCGCGGGACTGTTCGGCTCGGGAGGAAGCTCCTCCTTGGTGGTAAGCTTATATATAAGCACACCCGCCGCGACAGCTATCGCGATAAGGGCTATCACCCCTATGCAGATCCATGCTATCTGCTTGTTGCTCATTTTCTTACTGCTTTTTTTCGCCATAATAATATCCTCCAATCAAGATACACATATATTATATCATTTTCCGCTCTGAAAATCAAGTATGCAGAAGCAAAAAACAAAGCATATAAAAAAGCTCAAGCCCGAGCCTCATATAAGAGGCTCGGGGCTCGTTTCTTTATTCTTGAATTACGTCCTGCTTCTTCTGCTCAGCGTCCGCGACCATATAGATTGCAAAGAGCTTTTTGAATAAAAGCACGATATAGGTAACGGCAAACAACGCAATACCGCCAATTACGGCAAACGTTGCCGCCTTTACGATCACATTATCTCCCACTCTCGTGGGTGCGCTGACTGTGCTGATAAGCATGCAGTCAACCTGAACGGAGGACGTTACCTCCTCAATATGCTTTACCACGAAGGGGCCCACGCACCTTTTGAGGCCGTCAACGATTTCCTTCGCAAGCTCCTCATCCTTATCAACGGATACGTATATCTTGATGTATCCCTTGTTCTGCTCCTCGTTCTTGGAGGCAGTAGTGGTCTCGGTGGTCTCAAGCTTTGCGTACTCGTACGATACGCTGCTCACGATCTCCTGTATCTTGGATTGAACCTCCTCGCGCTCTCTCCAGGGAGCAAGCACCTTTTCGGTAAGAGCCTCTGCCTCGCGTCTGGTGTCGTTTACCAGATAGCTTGCAAGATTAAGCTTTTCCTGAAGATCTGCTCTGTGAAGCATTACGGGATTGTAGGTTTCCTCAATAAACTTGCTTCTCTCGTCAATAATGTCGGAAAGCTCACTCTCAAGCTTATTGATCATTGCCTTGTGGCTTTCATCGTTTGCTATCGTCTCACTGGGCGCGCTCTTGTATGTGCTGAGCTGCTCAAATATTTTTGCGTATTCCTGATCGTAATACTTCATCTGGTACTCAACTACCGTGATCTGAAGTCTGTTATACTCTCTTCTCAAAGCTCTCTTCTGCTCACGAGCCGCATTAAATGCCTCGATCGCAGCCAAAGCCGCAGCATAATCCTCGGGGTCGCACTCGGACTTTTCGGGAAGTCCGTTTTCTTCAAGCAAAAGCTTTTCCGCAAACGCCTCGGACTGAAGATTATACAGAAGTGCGTCCGTATCGTCCGTAGGGGAAACACTGAACTTGAGCGTAGTCTCATAGCTTACGTTAACGTATGCAAGAACACCTCCAACAGCGCCGCAGATAATTGCGCCGACAAGCGCAATAACTATCAGAAGCACTACGTTTTTGGTAAACACCTGCCACAGATCGACTATGTTAATTTCTTTTTTTGTATTCTGTTCCATAAAACAGTTCTCCTTTCGGGCGGCGCAACCGACACCCTCCGTATATTTTAGTGATTTTTAGCTCTGTATATTATAGCATTATAAGAACGACGTGTCAACAGAAAATTTTATCCTCTGTTTCCGTACATTTTCTCATAATAGTCGCGGTACTCTCCGCTGATGATGGTCTCCCACCACTCTCTGTTGTTCAGGTACCAGTCTATCGTCTTGTCAATTCCGTCGGCAAATTTCGTCTCGGGAAGCCAACCAAGCTCGCTGTGTATCTTCGTGGGGTCTATCGCGTAGCGCATATCGTGTCCCTTGCGGTCGGCAACGTACGTAATAAGGCTCTCGGGCTTGCCGAGCTTTTTGCATATCAGCTTTACGATATCAATGTTTGCCATCTCGTTGTGTCCGCCGATATTGTAGACCTCACCCACTCTGCCGTTGTGGATAACGAGGTCTATTGCCTTGCAATGATCCTCAACGTAGAGCCAGTCGCGTATATTCTCACCCTTGCCGTACACGGGAAGGGGCTTGTCGTTGAGCGCATTGGCTATCATCAACGGGATAAGCTTTTCTGGGAAATGGTACGGGCCGTAGTTATTTGAGCAGCGGCTTATACTTACGGGGAGACCGTAGGTACGGTGGTATGCAAGCACCAACAGATCCGCTCCTGCCTTGGAGCTGGAATAAGGAGAGCTTGTGTGTATGGGAGTCTCCTCGGTAAAGAACAGGTCGGGACGGTCAAGCGGAAGGTCACCGTAGACCTCGTCCGTGGATACCTGATGATATCGCTCTATTCCGTACTTGCGGCAAGCGTCCATCATGACCTGCGTGCCGAGAATGTTCGTCTGGAGGAAGACCTCGGGGTTTTCAATCGAGCGGTCAACGTGGCTCTCCGCGGCAAAGTTTACAACGATATCGGGCTTTTCATTCTCAAATATCTCGTAGATCCCTTCTCTGTCGCAGATGTTGGTCTTATAGAACTTGAAATTGGGGTTTTTCATAGCGTCCGCAAGCGTGGACATATTTCCCGCATACGTCAGACAGTCAACACAGACTATCTTGTAATCGGGGTGCTTATTCAGCATAAAATACACGAAATTCGCGCCTATAAATCCTGCGCCGCCCGTAACGATAACATTTTTTGACATATTGTTCACCCTTAAATCCCTTCCTTTGCAATAGCTATGAGATACTGACCGTAGTCCGTCATCTTAAGCTCCTCGCCGAGAGCCATGAGCTGCTCGGTGGTGATAAATCCGCGTCTCCACGCGATCTCCTCGATGCAGGATACGTAAAATCCCTGTCTCTGCTGGACCGCCTCAACGTACTCACTCGCCTTGAGCATTCCCTCGGGCGTGCCCGTGTCAAGCCACGCCATGCCTCGTCCGAGAAGCTGAACGTGAAGCTCGCCCATCTCAAGATACGCGTTGTTGACTGCGGTTATCTCAATCTCTCCGCGCGCGGAGGGCTTTACGTTCTTTGCTATCTCAACCACGCGGTTATCGTAGAAATAAAGTCCGGGGACTGCGTAATTCGATTTGGGATTTTCGGGCTTTTCCTCAATAGAGACGACCTTTCTGTCCTTATCGAACTCAACCACGCCAAAGGCTCTCGCGTCCTTTACGGGATAACCGAATATCGTCGCGCCGACCTTTCTGTCGCGAGCGTTCCAGAGCACGCGGCTCATGTTCTGTCCGTAGAAAACGTTGTCTCCGAGAATGAGACATACGTTATCGTCTCCGATAAACTCCTCACCGAGAATAAACGCGTCGGCAAGTCCGCGGGGACTTCCCTGAACCTTGTATGAGAACTTTACGCCTATTCTCTCGCCCGTACCGAGTAATTTTTCATAGTTCGGTGTATCCTCGGGCGTTGAGATTATAAGTATCTCCTTTATTCCCGCAAGCAAAAGCATGGAGAGAGGATAATATATCAAGGGCTTGTCGTAAATGGGCAAGAGCTGCTTTGAAACCACCTTTGTCATGGGGTAAAGTCTCGTTCCCTTACCTCCGGCTAAAATAATGCCTTTCATTTTGAAAACCTCCGTTTGTCTTATTTATTGAGTATTGCGTCGCATATAAAGTCAACGTCTGCCACGTCAAGATGCGCGTACATAGGCAGACAAAGAATATTTCTTGAATATTCAAGTGCCTTTGGTGTTGTCGCCGTCATATCCTCGCCGAACTCACGGTTCTCGGACACAAGCGGATAAAAATATTTTCTTGCAAATATTCCGCTCTCCGAAAGCTTTGCTGCAAGCCCGTCTCGGTTCATGCCGAATTTTTCCTTATCGACGAGTATGGGATAATACGCAAAGTTCTGCTTGAGCCCGTCTGCAAACTGCAGCAGCTTCAAGCCGCAAGCACCCTCAAGACGTGCATTATATCTCTCAAACGCAGCTCTACGAGACGCTATCTCGCCGTCGATATGGCGAAGGTTGCATATACCCATTGCCGCCTGAAACTCATTCATTTTCGCGTTTGTTCCAAAGACCTCAAGCTCCTCGCCCGCGATACCGAAGTTGCGCTGCTTTGCTATTTTGTCGGTCAGAGATGCATCGCGATAAGTAAGACATCCTCCCTCGATGGTGTGGAACACCTTGGTTGCATGGAATGAAAACATGGATATATCCCCGTAGTCTCCTATTCCTCTGCCCTTGTACTCCACGCCAAATGCGTGTGCCGCGTCGTAAATGACCCTCAGGCTATACTTGTCCGCTATTTTCTGTATAGCCTCCACGTCACAGATATTTCCGTAAACGTGAACGCCCAGTATAGCGACCGTCTTATCCGTGATAAGAGCCTCTATTTTGCTCTCGTCAATGGTGTAATCATCCTTGACGTCACAGAACACGGGAGTGCATCCTGCCTGGACTATTGCATTCGTCGTGGATGCAAAGGTAAAGGGCGTGGTTATTATCTCGCCGCAAAGTCCAAGCGACTTTATGGCACAGTACAGCGCAAGATGGCCGTTTACGAACATCTCGATGTTTTGAACTCCGAGATATTCTCTTACCTGACCCTTTAGTCTGTTGTGAATGGGACCCATGTTCGTCAGATGGACGGTGTCCCATATTGACTTTATCTCCTCGCAATACTCCTCATACGAGGGCATTGACGAGCGTGTTACGTTTATTGGCATAAGGTACTATCCTTTCTGTTGCCGTAATTTTTCAGCCCGCGTTGTGCGCGTCGGCGTGATGATCCCCCCGCGGATCAGCTTCTTTTGTCTCTTCCTTGCTCTTATCGTCCGATACGGTAAGCGACTTCTGTTTTTTAAGATACATATTCAAAAGTCCTATCAGCACTACGATATTGCCGCCGTAAATAAGAGCCTTGAATATATGGTTATATATGACGTCACAAATAGTCGCGGCAATATTTCCGCCTATTATAAACGCCGCAAGGTATCCAAAGAAGGTCGCGCCTCCGACGAAGAGGCAGATGAAAATTCCAACTCCGAAAATCACGTCAAGAATTTTCGTGACTGCTTTAATAAACTTCTTCACGTCGCACCTCCTTATAATCCTATGATGGGTAATACGCCCATCAGCATGACGACCTCAAGAATATACTGCGCGCCTACCCACCAAAGGTCGTTTATCAAGGTCTTCTTGAAATCCGACTCCGCAATAGACATGCCCGCGTACATACCGAGAGCCAATGGAGGCGTGATACCGCACATCGTTCCGCAGATGCAAGGAAGCATTGCTGCAACGAAAAGCGGATTTGATCCCGCCGCAGCAAACGCCGAAATAAACACGGGACCGAATATGACCACCTGCGACGAGCCGGGGATTATCATTCCGAGGAATGCGGTTATCAAGGGAATGAGTATGGCAAGTCCTATAAGAGGAAGGTCAAGCTCCTTGAGGAACACCTCAAGCTCTGCCGTCGCGCCTATGTCTGCGAAAAGCTCGCCTATCATATATCCAAACGTACAGGCAGCGATAGGACCTACGAGGCTCTTTGCCTTGGACGAGAATAGATTAACGAGATTTTTTATGCTCACGCTCTTTTTGTCCTTCGTGATCAAAACAGCATATATAGCCGCAAGCCCCGCAATAAAGAACAGAAGCGATTTTGAGAACGCGCTAGCTCCTGCCGCACCGAGTCTGCTTGTGATAAAGGTATCGCTGAATACGGAGTCAAATACGAACGGAAGCAGAATTATCAAGGGCAATAAAAGTCCCTTCCAGCCAAGCTTGAAGGTCTCCTTGATGCTTGGGACGTCCTTCTTATCCATGGGCTTTACCTTGTAATAACGGCAGAAGCACCACAGCATTATAACTCTCTGAAGTATAAAGTAGATAGCAACACCCCAAAGTATCACCCAGAACTGTCCCGAAGTAACGTCAAGGACCTTTCCCGTAGCCGCACAGTACGCGGTGTACGCGCCAAGCGCACCGACGATGTTTGAGCTGGGGGGTATCATATTACCCATATAGCTCGAGACCGACTCCACGTTTGCCGCAAGCTCGGGAGGAAATCCCGACTTTTTCATTGACGGGATGGTAATTACGCCCGTTGCCATAACGTTGCCGGGGCCCGAGCCCGAAAGCGCGCCCATAAAGCTTGATGCAATTATGGAGGCGTAGCCCGCGCCGCCTCTTATCCTGCCGAACAACGCCAGCATAAGATAAATACAGCTATCTATTATCTTGGTATGTGTGAGCAGCTGCGACATTGCCACGAAAACTATCATGGAAAACAGAAGCGAGGTTGAAAGCGCTCCGTCTATGTACGCAAAAATATTACTCCACGTGCCCGTCAAAGCCACGAGCAGAATAAAGCTCAGAAATAACGCCTCATATATCGGTCGCTTCAAAAGTGAAAACCACGCGATAATGAACACAAGCATTACTCCGAGATATATCAGTGCAGATGGTATCATTTATTATGAATGTTCCTTTCCGAAAGCACATAACTCTTTCCGTGAATATTTGCCGAATATATCAGCATTTACTTATTCGATATCGCATCCGTCCCAGGCGTCCTTTATCATGTCCATAACGGTATCGTAATCAAGCCTTTGAAGCTGCATATCGTTTCCGTCCTCGTCAAGTATTTTGAGCGTCTCACTTATTCTGCAAAGAGTTTTTGCAAACGCGTCCTTGGTATCGTCCATGACGTGCAGACGGAAAATAACTCTGTCAAGCGAACTTGTGGCGGATATGACGTCTCCGATCTCCTTGAACTGTCTGTTCTGGAGCACCTGAGGCATTGCGTTTACCTCGTCAACTCCCTCGATCTTGCATATCTTACCGGGCTTTAACGGAACGTAATAGTTGCAGCAATACTTGCTGAATTTGAAGTTATCCTGCGTCTTTACGTCATAAAGCGTCATTTTACCCGTAAGTGCAAACTCTATCATAAGCTCGAGCGAGCTTATACCGTTGAGCTTTTCGGAGAACACGTAGAACTGCTCGCCGCCCATTCGGAGTCCCGACTCGTGGAAATAAAGTTTTCCACCCTCCTCAAAGCCCTGAAACATGATATTGCCGTATTTGATTCCAAGTCCCTGTATCATGCCGATAACACGGGGCTCAATATCCCTTTTGTAATCCTCAAGAAATTTAGGCGAAAACATATGGAACAGGCAGGACGCCGCCTTGGATTTTTCTACGGTCACCTTGTACTTCAAGAACGAGGATGACAGGCTGGGATAACCGTCCTGAACGGTATAGTGAATAAATATCTCGTTCTCGCTCTGCATATATCTTTCGCAAACTATCTTCTTGCTTGCGGAGGATTCGTAGAGCTCCTTATAATGGCTTATAAGCTCTTCTTCGTTATTACACTTCATAATGCCGCGTCCGCCGCTTCCGTCCGCGGGCTTGACCATCACGGGATACTTTATCTTATCAAGGTCCTCGCGCTTGAAGTCAATATCTATATTGTAAACGTCAGGCGTGGGAACTCCGTATTCAAGACAAGCCTCTTTAAATCTTCTCTTGTCGTTTGATACGATGTCAAACTGCTCGACCGTTCCGCAACAGGGCAGTCCCGCCTTTTCGCATATTTCAGCGTAAAAAGGAAGGTGTGAATCCGTCCAGCCGACAAAAATACCCTCAACGTTATACTCTCTTATGAGATTTACCATTGCGTCAATGTCCGAAATATCGATGTCAATAGCAATATCGGCTACCTGCTTTGACGGCGAATCCTCGGTTTTGTAGAAGTTCGCTACCACGGTTCTTATTCCCATCTCCTTGGCTCTTATTACCGCACAAGCGGCAAGAGACGTTCTGTCCATAACGAGAAGAGTTTTTCCCTTAAGATGCTCGTACATAAAATACGTCCTCCGATTTTATCTTATTCTGTAAATATATTTCACCATTTTTTCGTTTGCACACGGGGCGAGCACAAATCCGCAGCCCTCATACGTCGCTTGCGCAGAGTGATTATCAACGCCCGTGGTAAGCCACACGTAGCTTATATTCTGCTCTCTGCAAAAGTCGAAATATTCCGCAAGCAGTCTTTTGCAAACGCCGCGGCGTCTGTATTTTGGGTCTGTTACCACTTGCGTGATATACGACCCGTTATCCTCGGGTAAATTCTGCGTGTATCCTATCACCACGCCCATTATAGCATCTCCGTCAGTCTCGTACGCGACCGTACCCATTCGGCAAAGCTTTTCGGCGTAGTCCTCAAGCGTTTGTCCCTGCTCCTTTAAGGTCTGCGAAAGCGGGCGCGTGAACGCACCGTCGTTCCTTTGAAGGAAGTCCGTCATTACCCGTATATCAAAGCTTCTGTCAGCAATCATTCTGTCCCTCCGATACTACGGGATAAATATGCTCCTCTATCTTATCCGTAAAGCTGAGCTGCTGTTCTCTGCTCTCAAATTTCAATTCAATCAAAGCTATCATGTCGCCCGCCATTTGCACGGCACGGACAAGGTCGCCGTTTTTCTTCAGAATTTTTGTATCCGTAATGAAGGTGCTTATCTCGTCCGAGACAAAAAGTCCGTTCAGCACGCCATCGACGTGGCTGTAAACGGGATGCTTTGATACGAAGTTGCACTCATGCTCTGCAGAGATAACCTTTTCAAAGTACTCCATGTCTCCCATAACCGTGGTGACGAGCAGCTTATACATATCTATTCCACTGTGGCTTCTGACCATGTCGGGTATTCCGTTTCCGCCCTGACGCGCGTTTATCTCAATGCAGAACAGCCTTTCATCGCTCGTATAATAAAGCTCTATATTGTACTCGCCGTGAACAATTCCCGCTTCGGCGAAAATATCCGATATCAGCTTTTTCACCTCACAGAGCCTGCCCTCGCTAAGCACGATAGGATAAGTCTGCGTCATGGGTATCATCGGCGCCTTGCGGCTTCTTTTTGACGTAAAAAGTCCGTTCCAGAGGATATGCCCGTTGCACACGAACACGTCGCCGTCTATTATATCGTCAAGCGACGGCATCTCAACAAATTCCTCAAGCACTACCCTTTTGTTTATCGCATATCTGCGGCACATAAACCAATCGTCGTAGCTTTGCTCAAGCTCCTCATACGTGGATATTTTTTTCGTGCCGCGACTTCCCGAGCTTTTGCACGGCTTTATTATTATTGGGAAGCTCAGCAGGTGCGCCTTTTCCAGCGCGTCCTCAAACGTCTCTGTGACGACGTGGCTCGGAGCATACGCGCCAACCCTTCTCTGAAGCTCTCTGAAATCTATTTTTGAGCTTATTTTAACTATACTTTCGTATGAGTTGCCAACAAGCCCTCTGTTCTCCGCAACGTACGCGACTATCGGCATAGCTGCCTCGGAGTTTGAGATAACCCCCTGCACGTTTTCCTTGACGGCAATATCAAGCACCGCTTCCTTGTCCTGAAAATCCACCTGATAATGCTTATCGGCAAGTGCAATTCCGGGATTCGTGGTGGTATAGTCTGCCAAAACCACGAAATATCCCTCTCCTTTAGCCGTCTCTATAAGCGGTATCTGTGCCGCGTTGCCGCCAAGTATTAAAATTTTTTTGGGAATGCTCACAGTCCTACCTCACCTAT
Organism: Clostridia bacterium; assembly: GCA_017453005.1. Taxonomy (GTDB): domain Bacteria; phylum Bacillota; class Clostridia; order Oscillospirales; family CAG-272; genus SVTX01. Next base: position 8,858 of record JAFTKY010000087.1, on the reverse strand, counting down.
CAAATACTCCATATCCTCTTTTCCGTACCTTTGGTCACACGGGAGCGGAAGGATATTTTTTGCCATATCGTACTCAAGCTCGTCCTCTCCGCATATATCAAAAACGTCAGGCCAGAGCGTCGGGATGTAAATTTTCTTTTCCTGAAGTTTACGCCTTATCTCTGCACCGCCATCAACGTAAAGAGGATACGCAAACGCGCCCTCGGGTACGTCAAGCCTCAGCTTGTTGACGGAGAAAAACGCCTTTTGCAGCGCACGAAAATTCTCTGTTCTCTTTATTTTTACGAGCTCGTAATTTATACCGCGAAGGAGGTTGTCCGTAAGAGCGGACATTTTCTTTATCGGCTCGTGCTCAAACATATCGTTGTTTGCGGCGTATTCGCCGTAAAACTCCGACGCCGTCCTCTCAAATCTTCCGAGAAGAAATCGCATTCTGTCATAGGACACGTCCCTCTCAAGCTCACCCTCAAGGCAAGCATCTGTATAAAGAAACGCGCCGTCTGCCACGCCGAAGAATTTTCGGCAGGTGTAGAGAGTGTCAACCCCTGCAACGGGAGGCTGAAAATAAGCCTGCACGTTGTCAACTATAACGCGCCCGTATTTTTCCTTGAAGGCTTTTACCGTTTTATTGTCCATCTGCCCGTAGAAGTTTACAAGGTACAGCCATTCGTCCCCTTCAAGCTCCACGTCTCTCGGCAAAAGGTCCGTACCGACGGAATAAAGGGCTGTCTCAACTCCCTCTCTCTTACACACCAGAGCGACGGAATCACAAAGGAATTTCGGTATTTTTATTCTTTTTATTTTCTTCGCCCGAAGCAAATATGCCAGCGCGTTTCTGCCGCAGTTGAGCGCAACGGCACCCTCGTGCAGCATGGGCATGGTATATCTGTCAAGCTCTATATATCCGCCTATTTCTCTCATAAATATCTTATTTCAAAATGACCTTCACGTAATTATTCTGATTTTTCAGAACCTCGTTCAATCTCTCCTGAGTATCAAATTTAAGAACAAGCGTGCCTATTGCCTCGTTTGCACCCGAGAAGCCTCCTACGGGATCGCCCGACTTTATCCAGAGGTCTTCTTCTATGACGTTTTCGCGTATCTCGTCGGATATCCGGAGCGAGTTAAACACGCCTGCCTTTTCACTGTGCAGAATTATCTCCGCCCAGCAGCCGTTATAATCTCTCTGCTCAACGTCCACGACGGGCTCGCCTACTGCCGCGCGCACCGCGTTGGTAATAAGGTCAACTCCCGTAGCGTAGCGAAGCATCTCCGCAAGTCGGTTTCCGCCGCCTCTGGGTGAACATTCCATGATATACGATTTTCCGTTGGTGCACTCTCTGACCTCGATATTATATATAGACGTTCTCATGCCGAGCAGTGTGAGAAGTCTCTGTATCTCACCTGCAAGATACTTCTGCTGGCTCTCAGATATTGTCGCGGGCCAGCTGTATGCCGAGGGGGTATAGGGATTTTCGCAATTCTCGTCAAATCTCTGTGCAGAGAATGACACGAACTGCAGCCTTCCGTCCACGGAAAAGCTGTCGGTATCCGAGGAATGTCCGCTCTTTTCAAGAAAATCCTCAATGATAAACTCGTCACTGTGCGAGAACGAGAGCGCGTATTCAATGCTCTCCCGCAGTCTGTCGGGGGTGTCAACTCGCGTCACGCCCTTGCTTCCCGCCGAGTCGGTGGGCTTTACTATAACGGGCCAGTTGAAATAATCCACGTCGCCAAGCGCCTCTTCCACAGAGGTATATCCCTTGGCATTTGGCACGTTAAAGCCGTTATCCGCCAAGAATTTGCGGAAGCGTCCCTTGTTTTGCAGTATGCTTACAGACTCATAGGAGCCGCTGTGAGGGAGTCCAAGCTTTTCGGCAACGTACGCCGCGGTTACGACGCCCGGGTCGCACGCAAACGACATAACACCGTCTATATTAAGTTTTTTTGCCGCCTCAAGCACCGCGTCCTTATCAATAATGCTGACGTTGCAGTACTCGTCCGAGTATTTGTGCGCGATATTGTCGGGCAGATAGTCGCAGGTTATCACGTAGTGGCCGAGCGCGTGTGCCGCCTCGATAACGGGCAACGCGTAGCGGGATCCTCCAAGCAGTAAAATTCTTTTCATGAGTCTGACTCCAATTTATATCAATTTGTTTTTTTCTTATTCAGGTATGCCCTAAGCTGTCCGACAATAAATCTGTACGGAGCGGGCTTAAGGATAACGGAAGCTCCCAGATATATCGCTATTCCCAGCGTGACCTGTATGAGGAGCAGGAAGAATGCGTGTATTCTGAGCATACCGACGAGCAGTATGACGGCACCCATAAGCACCGACAGAAGCAGCGACGGCAAAATATCCTTCATTTGCTCGAAATACGAATATCCGACGAGCTTTTTGTTGGGATAGGAATTTATAAAGCAGCTTATCACCGTAGTAATAACTCCCGTCATAGCGATAGCTATGGGAGAATCAAAGCAAAGCACCGCAACAACGAGGAATGAAACACCCATCAGCTTCTTGATTATTTCAAGCTTGAGGAATATGTCACTTCGTCCCATTGCGTTTATCGCCTGAAGATTACACGTGTGCACGGGATAGAATGCGAGCGTAAAGCAGTATATCTGCATATACGGCACGGCGGGAAGCCATTTGTCTGTCAAAAGCAGACTTATAAGCGGAGTTGCCACCGCCGCAAGTCCCGCCATCATGGGGAAAATAATATACGCGCTGGTGGTGATGGACGTGCGCATCATTTTCTTTACGCGCTCTCTGTCGTCCTGCTCTGCCGACATTGCGGGGAGCATTACCGACTGCACCGCACCGTTGACGGCGTTTATAATAAACTGCGGGAAATGCTTGCCTCGGTTATAATATCCAAGCGTTCCGCTGTCGTATTTCCATCCTATAACGAGGCTTCGCAGGTCCTGATAAAGCGTATCTATGAGCGAGGAGACGAGCAGCTTCCAGCCGTATCTGAATAAAATTCTTACGCGGTCAAGCTCACAAACAAATCTCAGCTTGAGCTTTGAGGTAAAGCGCATAACTATACACGCCACGAATACGTTCACCATGCTCTGTGCAACCAACGCCCAAAGTCCTCCGCCCAGGAGCGCAACGGTAATTCCCACAGCACCCGACGCAACCACCGCTCCGACGTTGCTGTAAAACACCTTGCGGAAATCCATATCGCGGCTTACCTTTGCCACCTGCACGGAATTGATCGCGCCCGGGAAAAGAATGAGCGCGAGCACTCGCAGAGGCAGTACTATTTCGGGCATCCCGTAAAATTTTGCGATAAACGGCGAGGCAAAGAATATTGCCGCGTAAAGCGCGCCCGATACACCGAGAGACACCCAGAACACCGAGGAGTAGTCCTCCTCCTTTACGTCCTTGTTCTGTATGAGCGACGTATTAAAGCCGTTTTGTATGAATACGTTTGCAAGCGTGGTAAATACTATCATGATAGACAGCGCACCGTAATGCTCGGGAGTGAGCAGTCTTGCAAGTATTATTTGTAATAAGAATTGAACGCCCTGAACGCCGAAGCGCTCAAGTAATTTCCAAAGCAAGCCCTTGGAAATCGTATTTCGGTTCGTGGTCATTATGTCTCCTTGCTTTTCTCCAAATCTTTTTTTAAATCATCATATACCGTAACCCAACGGGCAACTCTGTTTTTGGTGAGGCAATAATCCTCAAGATACTCATTGAAGCGAGCCTCATCCGTTGTCCACACGGGTGCTCTGAGATCATCAAACGTCCCCGTCCCTATATTCTCAAAGGGTTGTATCGGGACCCCGTTTGAAGTAAAATACTTATACATTACGCTGGTGCTTGGCATATAAAGCTTTATGTTTTTATATATCATCTGACCTATGTTACCCAGTGCTATCTGTCTGTACGTGTTAAACACAGCGATGTCTATCTTCTTTACCAGTTCAAAATATTCGTCCCTGGGCATCATTTCCCTCAGACATATCACCTTTCCGGGAAACAGCTCCTCTGCGCGAGCCTGTACCTTGTCCGCATACTCCATATTACCGTAGTTAAGCGGCAGAAATATTCTTATGTTTTCACTGGAAAACTTTTTCAGGCTGTCAAGCACCTCAATGTGATTTACTATCGGAGCGGCGCTGTGACCGACCTGAACGTATACGGGCTCGTCCGTCCCCGCCTTTGCTGACAGTCCCGACTCCTTTACGTATTCCACCCCCTCATACGGCGACCGCGCGCCGCAATAAGGCGCATAGAACACCTTCGCCTTTGATCTTGGAAACGTATTTTTATAGTACTCGCAGTCGGGCGGGAAAATACATACCACAGCGGCAATACGCGCTCGCAAAATATATTCCAGCTTTTTGCGGATGACACTTTTTATATTGCGTCCTGCGGGTTGCCACGTGTAAAGATCGGCTCCCCACTCTATCCATACCGTTTTTTTGAGACATCGGTATAAAGTCAAATACACCTTCAACGCAGGAGAGAACAAAAGCGAATGCAGAACTATATAGTCGTATTCTCCGTCCTTCAGCTCCCGTGCCAGAAGCCTTACGTCCCGCATCAAGCTGCCCGACAGGTATATCTCTCTTTGAGGCAGAGTGTAATCGGTGTTGATAAGAGTATCCTTGCCTGCCGTGTTCAGATAGCATATCTCATGCTCTCCGCCCCGGAAATGCACGTCATAAAAGCCCGATATACTCGTCGTGAACTTTTCGCGTTGCATTATGTGTAATATCTTCATTATTTGCTCCCCGTTTTTCTCTTGACAGTATCAAGCACCTGCTTCGGGCTTATAAAGAACGCTCTCATCATATGCCATGCAGATCTGACGTATTTTTTCATCTTAAAGGAATGCTTGCAAAGCTGCATAACTCTACCCGACTTTGCATAGCGGTGCCGTCTGTACTCCTTCTTATACATTTTCAAAAGTCTTTCGTATCCTATGTAGCACTTTTGGCTGTTGGTGGAGATACGCTCACCGCGGTGACATCTGTAATAAAACAGAGGCTGATTTACTCCCACGATGCCATAGCCACCCTTAGCGATACGGAGCCACATTTCATAGTCCTGCCGTGCAGGCATCTTCAAATCAAACATGCCTACCTTTGCAAGACATATCTTACGGATAAGCGGATGAGACGTTGAACCCACATAGTCAAAGTCAAGCAGCATATCAAAGGTAATATTTTCACCTGTGATCGTATAATTCTGATAGGGCTCGGTATCGCTTACATCTCCGTCGTAAAAACGGTATCCGTCACAATATACAAGTCCTACCGACTCATCCGCAAAAGGCTTGAGCTGCTCCTCAATTTTATTGGACATCCATACGTCATCGTCGTCAAGAAAAGCGATAAACTCACCCGACGATTCGAGGATACCCTTGTTGCGGGAAAACTGCACTCCCGAATTTTGGGTGTTGGGACAGTATTTCACCTTGTCACCATACCCCTTCATCATTTCTGCGTTCTCAATCTGAACTTCCGTTCCGAGTCCGTTGTCATCTACTATAATGACTTCAAGATTTTTATACGTCTGTTGTACCACGCTGTCTATTGCCTCACGCAGCACATCGTGCTCACGCTTATACGTTGTGATAACCACACTAACAAGCTCTTTCGTTATCATTTAAACACCTCTGATTGTTTTATTTTCTTTCTGTTTATACGGGAAGCTGTTGCCATGCGAAGAGATATGGAGCCTGCCCGAAGGAATTGCCGAATATTGCGCCCGCGAGAACATACGCGTAAAGCGCAATCATGCATATTTTAATTATCGTCTGATTTTTTGCGTGCTTTGCGACCATGCCCATAAACACTGCTTCAAAAATATAGAAATAAATTCCTATACGGTCGGCAAACGGGAAAATATATCCGAGCGCCGTGATAACAAGTCCAACGATATAGTACGTGCGCACCGAGGCAAGCGTATACTCTCCGCGTCCGTACTTATCGTTTTTCGTAACGGCGGAGGTGCCGAGATGTCCCAGAAGCAGAATTGCAATAAAGAATGCAAGCTTGAGCAGCAGCATTATTCCGAAATTGAACTGTATGTTCTGTAAATATCTCAGATACTTACTGAGGAATATTTTTATCAGAATAATTGCCGCAACGGGCACAAGCATTGCCGCGCAGAGCAAAAATCTCTTTTGGCGGCGGCTTAGATGCTTCCATGCAAAGACCTCACACGCCACGAAAAGCACTCCAAGTATCGCGGTCTTGTGGAACAAAAACGCTACCGCGACGAACAAAAGGTATTTGATATATTTTCTCTGTGACAAATATTTCGTCGCGTAGAATATTATCGCCACCGCGACGAACTGTCGCATAATGTTGAAGGTCATAAAATAGAACATTCCACAATATACGGCAGTAGCCCACGCCAGTGATATCTGTCCCTTGAAATCCCACAGCCTGCGGAAAATAAGGAGATTTGTTATCAGCGCGAAGACCGTATACAAAAAGTTTGCGTTGTTCCATATTTTCAAAAGCACTCCGCAGATAAAAACGAAGGAGTCCTCAAGTCCGTAGACGAGATTAAGCTTACCCTCTGCGATGAGCCCGAAATACTTGGTGTACTGCGGAGTGTCGATTCCGACGGTAGCTGCACGCAGTCCCGCCACGAGCGTCAGCACCAGCGCGGCAAACGTTATATATTTTCTTTTGTCCTTTTTGTCGGCAAGGCGCGACAGTCCCACGGCTATAAGCACCGTAAGGATATATATTATATAAGTTTGCATCTTCACACCCGTAAATTCTGAAATTTAATTATCCTCTCGCGCCCTTTATCATGGTACGGTAGGCCTTGAGTATTCCCATTTGGTATTTACCGTGACGTCTTACAGCGTCCTGCAAGCAAAGAAGTCTGTACCATCTGCGTGAGATGGTTCTGTAAAGTATTCCCTGATCCTTCAGGTATTTTTCGCCGTAGCCCGTATCCCACGAGGAGGGACGCTCGTCGGTAAGAGTAGCTATACTTTGCGGTACGGCGTAGATTTTAAGTCCTTTTTTGAGGCAGGCGTTGAGAAACAGATTATCCTCTCCGTGAGAATGCTCCGTGCCGCCGCCAAAGCACTGGTTGAAGTATATTCCCTGCGCCTTGACCGCCTCAAGCCTGAACGCTACTCTCGCAGTGCCGTAGCGGAGATAATTGAGATATCCCACCTTGCACGTTTTCTGTATCTGCTTTCTGCTTGAATTTTTCTCAATGAGGTTGAACACTATCACGTCCGCGCGGGGATTTTCCTCAAACGCACGTTCAATTATATCAGCATATCCGTCAACGTAAACCATATCGTCGTCGGCAAACAGACAGATATCTCCGTCCGCGCGCATGAGCGCATTGTTGCGGTTGAGACCCACTCCGCGCTCCGCAAAGCTGAGATATTTTATTTTGTGTCCGTTCCACTCAAAATCCTCAACCTCGTTGCGATCACACTGATTTGCAATTATCGCGTCAGTTTGGATATTCATTTTTTCGAGCAAGGAGTGATCCGTCTGGTGCATAGCGGCGACCAAAACCTGAATTTTCATATTATGCTTCCTTTTTATTGATGTAATTATCAAGTATTTTATGCTTATTTACCGCAAAGCATACTTACACATGTTAATATTCATATTGTAACATAAAACACCACAATAGTCAATAGATTGACTTCAATTTCGCACATATATTTGAAATTCCCTTCAAAATATATTATATAAAAAAGATTTGTTATATAAAAAAGGCATCACCGCAGTGATGCCTTTTTAAATCAGTCTCTTCTGAAGAGATCTCTCGTATATACCTTTTCCTCAACGTCGTCAAGGCAGGAATCGTAGCGATTTGCAATGATCGCGTTTGAACGTCGCTTGAACTCATCAAGGTCATTGACTATCTCGCTGCCAAAGAAGGTCTCGCCGTCCTCAAGCGTGGGCTCGTAGATAATGACGGTCGCTCCCTTTGCCTTTATGCGCTTCATAACGCCCTGTATCGACGACTGACGGAAGTTGTCCGAGCCCGCCTTCATGGTAAGCCGGTAAACGCCGATGACTGCGGGGGTATCTCCGCTCTCGTTGTAGCCGTCGTCATCGTCAAAGCCTTCATAGCCCGCCATGCGAAGCACTCTGTCCGCAATAAAGTCCTTTCTCGTGCGGTTGGACTCAACTATCGCGCTCATCATGTTCTGGGGCACGTCGGCATAATTTGCAAGGAGCTGCTTTGTGTCCTTGGGCAGACAGTATCCGCCGTAACCAAAGGACGGGTTATTATAATGCGTGCCAATTCTCGGGTCAAGACATACACCGTTGATTATCGCCTGCGTGTCAAGTCCTTTAAGCTCTGCGTAGGTATCCAGCTCGTTGAAATAAGAAACGCGAAGCGCAAGATACGTATTCGCAAAAAGCTTGACAGCCTCCGCCTCCGTAAAGCCCATAAAGAGCGTGTCGATATTCTCCTTTATAGCACCGCCCTGAAGCAAGCCCGCAAAGGTCTGTGCCGCCGCGACAAGCCTCTCGTCACTCATGTCCGTACCAACGATAATTCTCGAGGGATATAGATTATCGTAAAGCGCCTTGGACTCGCGGAGGAATTCGGGGCTGAAAATAATATTTTTGCAGTTATATTTTTCTCTCACCTTCTCCGTAAAGCCTACGGGAATGGTGGATTTGATAACGATTATCGCCTCGGGATTATACTTGATAACAAGCTCAATTACACTCTCAACCGCCGACGTATAAAAGAAATTCTTTTGTGAATCATAGTTCGTGGGGGCGGCGATGACAACAAAATCCGCATCCTCGTAAGCAGCCTTTGCATCAAGCGTTGCAACGAGGTCAAGCTCACGCTCCGCAAGATACTTTTCAATATAATCATCCTG
>JAFTKY010000086.1 GCA_017453005.1 Clostridia bacterium | reverse complement strand
GTGACAGAACCTACAACCGAGCCGATTGAACCTCCTGTTGATAAACATACGGAAGCACCCGCGGAATTACCCACCGAAACGTCGTCCTGCGGTGGCGACACCGAATCCACGGGCTGTGGCTCAATTATATCGGGTGGCATGCTGATTCTCGTACCCATAACGGCATTAGGCGCATTTTACGTATCTAAACGGAAGAAAAAAGACTAAATAATCCCCCCGCTGTCACGGCGGGGGGCATGCGGCTTTTCGGCGAGCACAAGCCCCCGCCATGCGAATGTTTTTATAACAAATAAGCGCGCCGGCAATGATTTTTTATGATTTTTTAGTTTCCGCGTAACGAAATTCATTTTTTGGCGAGTTATATGGTAGAGGGAGGTACGTAAACATGAAAAGATTAAAGCTTTTAACCGTGATTCTTTTGGCATCTATATTATGCCTTGTCAGTTGTTCTGGCAGATACAATACGTCAAATAGCAGAAGACCGTATGATTCTCTGAATATTCCCAAGTCGGAATTAAAGAGGATACAAAACGATTATCCCGATGAGGCGGTCGTGAGAATTGTCAGCGGCGACGTGTTGTATGCATTTGATCAGGAGTCCGAGGCAAGTGATGCATGGAATAAGCCTGTCTCAAAACAAATGTATCATTATACGTGGTATATGCTTGTTCCCGAAGACGAGAGTTTTCGCGGGGCACTTGCCAAGTCCGATGGATATATGTCGGAGACGGATGATCGTATAGGTGATGAGTTGTTTTTATATGCAATTCATCCCGAAAAGGTGTTTGACAAGGATGTCAAGGTTAAAAATACGTATTGCTTTCTTGAAGGGGACTTTGGCTTTGACAACGCGCCGTTCATATATTATGTTACAAGTGATGGCGATTACGTGCTGTACAGGAGCAATTCGGACGACGTGACGTGCCTGTTTACAGAAGAACAATTCAGAGAATTTGTGCACGCGCTCTTGATAGAGGACGGTCTGTACGATAGGATCGCTGAGCGGTCATCGGAGGCAATGGATCCTGATAATTGGCTTATGGGTCCCGGTTCCGGTAATATGGTTTTTATTCATATGACAAGCGAGGAAGTCTACGACGTATCACCGTATATATTTACGGAAAATAACTAAACATAGAAATCCCCCGCCGTGACGGCGGGGGGACAAAGCAACCCCACCGCTGAGATTTTAGCGGTGGGGGGCGTTTATTTGGTTTTCAGTTGTAATTGCTTACTTTGCGTAGGTATTATACAGATAGAGCTGGTCGTTAAGTCTCTTGTCCGAGGTTGCGGCGCCTGCCGTTACGACTATGTATTCCTTACCGTTGTCGCCCTTTGCGTAGGAGACGAGGCAGCTTTTTGCTTCATCGGTATATCCCGTCTTGCCCGCGAGAATGGTTGCAGTGTCGGGATTTATCTTGCCCTCCTTGATGCCGTGAACGAGGAATGCGTTCCAGAAGGTACACTGATCGTCGGGGCGGAAATTATTGCTCGGAGCGTAGCTCTTGGCGGTGAGTATCTCGGCGCAGAAGGTGTTCTGCATAGCGTAGGACATTATCGCCGCCATGTCCTTGCAGGTGGTGAAATGATATCTGTGGTGAAGTCCCGTGCAGTTCTGGAAAAGCGTCTGGTTCTCGGAAAGTCCCATCTCGCGAGCCTTTTCGTTCATGAGCTTGACAAACGCCGCCTCGCTGCCCGCTATATATTCCGCAAGCGTTACGCAAGCGATGTTGTCGGACTGGAGTATCATAACGTAGAGAAGGTCCTTGACGGTGAGCTTCTCACCCGCCTTGAGACCAAAGCCCGAGGATTCGAGCGCCTCCATGTTTTTCTGAACCTCCTCGGATACTGTCAGCACCTCGTTCAGGCTGCTTTCATTTTTGAGGTTTTCAAATACTACTATAAGCGTCATTACCTTGGTCATGGATGCGGGGTAAATGACCTGCGTGGACTGTCTTGATGCGATTATCTGGTTGTCCGTCATGTTGAGAACGACGGCTTTTTCGGAGCTTATGTTCGCAGCCGAGACGGTCGCGGATTTTTCGGCGTAATCGGGAAGGGAAAAGCTTATGCTCTGGCGGAAGGGATAGGTCGCGCCCTCGTTTTTATTCGTGCCGCCGTCTTCGCTGCCGCCGTCCGAAAACGGCTTTGCCGCAATTATGAATACGGACAAAAGGATAGCGAACACCAAAAGCATAGCGATTATTGCAACAATAGCTCCAAGCAGTCCGTCGCTTATGAGCTTTTGATTATATTTTTTTGACATTTTACAATAAGTCCTCCGTTGAATTAACTGTTTTAATTCTATCACAAAAGAATTTTCTTGTCAATAGAAAGCGGGGCTTTTGAGACAAAAAATAAAAAAGCGCAGGAGCATATCCTGCACTTTTTTATCTTACGCTCTGGTTGCAATGTAGAAATACATTACGAGAACTATTACAGCGAATACGATGCTGAGAATTGTTGTTGCTACGGAGAGCTTCTTGTCATTGTCTGCCGTCTTGGACTTGCCAAAGAACGTTTCAGCCGCGCCTGCGATAGTACCCGAGAGACGCTTATCCTTTCCGGACTGGATAAGAACGAGAACTACGAGAGCTACTGCGAATACGAGAAGAACTATACCGAGAATGAACTCGGGCGTAGTCAAACCTATTTTTGCAAGAAATTCAGCCATTTTTTCGACCTCCTTGTCACTGTGATTTTGCATTTCAGTTATTTTGTTCGGACGGCAATTTTGAAACAAAACCGTCAAAAAAGCACAGTCCCCAAATTACATACTGCAAGTATTATATCACACAAAAAATGAAATTGCAAGAGGATTTTCAAAAAATATGAAAAAAATTTGGAGACGCGCGCACTTTTTGTGCTACAAATATAAATCAGATGTAAAATTTTGATTTGCTTATTGCAATTTGACAGCAAATATGATAAAATAGTATATGTATAAGTGTTTTTGAAACAAACTGCCACGCGCTACGGCGCAAAAGGAGGTTCATAATGAATATAAGCATTAAGGCTGCTGCCGCTTTTTATACGTCTGCGGGCATCAAGGCCGACAGCGTACAAAACCCCAAGCTTGCAAAATACCGCTCCGAGCTTTCGGAGAACACCTATAATCTGTACGTTACCTCAAAGTACGTCCCTGCGGGCGTGTCTATCCGAATTCCGTTTGAGACTGACGTGACGGATACCGTATTCATGAACGGATTTCAGTCTGCGACCGAGAGCCGCGAGCGTGCGATAGTTGCAAAAATGAGCAAGGTATCGACGGTAAGCGAGTACGTCCACCAGAAGCATTCGCAGAAAACGGGAGGAGATTACGATTTCGTTCCTTATAAGAATAAGCCGGGCGTTACTCACGGATTTTCTTACTGCTATTTCAGACAGGGCGACAAGATAAAGCTGTTTGCCTCGCTTGACGAGTCCACGGGCTTTACCGTATTCAAGTACGACGCGTGGAGCGGAGTTCTCAAGATATCCAAGGACGTAACGGGCGTTCAGAAATTTGACAATTATAACGCAATGTCTCTTTTCTTCTGCGAGGGCAGTGAGGAGGAGGTATTTGACAAGTGGTTCGGTATGCTCTCAAAGAGCGAGAACGCGCCTGCCGACAATCTCGTGGGCTATTCCACCAAGAAGCTTGCAAATATAAACGAGGATATAGTCTGTGAGAGAATAGAGAGCATGGACGCTTTCCCCGTAAAGGCAAACATATTCCTTGTCGAGGGCAAATACTGTGAGGAGGGCGACTGGCTCAGATACAACCGCCGTAACTTCCCCATAGGTATGCGCGAGATATCCGACCTTATAAAGGAGAAGGGTATGCTTTCGGGTATAGCGCTGTCTCCGTTTACGGTTGACGAGAAGTCAAACGTGTTCAAGGACCACGGCGATTGGATACTTCGTATGGAGGACGGCAGATTTTGCAAGACCAAGGACGACAAATATATACTCAACAGCACAAATCCCGAGGTAAAGGAATACGTGCGCGAGGTTTTGCACACTATCCTCTTTATGTGGGGCTTTGACCTTGTAAAGCTTAATAATCTTTATGCGGCAGGAGTGCTTCCCACCGACGGTAAGAGCCGCGGTGAGCTTATGTGCGACGCTATGAAATTCCTTCGCGAGTGCTGCGGCGGAAAGCTCATGTATGCGTGCGACGTGCCCCTTATGCCCGCATTCGGAATTGCCGATTACTGTGCCGTAAGCTGCGGCGCGGTATCCGACAACGTTCCGAGCATACTTTATTCCAAGAAATTCTACAGAGAAAGCGCATCCGTAAAGAATGCGTCTGCTGATATAGTATTCAGAAGAATGCTCAACGGCAGAGCGTTTTTGAACGCGCCCTGTGAGGTGTCGCTCTATGACAAGGATTTCTTCCTTGACGGCAACCTCAACAACGCCGAGCAGAACGTCCTCACAACGCTTGAGGGACTTTTCTCCCCCGTGCTTATCACGACCGATGACGTACTCAAGTACAACCAGAAGCAGAAGCGCAGATTTAAGAAGATGTGCTCGCTTGGCACGGCAACTGAGATATCCGTCCGCCGCGTTCCCTCGGGACACGTGGTAGGATACAGACACGCGGGAAAGAGTTACATTATTAAGTTCTGATGAATTTATAAAATCCTTTCCTCAGCCATGGGGAAAGGATTTTTTCATAAATCGGACAAGACCGAAAGGTGACGGATAAAATGAATTCAATGGCTTTAAAGAAGAAAATATCAAAAATACTTGCATTGTGCCTTATGGCTACGGTTATATGCCTTGCGGCGTGCAACAGAGACGTCACGCCAGACACGCCTACTGAAGCCCCCACGAGCGCGCCTACAAGTGCCCCGACAGACACGCCCACGAGCGCGCCCACCGAGGCGCCCACAAGCGCACCGACAGAGGCTCCCACAAATGCGCCCACCGAGGCGCCCACAAGCGCACCGACAGAGGCGCCCACAAATGCTCCCACCGAAGCGCCTACGAGTGCACCCACCGAAGCGCCCACAAGCGCACCGACAGAGGCTCCCACAAATGCACCCACCGAGGCGCCCACAAGCGCACCGACAGAGGCTCCCACAAATGCACCCACCGAAGCGCCTACGAGTGCACCCACTGAAGCGCCCACGGAGGCTCCGTGCGAGCATACGTATAATAACGATTGCGATACTGAATGTAACAAGTGCGGAGCGGAGAGGGAGGTCACGCATAACTATGCGGACGAATGGATAACGGATGCCGAAAACCATTGGAAGCAGTGCAGAATTTGCGGAAACAAGGCGTCTGTTGAGCCCCACGGCTTTGATAACGCGTGTGACGGTGAATGTAACGTGTGCGGCGAGATACGTGTTCCCGCAGAGCACAGCTACGGAGAGCTTATCTCGGACGCAGACGGGCATTGGAACAGCTGCGTCGAGTGCCAAAACATAGCTAACAGTCAGCCGCATACGTACGAAAAGGTATATAAGGACGGCGAGACGCATGACCTGTCATGCGTTGCGTGCGGATACATAAGCGCGACGGAGGAGCACGCCTACGTTGACGGCTGCTGCGCCTGCGGATTTGAAAATCCCTGCGAGCACAGCGGCGGGGTCGCCACCTGTAAGTCGCGTGCGGTATGCGAGAGCTGCGGATATGAATACGGCGAGCTTGGCGGTCACAGCAAGCAGACCGTTGCGGGATATGCCGCAACGTGCACTGAGGACGGTCTCACGGACGGAGAAAAATGCTCGGTCTGTGAAGAGACGCTCGTAGAGCAAACCGTTATCCCCGCATCTCACAAGGAGGAGGTGCTCTCCGCAGTGCCGCCCACCTGCGAGGAGGAGGGACTTACCGTTGGCAGCAAATGCTCTGTTTGCGGTGAGGTACTCAAGGCGCAGGAAAGTGTTGAGGCGCTCGGACACAGCTATTGGCAGACGAGCCACACCTCTCCTACCTGTACCCGGCAGGGAAGTGCGACATATACCTGCGAGATATGTGAAAAGACAACAACCGAATATACCGACGCACTCGGTCATACAGATAGCGAATGGATAACACAGACAGAGCCCGCCTGCGAGACGGCAGGACAAAAATACAAGATATGTCTTGTCTGTAAGGACACGCTTGAGAGTGAGAGTATTCCCGCCACGGGACATTCGTGGAACGGCGGCGAGGTCATCTCCCCCAAGTGCGAGGAGCAGGGATATACGAAATATACCTGCAAGAGCTGTACCAAGACTGAAAACAGAAATTATACTGACGCGACGGGACATACTCCCATCATAGACGAGGGCGTGGCGGCAACGTGTACGGAGAGCGGTCTTACGGAGGGCAGGCACTGTAACGATTGTAAGAAGGTCCTTCTGGAACAGAATATTATTGACGCACTCGGACACAGTGAGGTAGAGCACGAGGGAAAGCCTGCAACCTGCACCGAGGGCGGATATGAGGCGTACGTTACCTGCACAAGATGTGACTACACGACCTACGAGGCAACAGACGCACTCGGACACAGTGAGGTGGAGCACGAAGGAAAGCCTGCAACCTGCACCGAGGGCGGATATGGGGCGTACGTCACCTGCACAAGATGTGACTACACGACCTACGAGGCAACAGACGCACTCGGACACAACTGGACGCTTCAGCCCGACGGCTCGTACAAATGTGAGACCGTTGGCGGTTGCGGCGGTGTGATTGAAGCACCCTCGAGAGTTGGCGTATCTTATGATTCGTTCTATATAGGCAGCACCGAAACGCTGCTTGGCGGTTACGGCGGAGGATATGTCGAAGGCGCTGCTGTAAGCGGAGTTGATAAGTCCACGGGAAGCCTGACCGTGAAAGATATTTTTGCGGGAACATCCCTCATGCTTTGGGGATGGATTGGGTACGATGAACCTATAGCTTCCTTCGGATATTATTTTGACGGTCATTCCGACAATTTGACCCCCATCTCGTGCATAGCTCCCGAGAGCGCAGTAATAGGCGCGGGAGGACAGTATGCAAAGAGATTCAGAATAATGGTAGATACTTCGTTGCTCTCGGCAGGTGCTCACACGTTGACGTACACCGTTTGCTTTGAGGACGGAAGCGTGATTCCGCTTGCTGTCTGGAATATTGAGATAAAGTCGAAAAATACGGATAACACGAAGCCCGTGGCAAACGTAATAATCGTATCGGGACAGTCAAACGCCTACGGCGCAAGCCCCATTACGGATTCCGTCAAAGCGAAATACGGAAATAAGAAGTATAACAACGTATACATTCATTACAATAACATAAATGTCAAGCCTGACACGTCCGCGGACGGCGGAACGTGGCAAACGCTGTTTTCAAATACAGGCTTTGAGCAGTACAAGCTTGGTATAGGCGGTCAGGCAACACAGTGGTTCGGTCCTGAGCTTGGTATAGTTGACTATCTGACGTCAAACGGTTATACCGACGACGCACCTCTCTATATTATCAAGTATACTGCTGCTGGAACCTTCCTCAACGGACAGTGGCTGCCGGGCGCGCATGACCCCTACGGACTTGTAAGCGATATAGGAGATTATCTCTATAACCAAATGGTAGACTATATATATGAGTCTCTTGAGATGATACCCGACACCTACACACCCAAGATTCAGGGCTTTTTCTGGGTTCAGGGTGAGTCCGATGCGGGAGACCCCAACGTCGCGGCGCAGTACGGACTGTACGAGCAAAGGCTTGTCGGCGGAATACGCACCGAGTTTGCCGAATATGCGGCGGACACGGGAATATCCTTTGTGAACTACGCGATAGCCGAAACGCCCGAGGGCAATATCACGTGGACGTATGCAAAGGCAATAAATAACTGCAAGAAGACCAACTGCACCTATTGGTACGACCCCGAGGCGACGGGAGACAGGATAAGCGAAAACTCCGCGTCGCATATAAACAATTCTTATCTTGTAATTGCCGACTCGTTGCGCTCAAAGGCAACGGCAGGAGATTATGAGGGAGGAGCTCTCAGCACCGATTACGCGCACATGTGCGGAGACGATATGGCAATACTCGGTCAGTGGATGGGCGAGGGACTGCTTCACCTTAAAGCTCAAATAGGATCCTGATTTTAAATTTACATACAGGGAGAATAATTATGAAAAAATTTCTTAAAATTATGGCGCTTGCGCTAATTATTTGCATGACGCTTCTGGCGGCAATTTCATGTGATAACAGCTCCGAGCCTACCGAAGCGCCCACGTCTGCACCTACCGAAGCGCCTACCTCGGCGCCCACGGACGCACCTACCTCCGCCCCCACAGAGGCACCCACCTCCGCTCCCACGGAGGCACCTACCTCCGCCCCCACAGAGGCACCCACCTCAGCCCCCACGGAGGCACCCACCTCTGCCCCCACAGAGGCACCTACCTCCGCTCCCACGGAAGCACCCACCGAGCCCGAATGCACGCATGCGTATGACAACGCTTGTGATACGGACTGCAACGAGTGCGGCGAGACGAGAGAAACAAGTCACACCCCCGAAACGGTAAACGGTAGGGATGCAACCTGCACCGAGGACGGCTACACCGAATCTGTTGTTTGCTCGGTTTGCGATGCAGTTATAACCCCCGCGGATACTGTTGACGCTACGGGACACACCGAAGAAGCGGTAGAGGGCAAGGACGCGACCTGTGCTGAAGCCGGATTGACTGACGGAGTTAAATGCTCCGTATGTGACGAGGTATTGACCGCGCAGACGGAAATTCCCGCTCTCCCTCACACATATGACGGTGACAAAGACCGCGACTGTAACGTGTGCGGTGCTGAAAGAAAGCTTGAGGTGGTAGAAGTGTTTGACGGTATCATGCAGAATATGTTTGACGGTAATAGAATGGTTTATGAGACCGTAATGTTTATTGACTACGGTCAACAAAAGCAGCTTCTTTATACTCCCGACGAGATAATAGCGGTAACGTCCTACGACAGAACTGTAACGTACGTGCAGGGAGTTGACTACGATCTTATTGACGGCTGTCTTGTGCTCCTTGAGGGCTCGTCCATTCCCTGTATCACAAGTGACAGATATTACGGTGGCCCTGCAACTGGTATGCAGGATATCTGCTACACCTACCGCGACGGCGTGCTTGTAAGCACATACTGGGGTGAGAATGACTCCATGACCAAGTGGCAGATAAACGTTGAATATACTCATTCCGAGGAGTGGGACGGCTTCGTTCAGCAGACCATGACCGAGCAGTATTCGGATTTTCTCGCAAAGCTTGAGCGTGGCGAGGACGTGACGGTATTCTTCTACGGCGACAGCATCACGGTCGGTGCAAACGCCAGCGGATATTTCGGCACAGCTCCCAATCAGCCTCCCTATACCTTGCTTGTAGTTGATTCACTCGCTCGCCTTTACGGTTATTCCGTAGAGCACGCGCAGTGGACGTCGTCCGCACCCAGGCAGATAATGAACTACGGCGATAACGGAACTATAACCTACATCAATACCGCGGTAGGCGGTTGGTCGAGTGCCGACGGTGTTTCAAACTACGGCGGCAGAAATAAGAAGGTAAACGCGTATATAGAAAAGTACGGCTGTGACCTGTTTATCGTAGCGTTCGGTATGAACGACGGCGGTGTTGCGGTAGCAGATACCGTTGCAAACGTAAAGACGATGATAGACGAGACTATAGCACTCGCGCCCGACTGCGCATATCTTATCGTTTCCACCATGGTCCCCAATCCCGATGCGTACAGCTCGGCTGCGGGCGGCAGATGGCTTGGAAATCAGCCCTTGCAGGAGGCGGCTCTGCTTGAGCTTGCAAAGACGTATCAGAGCGGCGGCGTATCCTGTGCGGTTGCGCAGATGACCTCTGTGAGCCAAGCAATTCTTGAGCATAAGGATTTCGTTGATTACACGGGTAATAACATCAACCACCCCAACGACTTCTTCAGCCGCGTATACGCGCAGACCATAATTCAGACCTTGATAGGTTATGAGAATATAATTGGATAAATAAAAAATTGCCCTGCGTTCACTTGGAACGCAGGGCAACTTTTTATAACTCGCGAAGCGAATATAACTTGAACGAGGTTCAAATATCACTGCACAGCAATATCACTCGCCAAGGGCGAATACAACTGCCGCGAGCGGCTTTACTCCGCCACGCAAATATACCCCCAGCTCTTTGCATACGCCTCAACGAACGAGCCCTTTGAGCATTTGATTATAAAAGCGGGCTTTGCGTATTCAAACGCGCCGTACTCGATTTTTGTGACCGAAGCGGGAATGGATATTTCCGTCAGCTGTGTGCAGGCTTGAAATGCAAACCAGTCGATTTTTTGTACGCCCTCGGGAATGATTATCGACTTTACGCCCGTGCTCGCAAACGCCCCCTCGCCTATGCAGAGAACTGGTAAGCCGTCAATCATCTCGGGGATTGTGACCTCGGCGCCGTTACCCGTGTATTTGGTTATCGTGACGCCGTTGTTTTCCTTAATATATGTAAACTGCGCGGTCTTGGATTGCTCGGGCTGTGTGTCTTGATTATTACTTTGAGAATTGTCCACGCTCGTATCTCCCCCCGAGCCGAGCGAGCCCGACATGGCGCTTATCTGCGCTTTAAGTGAGCTTATGGTCGCTTCCAGTGCGGATATTTCAAACTGATATTGGCTCTCGCTGACGTATATCTCCTGATTTTTCTCGGCAAGCCGGGCTTCAAGCGTGGCTATCTGCTCAAGACAGTAGGCTATTTTTTCCTCGTACGCGTCACTTTGAATGTTCGCCTCGGGAGCGGACGTGGGGACTTCTTCATCCTGCTTTGAGCATGCCGCGGCAGAGAGCAGAGTACCGGCAAGGATAATGCAGACTAAAATTTTTTTGAGATTTGAATTGGTTTTCATGTTTTAAACTACCTTTCTTTAAACTTGAGAGCTTGTCTCTTTACTGCAATAATATGCACAAGGGCAGGTGGGTAGAACATGAATTTGAAAAATATTGCTTTACTGTGTTAAAACGCTAAATTTTTTCACAAAATTCTATTGACAACCAAACTGCAAAGTGCTATAATGACAACATAAACCGAAGAGAAAGAGTAGTAACCGAGCAAAATGCCGCGCAGAGAGCTGTCGGGGGGTGCAAGACAGAGGGTGTGACTTGGCGAATGGACTTTTGAGGGCGGGGCGAAAGCGTATTTGCAAGTAGTAACCGACGGGGTGGCTTGCCGTTATACGAGCGGCGCGTATGTGAGTACGCGGCAGAGTGGGAATTATCATCAATTCCAATAAGGGTGGCACCGCAGGATATCCTGTCCCGAAAATTTACGTCGGGATGGGCTTTTTTTATACTCAACCGTCCCGAAAACAGAAAGGGGAAAACCATGAAAGAAAAACAAATTCCTTACAAAATTTATCTTGAAGAATCCGAGCTTCCAAAGCAATGGTATAACGTCCGCGCGGACATGAAAAACAAGCCCGCGCCGCTCCTTGACCCCGTCACAAAGCAGCCTATGACTGTTGAAGGACTGAGCGAAGTGTTCTGCACCGAGCTTGCGGCGCAGGAGCTTAACGAGACCGACGCGTATATCGACATTCCTCAGGAGATAATAGACTTTTATAAAATGTACCGTCCCGCGCCGCTCGTCCGCGCGTACTGTCTTGAAAAGGCACTCGGCACGCCCGCGAAAATTTATTACAAATTTGAGGGCAACAATACCTCGGGAAGCCACAAGCTCAATTCCGCGATAGCGCAGGCGTATTACGCGAAAAAGCAGGGGCTTCGCGGCGTCACCACCGAGACGGGAGCGGGACAGTGGGGAACTGCGCTGTCAATGGCGTGCTCATATTTTGACCTTGACTGCAAGGTGTTTATGGTAAAATGCTCGTACGAGCAGAAGCCTCACAGACGCGAGGTCATGAGGACCTACGGCGCGTCCGTCACTCCCTCGCCCTCGGAGACCACAGAGGTAGGAAGAAAAATTCTTGCCGAGTTCCCGGGAACGTCGTGAAGCCTTGGCTGTGCTATTTCCGAGGCGGTAGAGGCTGCAACCACAAGAGAGGGCTACAGATACGTGCTCGGCTCGGTACTCAACCAGGTTCTTTTGCATCAGACGGTTATCGGTCTTGAGACCATGACTGCGTGCGATAAATACGGAATTAAGCCCGATATGATAATCGGCTGTGCGGGCGGCGGCTCAAACCTCGGCGGACTTATCTCGCCCTTTATGGGACGTAAGCTTCGCGGCGAGGCAGACTACGATTTTGTAGCGGTAGAGCCCGCATCCTGTCCTACGCTTACGCGCGGCAGCTACGTTTACGACTTTTGCGACACGGGTAAGGTCTGTCCCTTGGCAAAGATGTATACCCTCGGAAGCGGATTTATCCCTGCGGCAAGCCACGCGGGCGGACTTCGCTACCACGGTATGAGCAGCGTCCTCTCCCAGCTTTACGACGACGGCCTTATGAGAGCGGTGAGCGTAAAGCAGACAGAGGTATTTGACGCGGCGCAGAAATTCGCTCGCGTGGAGGGAATACTCCCCGCACCCGAGAGCAGTCACGCGATAAAGGTCGCAATGGACGAGGCGATAAGATGCAAGCAGACGGGCGAGGAAAAGACTATTCTGTTCGGACTGACGGGTACGGGATATTTTGATATGGTGTCGTATCAGAAGTTCAACGACGGCGTTATGTCGGATTACGTCCCCACGGACGAGGAGATAGCAAAGGCGCTTGATAAGTGCCCGAAATTCTGATATTTTAAGGCGGCGGGGAATAATAACCCGCCGCTTTTATGCGCTCTTATATGACAAATAATCAAGCTCTACGTGTTTGTTACGAAAAACAGACCTTTTCATGGCATTATACACAAAAAAACGTACTTTAAATTAGTAGTTTTGCGGATTTTTCACATCTGACAAGCATAGTGTCTTGACAAATCATAAAATAAGGTGTAAAATAATTTTGTAATTATTATCCAATAGTGCCCCTATCTGCGATGATGGCGCGCCGCAAGACGCATCACGCCACGGACAGCGATACTTTTTGGATGAAAATACAAAAATTTTTAAAGGAGTGGTTTATCATGAAAAACTCACGCAAACCCTTAATCATCGTGTCCATGGCGCTTCTTCTTGCAGTTGTTCTTGCTATGGGTGGAGTTACTTTCGCGAAGTACATCTCTACCACAAATACTGGCTCTAACACAGCAAAGGTAGCAGCTTGGGGATTCACACTCAGCACAGAGTACGGCGATATGTTCGGTCCTACATACGACTGGAATACAGCTGATCCCGCTGTTGTAGTTGACGCTGACGATGCAGGTTCTCTCGTTGTAAAGGCTTCGACAAACACAGCTGACAACCTTGTAGCTCCCGGCACATCCGGTTCTATGTCCTTCACGATAGGCGGTACAGCTGAGGTTAGATCTCAGTTCTATGTAGCAGTTGCTGGACAGGAAGTTTCCCTTACAGGTGGAGACCTTAACACTGACGTTTACTATCCTATCGACTGGACACTCACACACAATGGTACAGCTCTCGTTACGGACGGCAGACTTTCCGAGGTTCTTGCAGAAATCAAGAAGATTGACCTTGATATCTATGCAGCTAACGCAGAGGCAAATACCGATGCTAAGGATATCCGCGGTGAATACGTTATCTCTTGGAGATGGGATTTCGAGCAGGGCACTAATGACACTGTAGCTAACGACCTCATCGACACCTATACTAACGACAAATGGGATACCATACTTGGTCAGACAGCAGCCGGAAACGCACAGCTTCCCGCTGGCTACACAGCTAATCTCAATGTAGATCTCTACATCGCTATTACTGTAGCACAGATTCAGGACGACAATGCTCCCGCTACTGTAGATCCCACTACATACCCTGTAGCTCCCTAATTAAACCACAAGGCATCGTTTGATGTCACAATGCGAATGCCTCTATCCCGCATTTTTGCGGGATAAGAGGCATTATGCCTTTATGAAGCCTGTTACCGCAAAAAGAATATTCTTTTTATAAAGAGATATCTTTGTAGAAACAATGTTCTTTTGACACTCGATATGAATAATTCCCAAAAGGAAAGGATATCGGACACATGTATAATTCCAAACTAACACAAGGAGAGCTTGTAAACGGCAAGCCGAATATAAAGCCTCCGTACCGCCGCATATTTGACGAGAATAACAATCTCATCTGCGGTATGAACAAAAATTCAATATGTGATCTTAACGGAAACGAGATAGCAACCATTGCGTCCGTTGACACCGTGACGAATGATAAGGGCAAAAAGACCAAGATCAAAAAGTATTCCTCGGGTCTGGGTGAATTCTCCGTAAAGGGCGGAGAGGTCTCTCTTAACGGCTCGGTCATAGGCGGTACGAGCACGGCGTGGGTAGTTCCTTTCGCACTTATAACCGCTACGGCTACGGTGGTAAGCCTGGCACTTGTCACTATGCTTATGGTAAGACCGTGGGTGCCTTCCTCCAAAAAGCCCGTAATTGACATTGGCGACGGCAACGGCTCCTGGTCGCAGGTGGTCGAGATGCTTCCCGATACCATTTACCCCGGCGGAGAGGGACAGTACGAGTTCGTCCTTACCAATCCCCACGACGATCCCATGACATATTCCTTTGACATTCAAGAGGTCTACAACGGCATGGCGGTCGAGGATTTCCCGATGGAATTCCGTATGATGAAGAACGGCGAGCCTATCACAGACTATTGGTTCAGCGCCGAGGAGCTTGAGCAGTTCAGATTTACCGTAAAGCAGCAGGAAACGTACGATTGCGGTATTCAGTGGCGTTGGCTCTTTGAGAGCGGTGACGACGAGAGAGATACGAAATACGGTCAGGAAAACGGCACGTATGCTCTGGATATAACTATTTACAACGAGGCGCAGGTTTACGGAAATGTCGACTGATCCCAAGAAAAATAACGAAAAAAAGAGTGCAGGCAAGATAGTAGGCAAAATATTCTCATATATCGGTATAGGAATATGCGTGTTGCTTGTCGTACTTATTATCTGGCTCGGAATTGATAAATTTATACTCAAATCTCCCGTCCCTTCGGTGTTTGGATATTCAAGCCTTCGCGTCGCTACCGGCTCGATGACGGGCACGATAGACCAAGGCTCGTTCGTGGTCATTAAGGACACGGGGGACTATGAGGTCAACGACATAATAACCTTCTTCCCGAAGGGAGATACCATTCCTACCACGCACCGAATAATCGGCATTGACGAGGAAGGAAAGTTTATCACCAAGGGAGACAACCCGAACAACTCAGTTGACCGGGAGCATATCTCAAGCGAGCAGATAGTTGGCGAGTACGTCTTTCACGTAGATATGGGACTGTTCTTCGGCTGGATATTCGAGATGGGCTGGATATATATCCTCGCCGCTATTCTCATTATCGGTATGGGCGTAATGCTTTTGAAGTACGATAAAATGGCGCAGGATCAGGCAGCAGGCAGAGCTGCCGCGCAGAGCGAAGACGCTGCCGAGCCAAACGAAAAAAACGAGGGAGACAACGTCGGGGAAGCACCCGACAATGCCGAGCCTTAAAAATAAAAGTATCGCAAGCTAATGGCTTGCGATGCTTTTTCTTTTTGCTTTATTTGATATGTACGACGGTATATAGGGTACCGCATGAACGATCATATATACCAAATATACTATTATGACCGACAACCAATCGGGTGTTGCGGCGCCTATCGGAGCGAAGATAAACGAATTAATCTTAAAGAACATATAGTCGGAGTCTATTTTTGAGAAATTTACTACGTTTGCAATGATTGACACGCATACCAAGGGAAGTGAGGGCGTGATAAGCTGCCACCATTTCGTGACCTTCGTGTATGTGTGGTAGCGTGACAAAAGCATGATCAACGCGCAGATAACTATCGCACCGTGATAGAATAACGTGTGAAATCCCGCAAAGGAGATACAGGAATAGTTGTTCAGTATATTTACGGGGTATACGAAATTGACGAGTCCACCGATAAGTCCCAAGGTGCATACGTATCCGCACGCGGAGCGGCGCACCTCGCCCCTGCCCCAAATAGCAAACGGCATGGCGTACATAAATATGCTGCATGGGTAAAGCGGAAGGATGCCTCCCCATTCAAAATTAACGGAGCTTCCGCTAACAGTCTCCCAAATAATTTTTACAGGTTCAAGTATTATAAGAATTATCCAAAGCACTGCAAAGAATATGCGAATGGTTTTCTCGCTTTTTCTTGACAAAAAAATGCCAAGAATTATAACTCCTGCAAAGGCAATAGCTGAGATAATAAACTGCAACGGAGTAAAGAGTGTACCGGGGATGGTGTCCGCGGACGGCAAAAAATCCTTGTGAGTGAAATAGTTTTTTATCAGTTCAGAAATGCTCCACATATTTTTTCCTTCTACGTATTATTTTCCCCTATATTATACATGAAATGCCGAAAAAAAACAACGAGTCATATTCTTAAAGACCAATCTACAACTGAAACGGAAGGAAGAAGTTCAAATGCCTCGATCATTCGCGTTTTTTATCCTCATTTTTCCATACATATAAAAAATGCTTGCTTGTAAGAATAATAACTCCCCCTAAGCATACAACCATTATTATCCTGTATTATATTGTGAAACTGCATAAATCTTATTGTGTTAATGGGGATTATAATAAGAACTCACCTATAACTTACGTCAAAAACGCCACAAATTAAATGTAAACTTTTCAAAAACCCATTGATGTTTTATGTAAAACGTGTTGGTCTATATAAAAACAAGCATTTTTGAAATAAGACGTAAACAAGATTTTAAAATAATATGGAAATATGAAATAACATACTTAAATTGTATGCCTTATTTTATTTTCATATGGGAATCTTAAGAAACGCATATAATATTTTCGAATTTTCTTGCCGCGCCTCTATTGAAAATTTTGTCGAAATAGGGTAAAATATAGATAAATACAAAAAAGAAAGGGAAAAATAAATGTTACCAATTTATCTTGTTGAACGTCTTGAAACCGAGGAAGACGTGGCATACGTAGAGAAAATATATGTGGAACAGGGGAGCAAGCTGTTTGCGGCTGCAAACAAAATTCTTCATGATGAGAGTATAGCGTGGGGAGTTGTACACGATACAGTTATCGTCCTCATTGACTACCTTGAGGAATATAAGGCGTGGGACGATGCTCATCAGAAGAACTTCTTGTACAAATGTGAAAAGAATTTTGTGCTTAAAGAGCTTAGAAAAAGAAAATGTCGCAACGGTCGAACCGTTTCGCTTGAGGGTTACGAAGAAGCTACGGGGCGTGAACTTGCAGATGAAACACAAGATATTGACGAATGGTTTTATTCTGAAGAGAATGCCGCGGCAATTCGCAATGCTATTTCAAATATGAATAATACATACGGGGATATACTGTTCTTTAAGTATTTTGTCAATATGAGAAATAAGGACATCGCCGCTACGTTTGGTCTTAGCGTTGCCTCTGTAAATATGCGTGTAAGCAGGGCAATGGCCATGTTAAGGAAGGAGCTGAAAGGAAAACTGTTATGATGAATAAATTGAACCTTGAACAATTCGTGCGTATCGCCCTCCAAACGCCAGACATGAAAGAATATGAGGAGTATATGGCAATAGACGCGTCTTCCGTTGTCATTCCCGCACATGTTGACAGAAAAATAAAAAGAAATATCAGAAGAAAAATAGAAGGCAAGAAACCGATATCGGCAAAGAAGATTACGGCAAGAATATTGCTCGTTGCGCTCATTGCCATGTCGATCATGTTTGTTACCATAATGGCATACGGTGAAACGAGGGAAATTGTACTCCGTGCCTTTGTGGAGTGGAAGGATTCGTTTATTTCTGTCCGTTATGGGGATGTGAACGGAGGCATAGTGCCTTCATTGGATAAAAACAAGGAGGATGCAACTGAAAAAGACAGTTCAACACAGGAAGATATAAAGGAGTATCCAAAAACTATAGAGGAATACCGTAGCCCTTCGTACGTGCCTTCGGGAATTATAGAGGTGCCGCTTATTTCTAACCAAACTATGCAGATCATAGAATATTATACCACTGATGAAGAGTTAGCATATGTATTTGAACAACAGACATGGACTGACGGGAACAAATACTTTGATAATGAAGACGCAATGATTGAAGATTTTGTGCTTGGAGATGGCAGTTTTGCTTCGTTTGTAAAGAATAACGGCAAAAAGGATATCCATTTAGTTTGGAACGATGGAGAGTACATATACGTTCTAACGTCATATCTCATATCCAAGGAAGAAATGATTAACATAGCAAATAGTGTAATGGCTACATCCGACAGAGGTGTCTAAAAGCACAAAGAAATTATGAAGATTTTGTCAAATTTTCTGTTAGTTTTTCCTCAAACAGGGATAATAAGTATATAAGGGAACTATACCCAAAAGTAAAAAGGAGAAAAAACATGAAAAAGACAACAAGAATCATCACCACACTCATCCTTGCCATTGCGCTCTGCGTAGGAGCGTCTGTAAGCACTTTTGCTACAGATGTCGAAACTGCCGCTGTACAGCCTCGTTGGGTAAGTATTGGACATGTATCCCACGAAATGACATTTTCGGATGCGGGAAATGGAAACGTGACCGCTGTAGCAATGAAACAGTCTACGGCGACATCCATTGAGGCGACGCTTACACTCTACAAAAAAATAGGTTCCTATTATTATTTCGTAGATAGTGTTAGCGGAAGCAAGACAATTGGAAGTGTTGCACTTTCCATTGACTTCCCCTGCACGAGTGGAGTGACCTATAAGTCGGTACTTATGGTAACGGCATATACAGGTTCTGATGCAGAATCGGAAATGTTTGAAGTTATAAGAACCTGCCCGTAAACCAAGAAAAAAGGAGCCGGCGCGTATGCGTCGGCTCCTTTGTGCCTTATTGTGTTTTAAATTATCCTATAACGTCGTCTATTATGTCGAAAATATGTATTGGAGAAAGTTTATACTTATTGCAGTCCTTTACAAGACGCAATACTGTCTCCTTATTTGAGGATATGTCCTCGATAGTTATTTCCGTTGCATTGGGGCTTATGCACCTTATGCCGTAGCGTATTGTGTTGTCCTTGCTTTTTTGAGATGAAATTAGCTCATACTTTACTGTTTTCATGGTTACTCCTTTTGTCAGTGGTTTTTATAAGGCACAAAACTAACTGTCCACGAACGAATGAAAAATAACAATTATTTTAAATTTTCATTATCCTCAATTTTCCATACATATAAAAAATGCTTGCTTGCAAGAATAATAACAGAGATGCAAAGCACGAAAAAATGCGAGTCACATCGCAATGTTTTCGGATTGCGGTGCAGACTCGATTTATCATAGATTAAAAAAACAAAAACCCGTATTTACGGAAACAAGGAGAATAATCATGGCAAACAAGCAGGCAAAGAAGGCTCTTGAACAGTTCAAGATGCAGGCAGCAAGCGAAGTAGGCGTAAACCTCAACAACAACGGTTACAACGGTGACCTCACAGCTCGTCAGGCTGGCTCCATCGGCGGTCAGATGGTTAAGAAGATGATCGAGAGCTACGAGAACTCCATGCAGACTAAGTAATTTAAGTACAACTTAAATACTTCAATTTCACGTAAAGTGCCGTCCTGCCAATAGGCAGGGCGGTGTTTTTATTTGGAAAATTTCAAAAAAGTAATGACAAACGGGGTAATTTATGGTATAATTATTCTGGAATAATATTTACCCGGAAGGAAAGGCATAAAAAATGAAAAAGACAATACTCAGAAGCTATGCAAAGCTTATCGCGCGCGCAGGCGTGTCGGTGCGAAAAAAGGACATTGTAATCATCAACGCGGGACTTGACCAGCCCGAGTTTATAAATATGGTCGTAGAGGAGTGCTACCGTGCGGGAGCGCAGAAGGTCATCGTTGACTGGAGCTGTCCTGCAGTAAGCAAGACGGGTATCAAGTACATGAAGCCCGCCACTCTCGGCAAGGTAGAGACGTTTGAGGAGGAAAGGCTCAAGTACAGACTTGAGAAAAATCCCGCGATGATCTACATTCTCTCCGACGATCCCGACGCGTTCAAGGGCATTGACCAGAAAAAGTACGCGAACGCGATGAAGGAAAAAATGAAGGTAATAAAGCCGTACAGAGATCAGATGGACAACAAGTACAAGTGGTGTATCGCGGCAGTTCCGGGCACTCCTTGGGCAAAGAGAGTTTTCCCCGGTGTGCGTGCGTCGGTTGCCGTTGAAAAGCTCTGGGAGGCTATTCTTTATACGTCAAGAGTTATTGACCGTGACGGAAATCCTCTTGATCCTATCGCGGAGTGGGACAAGCACAACCAAAGCTTTGCGGAAAAATGCCGTATACTCAACGAGGCGGAGCTTGTGTCTCTTGAATACAAGGCGTCCAACGGAACGTGCCTCAAGGTCGGACTTATGCCTGAGGGAAGCTTCCTCGGTGGCGGTGAATACACGCTCGGCACACACGAGTATTTCAACCCCAACATTCCTACCGAGGAGGTGTTTACCACACCCAAGGCAGGCGAGTGCGAGGGAATAGTTTACTCCTCCATGCCTCTGTCATACAACGGCGAGATAATAGACAATTTCAGTATGAGATTTGAGGGCGGAAAAATCGTTGAGGTAAAGGCTGAAAAGAATGAGACGCTTCTCAAGGAAATGGTAGGCATGGACGCGGGCGCGGCAATGCTCGGTGAGTGTGCCCTCGTACCCTACGATTCCCCCATTCGCAACAGCGGTATCATGTTCTATGAGACCTTGTTTGACGAGAACGCGTCCTGCCATCTTGCGATCGGACGCGGATTTACAAACACTATAAAGAATTATTCGGAATATACCAACGAGCAGATGAAGGAAATGGGAGTCAATGACTCCGCGATCCACGTTGACTTTATGATAGGCACGGCGGATATGTCCATCGTCGGCATAAAGAAGAACGGCGAGCGATTTGAAATCTTCAAAAACGGAAATTGGGCGTTTTAAGGCGTAATTTTTGAGGGTTTCGAGAATTTAGAATTTAAGGAGACTTATCATGTCACGAAAACCGAAGCCCAAGAATACACTGAGCGCGGGACAGAGAGCGGCGATGTTTGAAGAGGAGCAGAGAAGACGCGCCTCGGAGCTGTCGTCAATAGAGGCAGAGACACGGGAGAGCGACGTAACACAGCCCGAGCCCGAGCCCGAGCCGAAAAAGCCTGCTCCCGCGCCCCAAAAGAAAAAGGAGAAGCCGCAAGCTGCCACAGTCAAGGTGGATTTTGCGGTGGACGGCGGTAAGACAAATCAGCTTCCCGGCATGTGCAACGGTCCGTACTCTCAAGGCGCGGACATTTCGCCCCTGTACTCAAAGCTCCGCGTACCCTACGTGCGCTTTGACAGAACGGAGGGCGCTCGCTCGGGGTACGTCTTGGATATATCAAAAATATTCCCCGACATGAGTGCCGATGCGCGCGATCCCGAAAGCTACAATTTCCGCGAGACGGACAAATATATTCTCGCGGCGGCAAACGCGGGAGCGAAGATAATTTACAGACTTGGCGAGAGCTTTGATATGAGCACTCCCGAGCACAAGCTCAAGCTCCATGAGAATTACGACAAGATAACCGCGATATGCGTCAATATAATCAAGCATTATAACGATTATTTCGCAGGCGGATTTGCCCTTGGAATTCAGGATTTTGAGGTCTTGTCGCACACGGACCTGCCGCGCGTCCGCGAGAAAAACACCGACGGGGAGATATTTGAGCTTTATACCCGAATAGCCAACGGTATAAAGCTGTACGACCCGTCTCTGCGCGTTGGTGGCATGAGCTTTTCGGCTCCGTCGCAGCTTGTACGCGACTTTATAAAATATTGCAAAAAGAAAAATGCGCCCATTGACTTTTTAAGTGTTTCGCTTTACGCGTCAAGTGTTGAGGAGATGGGCGAGCAGATAGGGCAGTATATTCACATTCTCAAAAATTCAAGCTACGCGGACGCGGATATAATTATCGGCGAGTGGGCGTATCTGCCAATGCGCGAGGGCAAGGCGGGAGCTATGGATATCATGCGCTCGACCTCACTTGACAATGCACAGCAGAGAAGAGAGGCATTTGAGAGACAACGCTCTGTCTTTGGCGCAGCATTCGTTGCGGCGGGACTTCTCAAAATGCTTGAATACCCCGAGATAAGGACGGCGTGTCTTGAAAGCGGCGAGGCGTCGTCGCTGTGGTGTTCGATATGTGACGGCTTCGGTATCCCTCAAAAGCCATACTTTGCGCTTGAGGCGTTCTCGCGTCTGCGCTCAGGGGAGAGACGGCTGTTCTGTGTAAGTGAGCAGTATGAAGGCTTCGCACACACGGGGGTTTACGCGTCGGCGTCCTGCGGTGAGGACGGAGCGTATATAATGCTCTCGGCGTTTGACGGCTGTGCGAGTATCGACTTGCGGCTTGACGATATACCCGATAATTACTACACCGCGGATATTTATATGCTTGACGGCGTAAAGAACATGGAGCTTTGCAATTCAATTCAGCTCTCGGGCATGAAAAAACGCATGGTGCTCAGCGTAAGTCCGTATTCGGTTATCCTTATCAAGGTGTATTGATTGAAATTTCAAAATGCGTAAATTATTTTCACAAATAAGGGAATAATAACTTTACATAACAAAATTTACCGAAAGGAAAATTTAAAGCATGAGGCATGTTGACATATATACGGACGGCGCATGCCGCGGCAACCCGGGAGCGGGCGGCTGGGGCGCGGTGCTCGTCTGTGACGGAAAAGAAAAGGAACTCTCGGGGGGAGAGGCGGAGACGACCAACAACCGAATGGAGCTTTTGGCGGCTATCTCGGCGTTGTCGGCGCTCAAATACCCCTGCGAGGTGACGCTCACATCCGACTCCAAATACCTCGTCGACGCCATAGAAAAGGGCTGGGCGGTGTCTTGGAGAGAAAAGGGCTGGCGGCGCGCGGACAAGTCTCCTGCGCTTAACCCCGACCTTTGGGAAAAGCTTCTCGCGCTTCTTGAAATACACACGGTCACGTTCGTGTGGGTAAAGGGGCACGCGGGACATCCTTATAATGAACGATGTGATCAGTTAGCCACAGCATTTGCCGACAGCTTTAAATAAAGGTTTTTTATGAAAAAGTCTTTATCTCTTATTTTGACGGCTCTGTTACTCTCACTCACTCTCGTCTCCTGCGTCGGCGGTACACCTGCCGACACTCAGGCACCCACCGATGCGGCGACCGAAAAGCCTACCGAGGCTCCCACGGAAAAGCCCACGGAGCAGATGCAGACACCTACTGAGCAGGGAACTGAGGCACCCACCGAGGGCGGTACGGCGACCCCCGATAAGGCGCCCGAGGGCATCAAGTATCTTCGCTCGGACACGGGCACGCAGCTCAACATGATACTTGAGTACGACGTTGCAAAAAACGACGATGGCAGCTACACGGTCGACGCGACCCTGAAGCTTGAAAGCTATTCGCTCTCCGTCACGGCAAGAGGTAACTCCAACTACGTCAAGATCGGCGATGAAAACTATTATTTTGCTACCGAGGCGATAAATTACAGCGGAGCGGAGAAGACCACCTTCACGCTTGGCTCGCACCGCTTCAACGTTTCGGGAGACAAGACCGAGGTTCCCGTTTATGCCATTTGGTATTTCAACGGCACGTATAACGACGCGCCGCTCGCTGCCATAGTCATTGACGGAAAGATTACGCTTGAATAAATCAAAACAGACACCGAAAAGGTGTCCTCCATAAAGCGGCGGAAGGCGATCCCGCCGGACAAAAGGGCGTACGGACAATTTGTCCGTACGCCCTTTCTCGCGTATTACAGAAAACGGCGTATTACCGTTCTGCGAGCAAAGCTCCTATCTCTTTTCGCTGTTCACTCGCGTGTTCATAAACGGTAGCACAAAACCACCTGCCCTCAACAAAATCCTCTGCAAAGGCGTCGATTACCTTTTGCGCAATTTTGAACTGCGAAAGTGCCTTTTTTGTCTCGCCGTTTTCCATCAGACGCTTGCCTGCAATGATAAGCATATCTATCAGGTCCTCTGCGGAAATATTTTTCTGCTTCTGTGCCGCCTCGTAGCTTTCGTCTCCGTCCAGAAGTGATGCCATAAGCTCCAGCTTTGAAAAGTAGATCTCGGGAATAATTTCAAGAGTGGGCTTGACCAGGTCACTCTGACCGTTTTCTCTGTAGCACGACGCGAGAATTCGACAGGCATCGAATTTTACGGAATCATCCTTGGTTGACTCAATGAGTGTCTTACAAAGAGTTATCACCTCCTCAGCCCGTGTCTTATAATCCAAAGTATAGAGCAGATTGTTGAGTATAATGTCGTTTCCGGGAAAGCGTTTAAGCCCCTCACGCAAAATACGCTCGGCTTCTGCGGGGTCGTTCTCACGGTATTCCCAGGATTTTTGGCATATTGCATCAACCTGCTTTTCTATCTCAAGCAGATTAAAATCAAAAAGCTCGTCCGTGGAAATGCCAAAGAAGGACGCGATAGCGGGGATCATCGTGACGTCGGGCAGGGTGTTTCCGTTTTCCCATTTCGAAACGGCTTGAAAGGATACACCAAGGAAGCTTGCAAAAACCTCCTGGGATATGTTTTTTTGCTTGCGCAATGATTTGATTTTTTCTCCAAGTTTTATCATAGTAGTTCCTCCAAATTGATTGGGATCAGCGCTTATCCTGATATTATTATAGCATATTTGACCGTAAAAGCAATAACTCGTTTGGAGAGAATTTTTCCACTGTGGGTTGAATTGCCTGAACGCAAAGTTGCAAAAATTTGTCCGTTTCCTCTTGACAAATCCGTTTGCGTGTGATATAATATAACAAATGTTATATATCAAGTGTTACGAAAGGAGCGAAAATGCCACCAAAGGTAAAGGTAACAAAGGAAAGCATAATATCGGCGGCGGACGTGGCGTTTATGGCACTTGACGTATTTTTGCTCGTGATGTTCGGCACGGCACTCTCAAGCGTGATAAATTTCTTTTTATCAACGCAAGGGCAGATATCCGCGGTCGGAAGTATCGTCATCTCGTGCTACGGATTTATCTGCGGCGCGTATATGCCCATATCCAGCTTCGCCGAGGGACTTCAAAAGGTCATTTCCTTTTTGCCCGGCACATATGCGACCAGCCTTTTGCGAAACCACGCAACGCGCGGCGCGTTTGAGGCGATGAAGGACGAGGGTATGCCTGACGCAGTAATTGACGGCTTGCGCGACGCTATAGACTGCAATATCTATTTCTTTGATAACAAGGTCGGAATAGGCACTATGTTCGCTATCCTTGCGGGCGCGGTCGCCCTGCTTATCGGAGCGTACGTGATAATGAATATGGTATCACTAAAGCGCGCAAGAGCGAAAAAATAAAAAATATATTGCCCGAAATGCAGGACAAAATGGTCTTGACATTTCGGGCTTTTTGTGGTACAATAGCGGTGTTGTAAATTCGCGGGTATGTGCGGACTAATTCCGCCAACCCGCTCATCACATTCGCGGGTATGGCGGAATTGGCAGACGCATAAGATTTAGGATCTTACGCCAAACGGTGTGCAGGTTCGACCCCTGTTACCCGCACCAACACAAAAGGAGGCGTAAAGCCTCCTTTTGTGTTGGTGCGGGTAACAGCCAAACACGAATCTGCTACCAAACGCATAGCGTTTGGTGAAAGTTCGACCCTGTTTTGCCTCCCTTTTGTGTTATCATATTTTACTCTAACCCGCCGTTTTTGATATACTCCGCGAGTAGGTCGCGCGCGAATACGTCAAGCTCATAACGTGCGATTTCGGTAAGCCTGTTCGGTGCGTAAGAGGATGAGTAGGAATCAACTATTATGTAGTAGGTAGCGCTGTCGTTAATGCTTGAGGGAAGTCCGTCCTCGTATGAGACAAAGTAATTGTCATTCGAGGAATTGATAAATCTGTTTTTGAGGTCATATCCCTTGATGGAGCAGAGCACAAGGTGGTTATCAAACGGGAATAAAGATTGAAGCTGTGAGTATTTTACGTCTCCCGCTTCAAGATGGTACGGGCTTCAGACCGAGATAAATCCGCCTCCGAGCACGATATCGTACTCGTCTCCCCAAAGCTCAATGCCGCTCTCGTAATAGAGGTCTGCCACGAGCTGACGGAGATAGTCGCTGTTACGGTAGTAGCGGTTTGTTCCGATGACCTCGTCACCGAGGGCTATCTGCTCCTTGTATTTTTCACGGAGCTCGTCAACGATACCGTCGTCGCTCAGATACATATACGTATCGTCCTCAATAAATTCCGCCTCAATTACGGTGCTTGAGTTGGTCACGGAGTTGATTTTGACCTCGGCGTGGGATATTCCGCGGTTATCACCGCCGTTTTGAAGGTGATATACGCCGTAGGTGTCCTTCATGACGTAATTCTGGTGGGTGTGTCCTTCAAAAACGAGGTCAACGTATCCGCCGCTTGAAAGCTCGGAGCTGTAATAGGACGAGAGCTTGCTTGAGGAAATGGAGGTCGTTCCGCTCTTTGACTGTCCGTAGCCGTCGTGGAGGGAGTAGATAATATAGTCAACACCCTCGGCACGAAGTCTCTCGGATTCGTCTTTTACGAGCTGTGTAAGCTCGCCGTCAACCTTGAAATAGATATCCTCGACCTTGTCGGGGGCGATAGATGAGTAGCAATCTCCAATAGCTCCGATAATTCCTATCTGTATGCCGCCGCGCTCAATTACAACAGACGGGGCACAATAGTCCACGGGCTGATTTGTGGCTCTGTCGTAGACATTTATAGCGAGGAAGGGAAACTCGGCAATTTCGGCGTTGTTGTAAATATACTCCTCGCCCCAATCGTATTCGTGATTGCCGAGCGTCATGGAAACCGCGCCGATATGATTCAGCCATTCGGTTATGATAAGACCCTTGGTGAGATTGGATTCCGAGCCGCCCTGCCACATATCGCCCGACGAAAGGGTGATATAATGGTCATCGCTTGCGTAAGCCTTCTTCAGATATGCGGTCAGCTCGTCAACGCCCTCGTCGGAGTCGGTGTCGCTGAACTTTCCGTGGAGGTCATTGATAGCGTAGAGGTCTACCGTTACCATAACGGACACGGCGCACACGTCACAGCTTCCGTTATCGTCGGAGTCTGTATGCGTATCGCATTCGTCACCCGAAAAGGTGGGGGCCTCGGTCGGATCTGACGGCTTGTCCGGAGCGGACGCCTCGGGAAGGGAGGTGCCGGCTTCGGTGTCTGACTGGTCATTTCCCCCAATAATTACGTCACAGCCCGAGAGTATCAGGGTTAACGTCAATAATAAGCAAATAAATAAATTTTTCATAATTCACCTTGAAATAAAAATTACATGAGAGGTGCGAAAAGACGGAGCACGTCCTGGGTTATACGGAGAGGAAGCCTTGCGCGGCAGTCCTCGGGGGTTATCTTTTTGCAGGTTGCGAGGGTTCTGGCAAAATCCTCTTTGATGCTCTCCACGGTTGACGTGCCCGCAAGTCGGACTCCGCATTCAAAATTCATATACAGGCTTCGGTAGTCAAGATTGGTCGTGCCCACCGTTGCCACGCGATCGTCCGACAAAAACGTTTTCGAGTGATTGAAGCCGCCCGAATATTCGTATATCTCCACGCCTGCCGCCATAAGCTCGCGGTAGTAGGAGCGTGAGGTCATGTGGACGAATTTTTTGTCCCATACCTCGGGGGTGATTATCTTTACGTCAACGCCGCTTTGCGCGCAAAGCAGAAGAGCGGAGAGGATATTTTCGTCGGGGATGAGGTAGGGGGTATTGATATAGAGATATTTTTTTGCGTTCTGAATAATTCCGAGATATACGTTCTCACCGACGTTGTCCTTGTCAAGCGGTGAATCCGCGTACGGCTGAACGAAGCCGTCGCTTTGAATATCGCAGGGGGCGTCCCCATAGGGATAAAGAGAAGCGTAATCCTCGTGGGTGTTTTTGCAGGCTGACCACATCTGCAAGAATATGAGTGTCAGGCTCCAAGCCGCCTCGCCCTCAAGCTTTATGGAGCAGTCCTTCCAATGCCCGTGCTTTTGCTTTTCGTTGATATACTCGTCGGCTATATTACAGCCGCCCGTGTAGGCGACCTTGCCGTCAATTGACGCTATCTTTCTGTGGTCGCGGTTGTTTTGCAGTCCCGAAACTATGGGCTTGAATTTATTGAAGACGACGCACTGTATCCCCGCGCTCTCAAGCATTTTGTTGTATTTTTTCGGGAGCGTCAGAAAGCATCCGATATCGTCGTAGATAATTCTGACGTCAACGCCCTGTGCCGCTTTTCTGACGAGAATGCCGTACACCGAGTCCCAGAATTTTCCCTCCTCGATAATGTAATACTCAAGGAAAATGTATTTTTCTGCGCGCTCAAGCTCAATCAGTATATCCTTATGCCACAGCTCGCCGAGAGGGAAGTAGACGGTTTTCGTGTTCGTGTAGACGGGGAAGCCCTCGGTTTTTTGAAGATATCGCGCCGCAGGCAGCTGGTCGGGAAGCTCGCTCTCAATGAGATGAAGCTTATCCTCTCCCATCCGGAAATAGGGCTTTGTATTATCCTCGTATTTTGCAAAGTGCTTTGATACGCGCTTTTTTGAGGTCTGCCACTTAAAAAGAAGATAGAACAGTCCGCCAAAGACTGGCAGAAGCAATATCAAAAATATCCATGCTATTTTGTACGCCTGCTTGTCCTCACCCGCAACGATTCCAACGCAGACCGCAAGGCTTATTGCCTGAAGGAGATAGCTTACGTATTCGGAGGCGCGGCTTGAGTTGAATATAAGAACTCCAAGCAAAATGAACTGAATAAGCAGCAAAAAAATTATTGCAAACCTTTGCCTGCGCAGCGCGTAAAACCACTTTTTGTGCCTGCGCGGTAATTTGTTCTTTTTCCTCGACATAGTGCAACCTCCTTTTTTACGTTGATTTATTATAACACATATTTATATTCTTTTCAATATTTTTCATTATTTTATAAATTATTTACCTATTTAACACGGAGTACATACTTTGTGTGTGATTTTATCTCAAAAGACGTGAAAATTTTGCAAAAGTGCTTGAATTGGTTGAGCTAATGTGATAAAATTATTTTGTATACTTATTTTTCGGAGGCAGATATGAGAATATCAAGCTTACTTAAAGAAAACAGACCGAAGCTTTCTCTGGAGGTGTTCCCCCCAAAGACGTGGGACGCGTATGAGAGCGTAAAGAGTGCGACAGAGGAAATTGCCGCACTGTCTCCCGCATATATGAGCGTGACCTACGGTGCGGGCGGCGGCACGTCGGACACGACCGTCAGAATTGCCGAGAATATTCAGAATAAATTCGGTGTTCCCGCGCTGGCGCATCTGACTTGTCTGTCATCCGACAGAGAAAAGATACATAATCAGCTTGAGCTTTTAAATGGCGCAGGCATTGAAAATATCCTTGCGCTTCGCGGAGACGTTCCCGAGGATTTTGACCGCGAAAAGCTCCACTATCACTATGCCTGCGAGCTTATCGAGGAGATAAAGGAAGCGGGAGACTTTTGTATCGGCGGCGCGTGCTATCCCGAGGGACACCCCGAGGCCTTGTCATTTGCCGACGACATAAAGCACCTCAAGGAAAAGGTTGACGCGGGCTGTGAGTTTCTCACCACGCAGATGTTCTTTGACAACGATATTTTTTACAATTTCATGTATAGGATAAGAGAGGCGGGGATAGACGTGCCCGTGGTCGCGGGTATCATGCCCGTAACAAATCCCAAGTCCATAAAGCGCACGTGTAAAATATCGGGAACGGCGCTCCCCGCAAGATTTTTGCGTATAGTGGACAAGTACGGCGACAGCCCCGAGGCGATAAAGCAGGCGGGTATCGCGTACGCGACAGAGCAGATAATCGATCTTTACGCAAACGGAATAAACAACGTCCACGTTTATTGCATGAACAAGCCCGACGTTGCGAAAAAAATAATGAGCAACATTTCGGCAATTATCGGTTGATATGTATTCGGTACGGACAAAGGATTTCAAAATAACCTGCTTGCCGCAAAACGAAATTTTGCGATACATGAGAGCGGGGCAGTCTCCCTCCGAGGAGGTGCTTTGGGCGTCTCGCGAGGGCGAGGCGCGTGTACTCCGTGCGGCGGTGTGCCGCGCATGCTGGGTGCGTGCGGAGGTAGAGCATATCTCGGATGAGCGCGTGAAAATTTGCGGTATTGAGATGAAAAGCCGCGACCTTGCGCGTCGTCTTGACGGCTGCGAGGAGGCATTTATATTTGCCGCGACGGCGGGAGTTGGAGTGGACAGAGAGATAAGACTTTGCGCGACGGTCTCGCCGCTGTTGTCGCTTGCGTGTGACGCGGCAGGCTCGGCACTTGCCGAGCAGCTTTGCGACGCTTTTGAGAAAGAGCTTATGGCAGAGGCGCAGGCGGACGGAAAACAGACGGTTAAAAGATTTTCCGCAGGGTACGGAGACTTTTCGCTTGAATATCAAAGGAATATTGCGGCACTGTTGAGCATTGCTAAAAATATTGGTGCGTCGCTGACGGACGGTGTTATGATGACGCCGAGCAAGACTGTGACGGCGATTGTAGGGGTCAGGTGATACTTTGCCAACAGCGGCAAAGTATCCAAAACGCCGCTTAAGAGGGGAAGGGATTTGATTTTGAGAACGCCGACTTGCGGAGCAATTCGACAACCTCAAAATCTGCATACCCCCTCCCACTCTTAAGAAACTCCCCACCCCACGCGCCTTTGGTGCGCAACATTAAAGTTCATGCGTTATTCCCCTTGTAAACGAGTTTGCTTGCAAACTCGCGGGGTTATGGTATTCTTAAAGGGGTCTGCTTGCGCTACGCTTCAGCGCACAATTTTTCAAATTGTGCAGGGTCGTTCGTTGCTCTGAAAGAGCAAATTTTTCGGAAGAAAAATTAGAGCGCCCTTCCTCTTTAAGCGGCATTCTTTGGTGACTTTCTGGGGCTGTTGCCAGAAAGTCACATAAAAAAACAATTTAGGATAAAAACAATGAAAATTACAGACAAAATCAAGAAAAAAAGATTGTTTTTCGACGGCGGCATGGGAACCATGCTTCAAGCGGCGGGACTGCCTGCGGGCGAAGCTCCCGAGAGATGGAATATTACCCATCCCGACGAGATAACGAAAATACACCGAGCGTATATTGACGCGGGATGCGATATTCTCACGTCGAATACCTTTGGCGTGAATACGCTCAAATATACAGCCGACGAGGTCAAGTCCATGACGCGCGCGGCTTTTTCGTGCATGAGAGAGGCAGCCTCGGGCACGGACAGAAAAATATACCTTGCGCTTGATATAGGTCCGCTTGGCAGACTGCTTGAGCCTTACGGAGACTTGTCCTTTGAGGACGCGGTCTCGGCTTTTGGGGAGACTGTAAAATCGGGAGCTGAGTGCGGTGCGGACGTTATCCTTATTGAAACCATGAACGATTCCTATGAGACGAAGGCGGCGGTGGTAGCGGCAAAGGAAAATTCAAAATTGCCGATATTCGTCACGAACGTCTACGATTCCACGCACAAGCTCATGACGGGTGCGGACGTGCCCGCTATGGTTGCTATGCTTGAAGGCCTCGGCGTATCGGCAATAGGAATGAACTGCTCACTGGGACCCGTGCAGATGGCGGAGCTTTTGCCCGAATTTATAAAATATTCGTCTCTCCCCGTAATTCTTCAGCCCAACGCGGGACTTCCCGTGCAGAGAGATGGCAAGACCGTGTATGATATTGACGCCGAGCAATTCTCGGCAGTAATGGAAAAAATGGCGGCGGACGGCGCGTGTATTCTCGGCGGCTGCTGCGGCACGACGCCCGAATATATTGAAAAAACGAAGCAAAAG
Organism: Clostridia bacterium; assembly: GCA_017453005.1. GTDB lineage: Bacteria > Bacillota > Clostridia > Oscillospirales > CAG-272 > SVTX01. Next base: position 18,392 of record JAFTKY010000086.1, on the reverse strand, counting down.
GTTGAAAATCTGCCCTTTGCTGCGATAGAAAAAAAGTCGCATACTCTCGTCTCGTCCTATACACACGCGGTAGAGATAGGAGAGACACCCATAATCATAGGCGAGCGCATAAACCCCACGGGAAAGTCAAAGCTCAAGGCGGCGTTGCGCGAAAATAATATGTCGTATATTCTCTCGGAGGCGGTGACACAGGACGAGCGAGGCGCGCATATCCTTGACGTTAACGTCGGTCTGCCCGAAATAGACGAGCCGAAAATGATGACCGCGGCAATAAAGGAAATTCAGGCGGTAACAAGCCTGCCGCTCCAGATAGATACCGTGAATTTTGAGGCTATGGAGAGAGCGTGCCGAGTTTACAACGGCAAGCCCCTTATCAATTCCGTCAACGGAAGCGGGGAGAGCATGGCGGCGGTGTTCCCGATAGTAAAAAAATACGGCGGCGCGGTCATAGCTCTGACCATGGACGAGACGGGTATTCCCGAGACTGCACGCGGACGGGTCGAAATAGCACGCAGAGTAATGAAAAATGCCGCAGAATACGGCATTGACAAAAAGGATATTATCGTTGACCCACTGGCACTGACGGTGTCCTCAAACCCCGGGGCGGCAAGGGTAACGCTTGAAGCGATAAGGCTTATAAGGACCGAGCTTGGACTTCATACGAGCCTTGGAATTTCAAATATTTCGTTCGGTCTGCCGCAAAGGGATTTTATAACTGCGTCGTTCTATACAATGGCGCTTGAGGCGGGACTTGACTGCGCTATAATGAACCCAAGCTCACCCGAGGTCATGAAGGCGTACCGCGCGTACTGTGCGCTGTCGGGACTTGATACGGGATTTGAAAAATATATTGATTTTGCTTCAAGCGCCGTGGCGAGCGCAACGGTGAGTATGACGGCGGCAAAATCAGGTATTGCGGGCGAGGGCGAGCTTCAGTCGGCAATTATCAAGGGATTGAAGGACAAGGCGCGCGAGCTGACAAAAGAAATGCTTGATACAACGCCTCCCATGGATATAATCAACGGTCATATAATTCCCGCGCTGAATACAGTCGGTCGCGGATTTGAGGAAAAGACGGTATATCTTCCGCAGCTGCTCATGAGCGCGGAGGCGTCGCAAGCGGCGTTTGAGGCGGTTAAGGAGAAGCTGCCGAGGTCAGCCGAGAGCGGAAACCGAGTGGTTATCGCAACGGTAAAGGGTGACATTCACGATATCGGAAAGAATATTGTCAAGGTGTTGCTTGAAAACTTTGGCTTTACGGTTGTTGACCTGGGGCGCGACGTAGCTCCCGAGGCGGTTTGCGAAGCCGTTGGGGAATATGGTGCGAAGCTCGTCGGACTTTCCGCGCTTATGACAACGACGGTTCCCGCGATGGCGGAGACGATTGAGCTGCTTCGCCGCGAGTGTCCTGACGTAAAGGTTATGGTTGGCGGTGCGGTGCTGACGCAGGAATATGCGGATATGATTGGCGCTGACGCTTACTCGCCTGACGCGATGGGGGCTGTACGCTTTGCGCAGGAGCTGTTTTCTTGAAAAGAAAACTGAAGAATTTTTATGTTACTTTGCCAATAGCTGCAAAGTAACCAAAAAGCCATTTAGAAAGGGGAGGGGACTTGATTTTGAGAACGCCGACTTGCAAAGCCAGTCGACAACCCCAAAATCTGCATACCCCCTCGCCCTTTCTAAAAACTTACCCCACCCCCGCGAGTTTGCAAGCAAACTCGTCTGCGGAGGTGAAATGCGCTGTTGCTAAAAGTAACAAAGAAAAAACATCAAAAGAGGTCAGTCCGAAAACTGACCTCTTTTATGTTTAGTCAACAAGTCTGATAAGCTCGGCGTCGCCGGCAGACAAGCGAATATTATATTCCTCGCGCTTGTCAAGTCTGTACCAGACCTTCGCGTATTTGCTGTATCTTTCAACCGTCTTGTCCGTCCTGACCTTGGCAACCGTCACGGAATTGAAATCCTTATTCATAAGAATTAGCTTATTCTCAAAAAATCCCGCGATAATTCTGCCGCCGCTGATGTCGGACACGCCGCCGTAACCGCTAAAGTGCGTTACAAGCTCGTCTTGTTCCTCTCCAACGTGGAAAACCGCGGAGTGAGACGCTCCCTCAAGCCCTGCGTGCAGGCTTTGAAGCTCGGAATTTATGCGCTGAACTATATAGTAATTTTCGTCGCGCGTACCGTCGCTCCGTATGATGCCGTGACTGTATTTCCACGGCTCGGTATGAGACGCGCCGGGCGTCCAATAGGTAAAGTATGAAAGCTGTGACGCGCCGTACGCGAGGGCAGAGAACGCCTCGAAGCGAATTTCTGCCTCTGTGACGTGTCGGTACGTCAGATGCTCGGATACAAGCACGATTATCATCCACGGAATATTCTTCTCGTCCGCCTTTTTCTTGACAAGCTCCATATTGTTGAAGTATCCGGGCGTGGTCACCTCAAAGAATATCTTGCCCTCAAGGTCATTCTTGCAGCGCGAGCAGTCGGACACGCGCGCCTCAACAAACCCGCCCGACGCAAGCATCTCGGGGGTTACTTCAAGACGGTTCATGCAGTAGCGGTCAAACGAGAGCAGATCGCAGCCCGTCGCGGTGATATAATTTTCCATGTGCTCTGTGTACGCATCGTAATTCGGAAACGCGGCATCGGGGAAAAGGTTGACGTAAAATCCGTGCTTTTGGTCATGCTCGCGGATAAATTTTGCAATTCGTGCAAGCATGGGAACAGCGTCGTTATTTGGCTCGTCTTTGATAAAATAGCGGTCAAGCGCGGGATAGTCCTTGTATTCGGATATCATCTGCGAGAGAGCTTCCTGCCAGTCCTCCGCCTCGTTTATGGCGTCCTTCATTCTGTCGTCCCAAAGGTAAGCCTTCAGTCCAAGCTCCTCACACCACTCAAGCACCCTTTTGTTGGTCTTTGCGTCGTAGCGACATTCAATTATATTAAAGCCCGCCTCTTTAGCCTCGCAAAGTCTCTCGCGGCTGATAAAATCGGGGCGTATGCCGTACCAGAAGTTAATAGGGAATGACATAATGCGTCTCCTTCTCTTGTCGGGATTTATACCGTTTTCTTTATGATACAAGGAAATTATGACCTTGGTGTTAAGATTTGGAGCGTTTTTGTTTTTTGATGCGGATTTTGACGCGGGATTATTGACAAACCTCGCGTTTTCACTTATAATGAATACAGAAATTCTTACGCAAGGACACATCATGGAAAAAAAGGTAAAAATCATATTAACCACACAAAAGACAAGCATGAGCGAGGCGGATTTCGCGTCCGTTCAGGCATTGCTCGAGCACGCGATACTGCGCGAGCAAGAGGGCAGCTCCACGCTTGAGGACGAGCTTGAAAAAATATTCTCGGAGATAGACGGCGAGGACGATACCTCCGAGCTTATCACCGAGGGCACAGTCACCTTGAAGACGAGCGGCAGCGTGATAATAAAATACGCGGAGAGCGAGCTGACGGGCATGGAGGGCTGCGAGACAAAGATAATGTTCAACGGCTTCAAGCCGAAATTCGTTGTTATGATGCGCGAGGGCATGGTGAACACTTCTTTGTCCTTTGAGGAGGGCAAGCGTCATACCACCTCGTACAACACTCCGTATATGCCGTTTTGCCTGTGCGTGAACACTCTCCGAGTGGATAACACGTTCGCGGACAATGGCGAGATAGTCATAGAATACCTGCTTGAGATACGCGGACTTAGCACCGAGCGCAATATTCTCAAAATTAAGGTCAATCCAATCGTCTGAAATATGTAAAAATACCCACATACCACCCCTATTTTCGGGGTGGTATTGTCATAAACATAAAAAAACAAAAAATACTGCAAAAATCATTGACTTTGAGAAGATTTTATTATATAATATCAATATAAAATGAACTTTGGAGGAAACACCAATGAGAATTTTGTACCATCAGCTCAAATTTGGGATATTCGTGCGTATTTCTCAGAGTGTATCCAAAGCCAAAACGCGTGGGATAGGTGCGTAACCTACTTGCGCGCTTTTTTGTTTTTATAACTTCTATTGCATTTGAAAGGAAACAGAAGCATGAAAAAGGTTGGAATAGTAATGGGCAGTGACAGCGACCTGCCGATAGTTGAAAAGGCCTTCACGGTACTCAAAGAATACGGCGTGCCCTTTGAGGTAAGAGTTCTTTCTGCTCACCGCACGCCCGTGGCGGCGGCAGAATTTGCGGGCAAGGCGAGGGAGAACGGTTTTGGCGTCATTATCGCGGCGGCGGGCAAGGCAGCGCACCTTGCGGGCGCTATGGCGGCTAATACCACGCTCCCCATCATCGGTATCCCCGTAAAGTCGTCTACGCTTGACGGACTTGACGCGCTGCTTGCAACGGTACAGATGCCCTCGGGTATGCCCGTGGCGACCGTGGCTATAGACGGCGCGGCAAACGCGGCGCTCCTCGCGGTACAGATACTTGCTACCTCCGACGGGCAGCTGTCTGCGCTTCTTGACGCAAAGAGAGCAGAGGCGGGAGCTAAGGTGCTTTCCAAGGACGAGGAGATATCCGCAAAATACTCAAGCCTTTAATTTACACGCATATACACGCACACCCCACAAAGAAAGGAAAAATAAATGGGCGGTTTTTTTGGACTTACCAGCACGCGTGACGCGATATCCGACGTCTTTTTCGGCACGGACTATCACTCACACCTCGGTACACGTCGCGGCGGCATGGCGGCGTACGACGAGGAAATAGGACTTCAGAGAGACATTCACAATATTGAAAACTCTCCGTTCAGAACGAAATTCGATCACGTCTTTGACGAGATGAGAGGAACGGCGGCGATAGGCTGTATCAGCGACACAGACCCTCAGCCCTTGCTTATCCGTTCAAGCATTGGTACATACGCTATCTGCATTATCGGAATTATAAACAATTCAAAGGAGCTTATTGAAAATTACCTTTTGAAGGATGGCGGGCATTTCGGCGTCATGACGGGAGGTAGGGTAAACTCCACCGAGCTTGTAGCGTCGCTTATAAATCACAAGGACAATTTTGCGGACGGAATCAGGTTTGCGCAGGACGTCATCGAGGGTACGGCGTCAATTCTTATCCTCAAAAATGACGGCTCGCTTATTGCGGCGAGAGACAGGCTTGGCAGGATACCCGTCGTGATAGGCAAGGGTGAGGACGGACATTGCGTTTCGTTTGAGTCCTTTGCCATTGACAAGGTCGGCTGCGAGCAGATACGCGAGCTTGGTCCCGGTGAGATAGTTGAGCTGACACCGACGCGTCTCATTCAGCTTGCGCCTCCGAGAGAGGAAATGAAGGTGTGCTCGTTTTTGTGGACTTATTACGGCTATCCCACGTCAACCTACGAGGGAGTGAACGTCGAGGTCATGCGATACAGAACGGGGCAGATCATGGCGCAGTACGATAGAGAGCACAAGAACACGGACGAGCTTGACTATATCGGCGGTATGCCCGACTCGGGAACTCCGCACGCGATAGGCTATGCAAACGAGAGCCATATTCCGTTCGCGCGTCCGTTTATCAAATATACGCCCACGTGGGCGCGCAGCTTTACTCCGTCAAACCAGCGTGAGAGAAGCCGCGTTGCGAAAATGAAGCAGACTCCCGTAAAGGAGCTTATAAAGGATAAAAATCTGTTGTTCGTGGACGATTCCATAGTCCGCGGAACGCAGCTCAAGGAAACGGTGGATTTCCTCTACGCCAACGGTGCAAAGAGCGTTCATATGCGCTCGGCTTGTCCGCCTATCATGTATAGCTGCAAGTACCTCAATTTCACCCGCGCAACTAACGAGCTTGAGCTTATCTCCCGTAGAATAATCATGGAGCTCGAGGGTGAGGAGGGCTTCAAGTACATAGAGGAATACAGCGACGCGTCAACAGAAAGAGGAAGGTCACTCCGTCGCGCGATATGTGAAAAATTCCATTTTGCGTCCCTTGAATTCCAGACGCTTGAGGGCGTTATCAAGTCTATTGGGCTTGACCCGTCAAAGCTCTGTACCTACTGCTGGACCGGCAAGGAATAACTGCCTTCAAAAAACTGCACAATACTTCGTTGCGCGTCAAATGCGGCTTGACATAGGAAACTATGCCTGCGCCTTGCGTTTTTCCGTGCGCCTTGTCTTGAACAGTTTTTTATTGGCAGGACTGCAAAGAATGGATAAAACTTTATAAACTATTGAAAGGTAAGGAAAATAAAATGCATTCTAATTCTAAAAGTGAAAGCTACGCTGCGGCGGGCGTCGATATAACGGCGGGCTACAGAGCCGTTGAGCTTATGAAAAAGCATATCGCAAGAACCAAGAACGAGGGCTGTCTTGACGACGTCGGCGGCTTTGGCGGCTGCTTCGGACTTCCCGTTGCAGGCATGGAGGAGCCCGTTCTCGTATCGGGTACTGACGGCTGCGGCACGAAGGTCAAGATGGCGATACTCATGGACAAGCACGATACGATAGGAATTGACGCTGTCGCTATGTGCGTAAACGATATTATCTGCTGCGGCGCAAAGCCCCTGTTTTTCCTTGATTACATAGCTTGCGGAAAGAATATTCCCGAAAAGATAGCACAAATAGTCGGCGGCGTTGCTGAGGGCTGCGTTCAGTCGGGTGCGGCGCTTATCGGCGGCGAGACTGCCGAGCATCCCGGCATGATGCCCACGGACGAGTACGACCTTGCGGGCTTTGCGGTCGGTATCGTTGACAAAAAGAAGATACTTGATAACACGAAAATGGCAGAGGGCGATATAGTTATCGGTCTTGCATCCACGGGCGTCCATTCCAACGGATTTTCGCTCTGTCGCAAGGTTTTTGACATAGACCGCAACCCCGATAGCCTCTACGTCCCTTGTGATGAACTCGGTGGCAAGAGTATAGCCGAGACGCTTCTCACTCCTACCAAAATTTACGTAAAGAGTATTCTCGCACTTATTGAAAAGGTAGACGTAAAGGGAATATCCCACATCACGGGCGGCGGCTTTTACGAGAATATACCGCGTTCTATCCCCAAGGGACTTACCGCAAGGATAGACAAGAGCGCAGTCAAGGTGCTTCCCATCTTTGAGCTTATCGCAAAGATGGGCAATATCCCCGAGAGAGATATGTATAACACCTACAATATGGGTGTTGGCATGAGCGTCGTCGTACCCGCAACAGAGGTTGACGCGGCGCTTGACATCCTTCGCGAAAGCGGTGAGGACGCATACGTTATAGGTCAGATAGTCAAGGGCGACGAGGGCATTATTCTTGCCTGAGAGCAAACGGAGGACATAAGCTTGAATAAAGTAAAAATAGCGGTATTGGTTTCGGGCGGCGGAACTAATCTGCAGGCAATTATCGACTACGCAAAGGAGGGACATATCCCTCACGGTGAGCTTGCGCTGGTCTTGTCGGACAAGCCCGACGCGTACGCGCTTACCCGTGCGGCGATGAACGATATCCCCACCGCCGTCGTGTGCAAAAAGGACTGTGCCTCGCAGGCGGAGTTTGAGGAGAAAATGATAGCCGAGCTTGAGGCTCACGGCATTGAGATGATAGTTCTCGCGGGCTTTCTTTGCATACTTACGGAGAACTTTGTAAAGAGATACCCCGAGAGAATAATCAACGTCCACCCCTCCCTTATCCCCGCGTTCTGCGGCAAGGGATATTACGGACTGAAGGTGCATAAGGCGGCGCTTGATTACGGCGTCAAGGTCACGGGTGCGACGGTGCATTTCGTCAACGAAATTCCCGACGGAGGCAAGATAATTCTGCAAAAGTCGGTAATGATACGCAAGGACGAGACCCCCGAGAGCTTGCAGATGCACGTTATGAGAAACGCAGAGTGGGTAATTTTGCCCCGTGCGGTTGAAATGGTCGCAAAAAGAATAAGAAAGGGAGGCGAGCTTGAGGAATGAAAATAATGGTAGTAGGCGGCGGCGGACGCGAGCACGCCATAATCAAGAAGCTCAAGGAAAACAAGTCGGTTGAGACGGTTTACGCGCTCCCCGGAAACGGCGGTATAGCTCAGGACGCCATCTGCGTTCCGATAGGTGCAAAGGAAATTGACAAAATAGTTGATTTTGCCGTTCAGAATGAAATTGATTTTGCGGTAGTCGCTCCCGACGACCCGCTCGTGCTCGGAGCGGTAGACGCGCTTGAGGAAAAGGGAATAAAGTGCTTTGGTCCTCGCGCCAATGCTGCGATAATCGAGGGAAGCAAGGTGTTCTCAAAGAACCTAATGAAAAAGTACGGTATTCCCACGGCAAGCTACGAGGTCTACTCAAATGCCGAGGATGCGCTTGAATATCTTAAGGACGCGCCCATTCCCACCGTTATCAAGGCGGACGGTCTGGCGCTCGGTAAGGGTGTTGTTATTGCCATGACGCGAAACGAGGCGTATGACGCGGTCAAGTCCATTATGGAGGACAAGGTGTTCGGCGCGAGCGGAAATAACATAGTTATCGAGGAGTTTTTAACGGGTCCCGAGGTTTCCGTGCTTGCGTTTACCGACGGTGTGACCCTCGTGCCTATGATTTCGTCCATGGACCACAAGCGTGCGCTTGACGGGGACATGGGACTTAACACGGGAGGCATGGGAACTGTTGCTCCCAACCCGTATTACACGAAGAGTATTGCCGACGAGTGCATGGAGAGAATATTCCTGCCCACCGTGGCGGCTATGAACGCGGAGGGAAGGACCTTCAAGGGCTGTCTCTATTTCGGCCTTATGCTTACCCCGAACGGCCCGAAGGTTATTGAGTACAACTGTCGCTTCGGTGACCCCGAAACGCAGGTGGTGTTACCGCTCCTTGACAGTGACCTTCTGACTATTATGCAGTCGGTAGCTGACGAGAGGCTCTGTGAGGTTGAGGTGAAGTTTTCAACCGACGCGGCTTGCTGTGTTATCGGCGCGTCGCAGGGCTACCCCGGAAAATACGAGTCGGGCAACGAGATAACCGTGAGCGGCGATATTGACGGTCAGCTTTACATTGCGGGTGCGAAAATTGTTGACGGCAAGCTTGTGAATGCAGGCGGACGCGTGCTCGGTCTTACCGCGAGAGCGGAAGATCTTGAGGCGGCTGTCGGCAAGGCATACGCGGAGATAAACAAGGTAGGATTTTCAAATATGTACTACCGCCGTGACATCGGCAAGCGCGCGCTTGACGCATTGAAATAAGGAGAATTACGATGGTTTACAGAATATACGTTGAAAAGAAGTCGGGACTTGACCACGAGGCGAGCTCCCTTGCATCAGATATTCGCGGTCTTCTCGGAATTGAGGGCCTTGCGGATATCCGCGTGCTTAACAGATATGACGTTGAAAATATCGACGGTGAGCTTTTTGATTACGCGGTAAATACCGTTTTTTCCGAGCCTCAGCTTGATAACACGAGTACCGAGCTTGACTGCGAGGGAAAGACTGTTTTCGCGGTAGAATATCTCCCCGGTCAGTTTGACCAGAGAGCGGATTCCGCGGCGCAGTGCATACAGATAATATCCTGCGGAGACAGACCCACCGTTAAGACCGCGAAGGTATATATACTTGACGGTGAGCTTTCTGCTGACGATATAGCGGCTGTAAAGAAGTACGTCATCAACCCCGTGGAGAGCAGAGAAGCAAGCCTTGATATGCCCAAAACGCTCAAGATGGATTATGACCTTCCCGAGAGCGTTGCAACGCTTCACGGCTTTACGTCGCTTGACGAGGCGGGACTTGCGGCGTTCATAAAGGAAAAGGGACTTGCTATGGACCTTGACGACATCAAGTTCTGTCAGGGCTATTTCAAGACCGAGGACAGAGACCCCACCATCACCGAAATAAAGATGATAGACACGTACTGGTCGGACCATTGCCGTCACACCACGTTCTTGACTACCATTGACAGCGTTGAATTTGAGGACGAGCTTCTTCAGCGCGCGTACAACGATTATATTGACGTCCGCGCACAGCTTGGACGCACAAAGCCCATAAATCTTATGGATATTGCGACTATCGCTACCCGCTACCTCAAGGCAGAGGGACTTTTGCCCCACCTTGACGAGTCCGAGGAGATAAACGCTTGTACGGTCAAGATAAAGGTGGATTTTGACGGTGAAAAGGAGGATTGGCTCTTGCTCTTCAAGAACGAGACACACAATCATCCCACCGAGATAGAGCCCTTTGGCGGCGCGGCGACCTGTATTGGCGGAGCTATAAGAGACCCCCTTTCGGGACGCTCCTACGTTTACGCGGCTATGCGCGTTACGGGCACGGGAAATCCCCTCACTCCCGTATCCGAGACCATAAAGGGCAAGCTCCCCCAGAGAAAGATAGTTACTACCGCGGCGGCGGGATATTCGTCCTACGGTAACCAGATAGGACTTGCAACGGGACAGGTAGACGAGCTTTACCATGACGGCTACGTTGCAAAGAGAATGGAGATAGGCGCGGTTATTGCTGCTGCACCCGCAAAGAACGTACGCCGTGAGCGTCCCGAGGACGGAGATATAGTCATTCTTCTCGGAGGCAGAACGGGACGTGACGGTTGTGGCGGTGCTACGGGCTCGTCCAAGTCTCACACGCTTGAGTCTCTTGAGACCTGCGGTGCTGAGGTGCAGAAGGGTAACGCTCCCGAGGAAAGAAAGCTCCAGAGACTTTTCCGCAATCCGGAGGCTTCGTCTCTTATCAAGAGATGCAACGACTTCGGCGCGGGCGGTGTGTCGGTTGCCGTAGGCGAGCTTGCTGACGGACTTGACATAGACCTCAACGCAGTTCCCAAAAAGTACGAGGGACTTGACGGCACGGAGCTTGCTATTTCCGAGTCGCAGGAGAGAATGGCAGTCGTCGTTGAGGCGGGTGACGTTCAGCGCTTTATGGAGCTTGCAGAGAGAGAAAATCTTGAGACAAGCGTGGTTGCTACCGTCACGGAAGAGCCCAGACTTCGCATGAAGTGGAATGGCAAGTACATCGTTGATATCTCCCGCGAGTTCTTAAACTCCAACGGAGCTGAAAAGCATATAAGCATAAAGCCCGCAGCTTGCGGTGACTTTGACAGAGCGATTGATACTCAGTCAAGCTTCTCCGACCTTTATTTTGCACTTGCGGCAGACCTCAATGTCTGCTCCAAGCGCGGTCTTAGCGAGAGATTTGACTCCACAATCGGTGCGGGAACGGTGCTCATGCCCTTCGGCGGCAAGCATCAGCAGACGCCTATTCAGGCTATGGTACATAAAATTTCCGCAGAGGATAAGTTTACCAACACCTGCTCGCTCATGTCCTGGGGCTATAACCCCTATATTGCGGAAAAGTCGCCCTTCCACGCGGCTTACTACGCGGTAATCGAATCCGTCTCCAAGCTTATCGCAACGGGCGCGGAGTTCAAGGACGTTTACCTCACCTTCCAGGAATATATGGAAAAGCCCGGGAAGGACCCCGCGCGTTGGGGCAAGCCTCTCGCGGCGCTCCTCGGCGCGTTTGAGGCGCAGGCAGACCTTCGCATCGCGTCTATCGGCGGTAAGGACTCCATGAGCGGCACGTTTGAGAATATTGACGTGCCTCCCACGCTCGTCTCGTTTGCTGTCACGACAACTGATTCCAAATATATAATTTCTCCCGAGTTCAAAGCACCCTGCCACAAGGTAGTGATGCTCACACCCGAATATAATTCCGACAGACTTCCCATAACCAAGTCGCTCCTTGCGGTATACGAAAAGGTCTTCTCGCTCGTCAAGGAGGGCAAGGCTGTATCCGTTTACACTCCCACGTACGGCGGCGTTGCCGAGGCGATACTCAAAATGTGTATCGGTAACGGCATAGGCTTTGCATACGATAAGGGCTTCACCCGTGAGGATATGCTCGGATATAAGTACGGCTCGTTTGTAATTGAGCTTTCCGAGGATTGCGACGTGTCGGGAGCATGCTACTCCACGCAGGTTGTCGGTTGCACGGTAGCGGACGCAATAATCTCAAGTGCTGAGGGAGAGGTCTCCATTCCCGCGGTGCAGAAGGCGTATGAGGACAAGCTTGAGAGTGTTTACAGCTGCAATATAAAGAGCGAGGGCAAGGTCATCCCCACCGTTTGCTACACGGGAGCGGAGAAGGCAAGGAGTGCAGGCATACTCACCTCCAAGCCCAAGGTTCTTATTCCCGTATTCCCGGGAACAAACTGCGAGTACGACACCGCAAAGGCGTTCAAAAAGGCGGGCGCGGAGGCTGAGATAGTGGTTGTCAAGAACCTTAACAGCAAAGCAATCTCCGAATCCGTCGACTACTTTGCAAACGCAGTAAAGTCCGCGCAGATGATATTCATTCCCGGAGGATTTTCGGGCGGCGACGAGCCCGACGGCTCGGGTAAGTTTATTACCGCATTCTTCAGAAACGCACAGGTCAAGGACGCAGTTCACGACCTTTTGAAAAACAGAGACGGTCTTATGGCGGGTATCTGTAACGGCTTCCAGGCTCTTATCAAGCTCGGTCTTGTGCCTTACGGCGAGATAATCGACACGGACGAGAGCTGTCCTACGTTGACCTTCAACACCATAGGCAGACATCAGTCGAGAATAGTTCGCACGCGTGTTTGCACAGATAAGTCTCCCTGGCTTGCTCACACAAGCGTAGGCGAGGTATATAACGTGCCGATATCTCACGGTGAGGGACGCTTCCTCTGCAGCGAAGAACTGCTCTGTAAGCTCTCAAGAAACGGACAGATAATTACCCAGTACGTTGACCTTGCGGGCAATCCCACGGACAACATACTCTATAACCCCAACAATTCCGCGTGGGCGGTAGAGGGCATTTGCTCTCCCGACGGCCGCGTGCTTGGTAAGATGGGACATTCCGAGCGTAAGGGCGAGTTCCTCTACAAGAACGTTGAGGGCAATTACGATATGGGACTGTTTGAGTCTGCGGTAGAGTATTATAAGATTTAACTTCATTATAAAAACGGGCGTTGCGAAAGCAACGCCCGTTGACTTAATGTATAAATTTGTTGTAAAATTCTCTCACTACGCTTTTTATGGTGTAATCAATTTTTGAATCACAAAATTTACGAATATGCTCGGGAATATCTCTGTAAAATGCCTCGGCAATACCGCCGGCAATACACGCCTGTGTGTCTGCATCTCCACCAAGAGATATTGCTCCGCGAACTGCACTCTCGTAGTCCTCGGATTCTAAAAACGCAATAATTGCAGGAGGCACGCTATACGATGTTCTGCTATCGAAAACGTGATTTTGGCGGATGCTTTCAAGAGGTATTGATAAGTTGTATTTAAAATTTTTCTCAATATATTTCTTTATTTCCTCTTTGCTGCTTTCATGCCTTGCCAGATAAACTGCTGCGGCTACGGCTTGTGCGCCGATTATCGCTTCTCGATTATTATGAGTTGCAATGCAGCTTGCTTTTGCTTGAATAAGAGTTTGTTCAAGATTGCTGTATGCATAGCCTATGGGAATAACTCGCATTGAAGCGCCGTTTGCATAACTATGTCCATTTCTTGAATATGTAGCCTTTGCCCACGAGGTAAACATATTTCCAAATCCTGCGGAAGGAAAATATGAGAAATATTGACGGTATTGCGCGGCAAACTGATTTGCTCGTTTTTGCATATTCCATTTTGATATTTCTGATGCATCGTTCAGTATTGTTTTACAAACTGCAGCTATCAAAACACTGTCATCAGTAAAAGAGCTGTCTTTATTAAATGTAAAATTATAATTCTTTGTGCAGTGGACTTCATAGTATGAGCCGAGGACATCTCCATATATTGCACCAAACATATCATCACCTCTTTTCTTAATTATACCATAAATCATTTGTGAGGTCAACATGAAATAACAACCGATATTATGAAAGTTTTTGTTTTTCTCTTGCAAAAGGCGATGCTCCCCTTGCAAAATAGCTTGAAAGGAACAAATTGCCAATATAATCAAAGAAATTTTGATATATTTGATGCACAAATTTTATGAGTAAAAACAATTTTTTAAAGCGTAGCAAAAAAAAATTATGAAATTTTTAAAAAAAATCTTGCAAAATTCCAAATTCTGTGATACAATATAAAAGTAAATTATTTTGAGCCCCGACATATATTTGTTATGAGCCCAAATCCACACAAGAAAGGAAACAATTATTATGTCCAAGTATGTAGAAAAGGTGTTGGCAGACCTTATCGCCAACAATCCCAATCAGCCCGAATTCCATCAGGCAGCAACAGAGATCCTTGAGTCTCTTGCGCCCGTGTTTGATAAGCACCCCGAGTATGAGAAGGCAGGCCTTCTTGAAAGATTCGTTGAGCCCGAGAGAACGATTATGTTCCGCGTTCCGTGGGTAGACGACAACGGTACGGTAAAGGTAAACAAGGGCTACCGCGTACAGTTCAACAGCGCAATAGGTCCTTACAAGGGCGGCTTCCGTTTCCACCCCTCTGTAAACCTTTCTATACTTAAGTTCCTCGGCTTTGAGCAGATACTCAAGAACAGCCTTACAGGTCTCCCCATCGGCGGCGGTAAGGGTGGCTCCGACTTTGACCCCCGCGGCAAGTCCGACGGAGAGATAATGAGATTCTGCCAGTCCTTTATGTCCGAGCTTTACCGTCACATCGGTCCCGACGTTGACGTTCCCGCAGGTGACATCGGCGTTGGCGCGCGTGAAATAGGCTATCTCTTCGGTCAGTACAAGAGACTTCGCGGCGCGTATGAGAACGGCGTTCTCACGGGTAAGGGACTTTCCTACGGCGGCTCGCTCATTCGTCCCGAGGCTACGGGATTTGGCGCGGTATACTTTGCACAGCGTATGCTTGAGCTTAAGGGCGACACCATTAAGGGCAAGACCTTCGTTGTTTCGGGCTTCGGCAACGTTGCCTGGGGCGCTGTAAAGAAGATCGCAGAGCTTGGCGGTAAGGCAGTTGCTATTTCGGGTCCCGACGGCTACATATACGACGAAGAGGGAATCACCACCCCCGAAAAGATAGACTATATGCTTGAAATGCGTGCATCCGGCAGAGACAAGGTTCAGGACTATGCCGATAAGTTTGGCGTGCCCTTCTTTGCAAAGCAGAAGCCTTGGGGTGTTAAGGCGGACATTTGTATGCCTTGCGCTACACAGAACGAGGTTGGCATGGCTGAGGCAGAAAAGATTCTTGCCAACGGCACCAAGTACTACGTTGAGGTTGCTAATATGCCCACGTCCAACGAGGCAGTTAAGTTCCTTCAGGACAGCGGCGTTATAGTTGCTCCCTCCAAGGCAGTTAACGCGGGAGGCGTTGCGGTTTCCGCGCTTGAAATGGCGCAGAACAGCCAGAGACTTGCATGGTCGGCTGAAGAGGTTGACGCAAAGCTCAAGAACATCATGGTGAACATTCACGACTCGTCTGCAAAGACGGCAGAGGAGTACGGCTACGGCTACGATCTTGTTAAGGGCGCGAATATCGCGGGCTTCAAGAAGGTAGCGGAGGCTATGATGGCGCAAGGTATTGTGTAAGACTTAGAAAAAGTTGGTCTACCGCAAGCAACTATTTAATGGACAACATTTATTTTAATCGCTTGTAATCACAAGACATAAAACTAACCGCCGAGGGCACATCGAGTACCCTCGGCTGTTGTTTGCTTTTTCCGCTTGCGCACTCTGGCGTACCCCCGTACACCGACGAATGCGTAAGCGAAAAATATACCTAACTTTTTCGTCGTCTTAGGGAAAAGTATCCAAAGAACGCCACAAAGGGCGGGGGGTTGCGATTCCAATGTCATTAAGTTAAGCCCTTTGTGATGAAAATCGCAGTAAACCGTGTGAAGAATCTCCTTCCATTGAGAATGGGAGGGGGTTCTTTTTTGTGACATTTATGTACAAACTTGTCTGCGATAAAACAAATTATATTTTAATTGAGATACCGTTTCCCTTTGTGTAAAATTTGTGTAAAAGTTATACCCCTGCTTTTTGAGCAGGGGTATTATAGCGAAA
Organism: Clostridia bacterium; assembly: GCA_017453005.1. GTDB lineage: Bacteria > Bacillota > Clostridia > Oscillospirales > CAG-272 > SVTX01. The sequence goes on along the minus strand of JAFTKY010000086.1, from coordinate 2,476 downwards.
ATTCAGATTAGTTTTGAATAAGGTTTTCATTTGGAGAAAACTCCGCTTTTTATAATCTTATATAAAGCAGTTATAGAGGTTTCATAGCTCGTTCCGTCAAATAAAACCTTCTTTGTGATATTTTCGTAGTCTTTGTAGTAAATCCTTTTATCAATTATCTGCTTCAGGATACTCGGAATATCGTATTGGTCTTGTGCGGTATAACAACGCTCGTGTGTTTTTCTATCCTCTCTGACTTCCTTTACAAGTGCTTTTAATTTATCATCAAGAACAACAACACTCAAAAGTCGGTATAGGTCATAAATGTGTCTTGAATAGCCGGTAGTATTGTTTGATACTGCGTAATCACAAAGGGCAAACACTTTATCAACCAAAGTTCTATCAAGTGTCTGCACACGGATTTCAAACGGCTTCATTTCGTATTCTTCAATTGCCGTCTCATCTCCGATCTCTTTCCAAAAGTCATAAATCATTGACGTAGCCTTTTTAATTTCATCGGGATAGGATTTTACCATAAACACGGTTTCAACCAAAAGATACTGTTTTATGCCTGCTCCCTCAAAGTGAATTGGATACTTGATTTCATATCGGTTATAATCTCTACGGCTGCGTATATCTGCCTCGTTTATCAATTCAAGTCCAAGCTCATTGCAAACCTCAACTATCTCGTATTTGAGATTTCTTTTGTTGCCCTGCGTTTGATTTTCGGCGTCAAGCGTAAGATCAATATCCTCTGAAAACCTGTTTATTATTTTATGGCACTTGGAAAGTGATGTGCCTCCCTTAAACAGTAGATTAGGCACTCTTTTGGCAAGAGCTTCTAAAAATATTGTTACATAGTAGTCCTTCTCAATGATGGCCGGAGACGTATTTAATCTGTCACCGAGGACCAACAGAGTATCATAAAATTCTTGGGGATTTTTATGCAAATTCATTTATAATTCCACTCTCCATTATGTTTCTTGTTGTTTTGGACGGAAATGCACCCGAAAGCGCGTATACGTCCTTGCCTTTTATTGCTTTTTCTCTTACGAATCCGATGACCTCTCTTTGGACCGAGGAGTCATCAAGGTATCTTTTTACATCCATATTACTGAATAATTCAAGAAAAGTGTAAACGTCTGCGTTTTCTCTTGTTATTGGCAAGCGCGACTTGCGCAAAATAATACTGCGATTTTTCAGTTTCGTTTCTCGCACCCACGTTGTTTCATTGTTCGTAATAACCTCTATTGCCGTAGGCACTTGGTACGTTAGCATGAAGCTCTGTTGCATTTGCAGTCCGCCGTATATTCCAAACACATCATCGTTATTGGAAATGTACTTTTTTCTTACGACCTGTTCAACGGATATCAAGGATTTGCCGTAGCGGGTTTCAGTAGGAATGTAATAAACGCCCTTATCAAATTTGATGAGTTGACCTTCTTGTTCCGCTTTGTTTAAAAGCTGAAATACGCGAGGCCGGGAATACTCATTCATTTCTTTTAAAATTTCATTTGTAAATATCGGCTGGTTTACGCCGAATGCTTTTTTCAACCTTTCAATCACTAAACTCACCTCCACTATATGATTCGTTTAATTTGGTACGATTATACTGTTTTCGAGAAAAGTTCTATATTCAAGTATATTATACAGGAACAAAATAAGTTTGTCAATAGTATTAAGAGTGACGACGGTATTTTTTTTTGCATTTTGCAAAAAGATAGCGCCTCACACCACGATTTTTCACATTCGCCAGTAAATATTAAAAGCATAAAGGTCGGGAAATCTCCCGACCTTTTGCGATTTAATGTGGATTGTATCAGACAAATCTTTATAAGCGTTACGCTGAATAAAATTAGTATGGATTTGTTTCTATTCTTTCCAAAAGAGCTAATTGTCTCCTTTGCAGATTGATCAAAGTTAACATCGCATCCTCCATGCGCCATCTATGCAGTTGTTCCTCAAGTTTGTCGTAGGCTTCCGGCAAAGAGGATGCACGACCAAGCTCAAATAATTCAACAAGAAAATTCGACGCTGTTGGGTATCGATATTTGGAGGCAACCATTGATATATGATTGGCATGCGCTACCACAAAATTATCTATTTCATCACGCTTTAACACAACGTACGTATCAATCGTTTCCGCCTGTGCCAAATATTTCTTTTCTTTGTTTGGCAGAGCAAATGTTATGCAGAACACCAAAAGCCATGCTTGTACCGCCAGTAAAAGAACCCACCATCCACTCATATACATGTTATAAATTGCCTTTGCGATAACACGCACCGTTTCAGGCGAGCATATCTCCCTGATGATATTGAATATAATGCCGTACAATAGATATATAACAAACATTGTTGGAATCAAACAAACCAGTGGTATCCAAACACGTTGTTTCCTGCGTTTATACCTTTTTTCTTCAGCTTGTTGTCTTAGATCTTCTGCTTCTGCTCGCAGAGCATCTTCTTGTCTCCTTAATTCATATACGTAGTTTATAGC
>JAFTKY010000001.1 GCA_017453005.1 Clostridia bacterium | reverse complement strand
GAGCTATACCGCACACTGCCGCTTGACAGATGCGGCTATACCCAAAGCAATATTTCCACCGCGCACCCGTCGGACATGGAGGCTTACTACTCCCCCGACGAGCAGAAAAAGTACGGTGTCGTAGGAATTGAGATGGAAATTATATAGAAAAACAGCCTTCCAAAGCGTGGTTCTCATAAGGAAGTTTGATTTCTCCTTGTAGGGACCGGCGTCCTCGACGGTCCAAAAAGGCATAATTGCTCTGCAGTAGACAAAGATAACCCCGACAGATTTTAAATCTATCGGGGTTAATCTTATTTGAGCATATCATTGATTTTTTTCTTACATTCTTCCCAAGAGCCTTCTACAAAAGCATCTTTATACAACCTTAAGGCCATATTATTATTCATAAATATCATAACAACATTGTTTTTTTCTTTTATTTTCTCAATATTGCTGTATTTTAATTTGCTGACTGAAGTATGATCTGTAAGAATGATTTCATCATCCAAAAATTCAGTGGTACGTATCCATTCGGAAACACCATATGTAGTCGAATACAATTTATACCTTTTTGACCAAACCACGAAACGGGCAAGAAACAACTTAAAAACAGCAATGATGGTTAAAAGTGCATAGATATAAATAGCCATCCACTCGCTATGTAGTGCGATGGAAAAAATAAGTCCCGATATTCCGATAATGCCTAACACACACCAAATGATAAATAATATTACATTCGCAGCACCGTGTAAATGATACTCCTTTGCCCATGTTTGCATTAAATCTTTTGTGATTTTGTATTGGTTTTTCATAGATAAATTCCTTTCTGTTTTATCGCCAATTTCGCCTTTGTATTACAAAGTCACAGGGCTAAACCCATACCCCAATGGTTGCACGCATCCAAAGGCTCTTCCTTTGGGAGAGCTCCCGCGATAGCGGGTGAGAGGGCGTTTCATTCCATAATCTAACCCTCTCCGTCGGCTACGCCGCCACCTCTCCCAATGGGAGAGGCTTTTTGTTAGCCCAATTATAACACAAATCGGCAGAGAAAACAAGTCCTCTGCCGATATTTATATGTGTATCCGTAGGGGAGACCTGCGGTCTCCCGCGGGCGAACACAGTTCGCCCCTACCGTGTTCCGAAAACATCCTTATGGGAACGCTCCTAAGGAAGGCTGTTTTAATTTATATTTTCACTATTGCTCCGCCGAGCGCGTCCTCGTCCTCAAAGCAAATTCTGCCCTTCGGAGCAGTGCCCGCGGGGTAAAACGCATATATGCTTTCATTTATTTTACGTGTAGCTGTAAACTTCAATTCCCCATTTTCGTACGCGCTTGTATATGCCCTCTGCCCAAGGAAAACATCGCCGTCCGAGAAAAGAAATTCGGGGCTGCTCGGTACTCGCTTTACCATAAACATATACGCCGAGCGTGGCGGCGCGGACGTGACGCGTATTTTATCCGTCACGCCGAGGAATGTCCCCTCCCAACAATCAAAGACCATGCAGCCGTCCATATCCAAACTTGACAACTCAAGCTCCAGGTCTGCCGTCACGTCTGACGCATTATATAACGCTATATACTTTACGGATTTTGAATAGTCAATGATCGCGGCGTGCGGATGGTCCTCAAAAAAGTCAAGTGGCTTGCCCGCTATTCCTATGGGATAAAGCAGCCTTGTAAACAGAGCGCGTCTTTCGGGGGATATGCAGTCCAGCTCCTCGTTATGCAAGACAAGTCCTCCCGACATAGCCACCGTAGTAGCCCAGAACCCTGCCTCGTCAAGCGTTGACACAAAGCCGTCGCCCACGTCATAATCGCGGAAAACAAGTCCGTCGGGGTCGTTCATATATATCTTTTCGTTGTAAAAATATCTGTGAAGCACGGTAGAGGACGCCTGCCTCATTATGTCCCACATAGGAGGAAAGTCCTCGCCCACTCCCCAGATTATGTCGCACGAAACTCTTTGCGCGTCAAATATTCCGACGCACTCAAGCATGGGCGCGCCGCAGCACAGAAGAGTGACCCTGTCTCCAACGGCGTCGCGTATTGTCTGCATTGCGCGGCGGAAAAGCGCGACGGAGTAATCCCCGTCAAATCTCACCGCTTCCCTCACCTGAGAGGGCAAAAAGCTCTTTATTCCCGCCGACAGAAAATCCAGCTTGTAATAATCCACGTCATAATCACGCGTAAGGCGTGCGAAGGTGTCATGCAAATGAGATAAAAACCGCTCGTCTCCTATGTCAAACGGATGTGTTTTCGGGAGCGTTACGTCTTGTTTTATCACGTGCTCCAAGGAGCTGTAATACGGTGAATCCTCGCCTATAAGCAGCGGCGCGACCCAAAGTCCGAATTTCATGCCACGGCTATGTATATCGCGCGAAAGCCCTGCCATGTCGGGGAATTTTTTTGTGTTCACTTCCCACTCGCCCGCAAAGGGTCTGCCTATCTGCCAGCCGTCGTCTATCTGGACGAGGCTTGCCGAGGGGCGCGCATACTTATCAAGCCCGTCTGCCGCGAGCAGCATCTTTTCTTGCGTCACGTTCTCGTAATACCGTGACCACGAGCAAAAGCCTACGGGTATATCTTTTAGCGGTCTTGCGGCATTGAGACGCGCGACCGTGTCGGCGTAGCGGGACAAAAACTTATGCGTCGGGCATGTATCCAGCATATATTTTTCAAGCTCGTATTTCTCTCCCAAAACAAGAGGCTTGTCCTCCATTTCGTAATGCATTCCGAGCTTGCCTTCGTCTATATATATCCATGAATAAAATCTGTGTGCCGTTACCTGCCCTATGCCGAGCGTCTCTCCGCTTGCGATGTTTTTCATAACAGTAACGCTTTTTATGTTTGCACGAGGCTTGTCCGCAAGGCGCACAACAAAGCAGCGGTCGTTTGTGCAGCCGCCGTTTTCAAAATACAGCACGTCACCGCCAATAAAGTCCTCGCTCAAGGTATATTCTATTTCAATATAGTTTATCGGCGCGTTATCTTTAGCGCAAATCACGGGACACATCACGCCGTCATTCTCCGAAAGCTGCATATCAAACGCTCGGGCGCGCGCCTTTCCGCAGCTCAGGTCAAGCACCTCGGTCTTACCGTCGGTATATGCTGTTTTCAGCCTGATATCGCAAAGAATACTGTTCACGGCTCTGCCCTCCTCAAATTTGATATATATTCATTATACAACGCGGAGCGGCAAATGTCAATATTCTCAAATCTTGGCTTTGGTACTTGATTTTCCCGGCGCGGATTGGTATAATTAAAGCATACGGCAGCTCTCGGAGGTACACATGGAAATAGATAAAATAATAGCAACACAAAATGAAATATTGCTTCACGTCTGCGGTAAACCTGAGGGTGAGGCGAGCGCGTGCGCGTATCTGCCGCTCATACGCGGAGATGCCGACGAAAAATACACGGGACGGTGTCTGTATGAAAGCAATCTCGTCCGCGACGGGCATATCGTGTTCCCTCGCTTTATAGACGAACGCGACCTGCTTACGTGCCGCTTTGAGGTCAAGGCGGGAGGGACTGACGCTTGCGGCGTGCGATACGTAACCGACTTTTCCGAGGATTTTTCGCAGGATAACTCCCCCGTCGCAAAGGTCAAAAAGCCCGTTGGCACGTGGGTGACCGCCGAGGAATACGACTACGATTATTTGGGATTTGGCTGTATGATGACCGAAATAAACTGCGCGTGGATACAAAAGCTATCCCCCGCGGAGGGCGACATTACACATATATACAACGGCAAAAAATTCTACTTTGACAAAAAATGCATGGATATGTACGACGGTCTGATGCATCCCTGCATCAAGCGGAATATCCCTTGTCTCATAAGGCTTATCAACAGACCGAGCTACCGTTTGCGCGGCTCGGATGACGCACTCATGCGCGTCATTCTTCATCCCGCGTACGAACAGACGGGCTTTTCTGAGCAGATGAGCGCGTTCAATATCCGAACCGAGGACGGATTTGAGATGTTTTGCGCGTTCGTGGACTTTATCTGCGCAAGATATGTGGATAAGTCCTCCCCACTCTGCTGCTCGTATGTCCTTGATATAGGCAACGAGATAAATGCCCCCGAGACGTGGCACAACTGCGGTGCGATGGCTTGCGCCGACTTTATGGAGGAATACGCGGTACAGCTCCGCGTCTCCCACCTCATTTCGCGGAAATACTGTGCGCACAGCCGCGTCAACATCTCTCTTGACCATTGCTTTTCAATGAGCCTGCGCCCCGATAATATGCACTATTATCCCGCGCGCGAGTGCCTTGCGTATCTTTCCGGATACAGCCGCCGCGACGGTGACTTTGATTGGGGTATTGCCGCGCACCCGTATCCCGAAAATCTCTCTCTGTGCGACTTTTACAATGACACGACCGCAACCTTCTCCTTTGACACTCCGCGCATCACAATGAAAAATATGGAGGTCTGGCAAGCCCTCGTGGAGCTTGACGAGTTCAAATTCCGTGGGCGTGCGCGTAGCGTCGTGTTTGACGAGCAGGGCTTCCACACGCGTACCGAGGATCCCGAGACGGAAAACAAGGGCGCGTACGCCTTCGTCCTCGCGTATATAAAAATGCGGAAAGCCCAAAACCTTGATTGGTTCTTGATAAACCGCTACGCGGATATGCCGCTTGACGACGAGGCAAGTCTGCATCTCGGTCTTCGCTACGAGCAGGGCTATGCCGACGACGATCACCTTTTCGTCATTCCCGGAGCATACAAAAAGATATGCTTTGCCATTCGCGACATGGAGACGGAAAACGAGCAGACATGGATAGACGAGGCGCGTGAGTATATCGGCGTAGAGCTTTTTGACAGCCTTACCTCCCCGCCTGAGATTGAGGAGACGGATTATTTTAAAAATTTGGTTAATCTATTATAACACAGCCAGGTGATATTTGTAAGGAATATTATAAAAAGCCCGAATGGACGCATGGCAGTATAGTCCTCAAAGGCTCATAGGACAAGACTTGAACTCTCACAAAGCTTTGCGGTGCAAAGCTTTGTGTACGATTTCACGTGACTGTCATTTAAAAGAAATAAAGCCGTCGGGGATGAACCCCAACGGCTTTATTTGAATACTGCTGATAATATGGATACAACCGATAATGCGGTGCAAAAAGCGGTGCGGACGGTGACACTTATCTTTTTTGCGCAGAATTACCGTTAATCATTAAGTTATCTCGTAGGTTGATTATCGTTTTATTCTTCGGATTTTTTTATTGAGATGGAAAAATCAGCATCAAGGCCTCTAAAGGAAAGGCAGTTTCCATTTTCTAAACTGAAGTTTATTTGTTCAGGAATTTCAATAGGATCTCCGACCTTGGACTCGTCAAATGTTGTAAATGACCACGGGAGGTATTCAGTATCATCTACAGAGACACTAATAATCGTACTGCCCTTGTACTCCAATTTAAACATTGTATGTACGTTTCCTATGTCACAAAAATCCTTGTTGCTATTTCTGATATAATCCGTTATTGGCCCCTCAATGTTTACCTCATTAATAGAAAAGTGTCTCCAAGAAAACAGCCCGTGTCCATAGATCCATAGTTCAATTATTTCATCGTTGAGCACCATAATTATTTGAGAGCATATATCAAGGTAATTTACATAATTTTCTCGTTCGTGTAAAGGATCAAGATAATTTGCAGCACTTACATATATGGCTTTGATTTCTTGTCCGACAGCCAGTTTTTCAATGTCACGTTGCAGAGCGCTTGCGGAATAGCACCATTCAAAGTCTTTGCTGGAAGTTGAGAACCTATATAACGGTATTTTCCCGATTTTTCTCCAATCGAATGAATTGAACTGTGCGGTAAGTTGATCATACATAGAAAGCAGTTGGTCATGGCTTAAATCGATTACATCAATGTACCTTCCGTCGGAAAGTTGGCGTGGCGTTTCAAATTTGAAGGTCCATAAGCACCTTAAACCATCAATTTCAAACGCATACGGTTTAATAATACCTTTTCCCATGTTCCAGGGTGCGGCAAGGTATATATCAATGTCAGAGTCGATTCTTCCGTGAAAGTAATCTTCGAGTGTTTCTAAGATTCCTATAATGACTTTGTCATTAGCTCCGCAGGTGCAGAGTATATCTTCTTCCGGAAAATATATGTGAAGATAACAGCTATTATATATTGTGGAATCGTATTCGTTAACGAAGCAATGCTCGTTTGGTTCGATTTTTATTTCAATTTCTTTTGCCATATGCAGTCACCTGTGTTTAAATTAATATTATTTCTGAAAAACAAAAAATGAGGCTACAATGCTTTGGAAATATTGTGGGGAAACACCCCCGATCCAAAGCGAAAACCATTCTCCGAAAACTTCAATAAAATGAAAAGAAGTGGAGGCGGCTTTGTTCGTACCTCATAAGATCTAATATTCGATTTCAAAAAAACACCTGTGCCATAATGGGCACGCACCATCAAGGATGGGCATTATAAAGTGACTCTTATAGAGTCCGTAATAATTATATCACTTTTTGTGGATTGTGTCAATAGTTCTGGTTGCATATTCTGACACTTATCTTTGTTTAAGTGTCAGAATCAGTATTTGAATATGACATTTTATAGTTTAAGTCCCCCAAAAAACTCAGTAGAAAGAAAATTGACAATTTTGATACGGACACCTATCTTGTACCCGAAAGCAAAAAAACCGAATGGACGCATGGCAGTATAGTCCTCAAAGGCTCATAGGACAAGACTTGAACTCTTACAAAGCTTTGCGGTGCAAAGCTTTGTGTGCGATTTCACGTGACTGTCACTTAAAGCAAAAAAACCGAATGGACGCATGGCAGTATAGTCCTCAAAGGCTCATAGGACAAGACTTGAACTCTTACAAAGCTTTGCGGTGCAAAGCTTTGTGTGCAATTTCGCGCATCTGTCACTTAAAGCAAAAAAACCGAATGGACGCATGGTCCATTCGGTTTTTTTGGTCTAAGTGACAAGACTTGAACTTGCGGCCTCTACCACCCCAAGGTATCTCTCTCACAGCTGAGCTACACCTAGATCCGTCGCTTTTTGCTCGCGACTTGATTATTATATCACAAGGGTTTTGGTTTGTCAATACATTTTTTTAAAAAAATAAAAGTTTTTTGCCTTTTTTCGCTTTGTATATGTCTTATAACCTTGTGTGATAAATTGCACAAACCAAAACCGCCATACGGCAAGAGCCGGTGCTCTTGCCGTCATGATTACTCCGCCGCCTTGAAATTATATATGGGCTTGATTCTGCAAAT
>JAFTKY010000085.1 GCA_017453005.1 Clostridia bacterium | reverse complement strand
GTCGTATAATCGCAACCGTCTCTGTTACAATATTCATAAGCGTCCCAGCCGATGCCTTCGCACGTAGGAGCCTTTGCGTCTACGTTGACGATAGAGTGATTGAGCTTGGAGCCTTCATTCGTAATGGTCTTGGTTTCGTCGCATATATCACACTTTGCGGTAGCGGTACCGTCCTGGGTGCAGGTTTCGTCATTATTGGATTTATAATTTGTGAAGCTATGGTTGCCATACTCGCCTTCTACAACCTTCGTTGAGTCACAAGTCGAGCACTTATAAGTTTCAGTTGCCTTTGTTTGGCAAGTGCCTGCTGTGGTGCCAATGAGCACAGTATAATTGTGGTCAAGAGCGTCTGTATACGTATCTTTGTAGCTGTCGCCGCAATTGGAGCAGGTGTGAGTTGTATAACCCTGTGCCGTGCAAGTGGGAGCAGTTACAGTCTCGCTGTAATTGTGTCCCGTTGCCGCAACCTCTTCCGTGTACGTGTCGCCGCAAACGGAGCAGGTGAATGTCTTTACGCCGTTGGTTATACAAGTGGGCTTTGTTGTTATAACACCGTTATCGTAGGAGTGAGAGCCCGTAGCGGCGATAGTTTCTGTCTTAGTACCGCCACAAACGGAGCAGGTGTATGTTTTTTCGCCTTCCTTGACGCACGTGGGAGCGGTTGTCTGAACGCCGCTATTCCACGTGTGATTGCCGGTAGCGTTAACTGTAGAGCCCTTTGCGTAGAGCGTGTCACAGCAGGACCAGTAGGTGTCGCCTGAGTAACCGTTAGCTCCGCAGGTTGCGTTGGTTTGGTTCTTTACAACGCTTGCAGTACCGGTATGAGCCGACGCGTTGATTGCGACTTCGCGAGTTTCGTAATGGTCGCAGTTGTTACAGTCGCGGCGGTCGGTACCCGTAGCGGTACACGTTGCTGCCTTTGTGGTGCTCCAAGCTCCGTAGCTGTGGCCTGTTGCCGCTACAGTCTCGGTTTTTGTGGTCTTACACGTGGAGCACGTAAACGTCTTAACACCCGTAGCCGTACAGGTGGGATTGGTCGTTATCGAGCCGCTGTTCCATGAGTGACCCTTAGCGTCGGTGTACGTATCCTTGTACGTATCGTTACATCTTGAGCAGGTGTGAGTTGTGTAACCCTGAGCGGTACACGTGGGAGCGGTTACAACCGAAGAATAGTTGTGACCGAGCGCACTTCCTGTTGTTGCAGAACATCTTGTGCATGTCTGAGGCTTGGTACAAGTAGCAGATCCATAGTTATGTCCAAGTGCCGCATTCATTGTGTATCCGCAGGCACTGCAAGTTTGTGCCGTAGTACAGGTTGCGGCTGCACCGGAGCAGTTTTGAGTTGACTGATCGCCGCATGAATCACAAACTAATACGTGCTTTCCGTTACTCAATGAGAATATTTTGCCGGAACAAGTGTGAGTTCCGGGGACTGAGACATTCGTAAATGTTATACCGGGACGGATCACATTATTTGATGTCTGCATAATGCCAAAGGTTAGCGTGACAGTTTTTCCCGCATATGCCGACAAGTTTGCTGTTACTGTGCCGAAGTTTGCATACTGACCATCATTGCTTATGCCAAGGTTGGTCATGTTTGATGCAATAGCGGATGCATTGCCCTTATCGGCAATCCATGTTTGTGTAACTTGTATCCATTTTCCTCCGTTGATGGAATAATAAATTCCTCCCGAAGTCTGTCCGCCGCCAACTGCTGCCCATCCCGTAATTGAAAATGTCGTGTTTGACATAGCAGCGGGATTTGCTAAGGTGTAAACCGTAGAATCGGTTGTAAGTGCACCTATTCCCGTGGTTGAGCCATTAACTTGATTAAGATTAAATTGCGAAGCTTGGTATCCCGAGATGCCCGGAACAACACCGTTAACGGTAAGAAAATGCGAGACGGATCCGTCGACATTGTATGAACCAAGTCTTACGCTTATTTTTTGTCCGGCGTAGTCAGCGAGAAGAATCTTTGCGTCATAGCGAGTGTTTACTCCTGCTACAGATAATCCTTGTGCTGTGGCCATGTTTACTATGGCACTTGCATCTGTATTATCTGTACGCGCACCGGGAAGCGTTATCCAATTGCCACCGTTTACGGAATACGCGATGTTGCCGTTTACTCCGCCGTCAACAACACACCATCCCTGCAATTCCAGATAAGAGGTCGCCATTTCAATACAATGTGTACCTAATGAGGTTACTGTAGGACCAGCGGGATAGTAACGAACTTGCGAAGAGACTTCAACTCCGTTAATCGCGTTAAGATCACCGTACGCTCCGCGAGAATTGGTAGTGGTTGCAGAAACTTTTACGCCGGTGATAGTTCCCATTATCACTATGTTGTTATTTGATGTGCCATCCGTTATTACCAAATGGGAGGCAAGCATGACATTGAGTGTTTGACCGCTGTAAGCAGAAAGGTCAAGGGTAACTGTAAATTGCGCATTGGGGAGGGTGGTGGTATCAGCCATCGTACTACTTACGGCTTCCCAAGATGTTCTATCGACTCCATCAGATGCTCTGATAAATTGGACGGGTGGAGACATGGCGTTGTCGCGTTGAGTTGTTGTTCCAGAAGAAAGCGAGGGATTAGCATCAATCCAAGTTGTACCGCCATCAACTGAATAAACGACACCGTCTTGGGCACCATTAGACATAGACCATCCGGAAACAGTGAGCATTCCGTTTGTCGTTTGTGTCGGGCACGAAACTGTTAACGGAAAGTTACGGCTGAAATAATTATCCTTTTCTCCGTAAGTCGTTCCGTTTATGCTTGTTATTTGTCCGACTGTTCTCCACATAGTGCGGTCAGTATATGGATCTAACGCACTCGTAGGCAAAGCGATTGCCGGTATGCTCGCCGCGATCATTACGACCACGAGAAGCAATGATGAAAGTTTAGCAAGAATTTTTTTCATAATAAATCCTTCCTCTCCTAAAAGTGTTTTTTTTATACGCGAAGGTGTTTGTAAGGGGAAAATACCCCGAAATTGAAATAATATTTGTGCCTTTACGCGTGTATATACAGTTAAATTATATCATAAACAATACCAAATGTAAATAAAAACAGTCTAATTTTAATAATATATTTCCAATTTGTGCAATTTTTCGGTTTTGGGTTATTTTGCACAAAAACCCCAAAAAATCCCCCCGCCCGAGAGCAAAATTTTTATTTATAATTAAAAATAGGTAGACATTTTTCACAAAGGGCTACGACATATATATTTTACAAATTGTTTACAATTGTTTTGTCCCGCCGTCCTACGATAATGCCGCAGTAATGCCTCCCTTGCCTAAAGGGAGGCACGGGTAATCAATCGCCAATATTGTTCACGGAGGAATGATTATATTGTCGTAGGGGAGGGGCTTGCTCCTCCCGTTTGCAATCAAACGCCGATTATTTCGGGAGCACCAAGGCACTCCCCTACGGTGTCATCCCGACCGAAGCGGAGGGATCTCCGACATTTTGCGGTCAAAACCTCGGAGATCTTTCGACTTCGCGGCTTTGCCGCTACGCTCAAGATGACAAACGGCGGGGGCTTGCTCCCGCCGTGAATAATCAAATACCGATTATTGCGGGAGGGGATACCCCTCCCCTACGGTAATGTCTTTCTCACAAGGAAAGGCAAAAAAACGGCTACGGGCATCGCCCGTAGCCGTAGGTGTGTGTTCAGTTATCAGAATTATGAATTTGCTACAACGTAGAATTTACCGCACTCGCACTGATATTTAATGTAAGTTTCGGTGCGCTCTACCTCAACGTAGTCGTGTCCGTCTGCGGCTACGAAATCAGCCTTGTAGGACATGCCGCAGCTGCACCTATATTCGGTGTAGCCTCTCGTCGTGCAGGTAGCTTCAACCACGTGCTTTTCGTAAACGTGATTTGTAGCAGGCGTAAAGTCCGACTTATAGGAGACGCCGCATGCACACTCTCTCTGCGTATAGCCTCTCGTGGTGCAGCCTGCTTCAACGGTAGTTGTGGTATACGTGTGTCCTGTTGCGGGGACGTAGTTTGACGTGTAGCTGTTTCCGCACTTGCAGGTGTAGGAGGTATAGCCTCTCGTGGTACACGTGGGAGCAACTGTTTCCTCGCTGTAGGTATGTCCCGTTGCGGGAACGTAGTCGTCGGCGTAGGTTGCCTCACAGCGCGTGCACGTGAACGTCGTGTATCCGCTTGCCGTGCAGGTAGGCTCTGTCACAACGTCCTTGTAATCGTGACCCTTTGCGTCAACGTAATCCGTCATGTATTCGTTATCACAATTCGTGCACTCGTACAGCGTATAGCCTCTCGTGGTGCAGGTAGCCTCAACCTTGTTTGTTACGTAGTTGTGGCTGAGAGTATCGGTAACGGTCTGCTCTTTGAGGACCTTGTCACAAACGGAGCACTTGACACCGTCGCTCAGACCCGTGGTGTGGCAGGTTGCGGGTGTGCCGGGGATTATCTCTTCGACGTGCTCGGCGGGAACTCTTTCGTCGCCGCAGATGTTACAGTCAGCATCGCACGCGTTATCGTAATCGTGAGGACAGTCTCTCGTAGCGCCGCACTCGTTACATTCAAGGTCAGCGTTGCCGTCGTAAATATGGTCTGTAACTGCTACGGGCTCTGTTTCGGTTGCTTCACATACGCCGCAGGTAAAGGTTCTGACACCCTCCTTGGTGCAGGTAGGCTCTGTAGTAACAACGCCGTCGTTCCAGTTGTGTACGCCCGTTGCGGGGATGCTGACGTAAGTCGTGTAATCACAAGCAGGGCAGTATTCGTATGCCTCGTAGCCCTCGTCAACGCAGGTAGGAGCCTTTGCCTCTACCGAGATCACGTCAGCGGAGTGATTGTCGGGATTGATTTCTACTGCTTCCGTCTCTGTATCGCCGCAGCCCGAGCAGACACGCTGCATCTCGCCTGCCTCGGTGCAGGTCGCAGGCTTTGTAACGCTCCAATCACCGTAGGAGTGTACGGGACCCTTGCCCATACCGTATTCACATTCCGTGCAGTAAAGCTCGTCTGTGCAGGGGGTATTGTCAGCCGTTGTGTGAGCGGCGGGTGTGCCGAGTGCCTGAGAGCACTCCGTACACGTCTTCCAGTGACCGCTCTCGTTGCTTGACCAGCTCTCGCTCGCAGTACAAGCGGAGGTAACTGTGCCGTTACATACGGTACAAGTACCCGTGTGAGTGCTTCCCGTGGCGGGGCTTACGGAATTGACCGTGCAGCTTTCGGTTATAACGAGGTGACAGCTCATGCAGGTACCCGAGTGGGTAGCGTTATTGCGGTCGGTGGAGTAGAAAATAGGATCTGTGCAGGTGTGGGGCTTTGCCTCACCGGGAACGGAGATGTTGTTTATCTCAAACATAGGCGTCATCTTTCCGTTGGTGGTCTTAAAGCCGATTATCATGTCGACAACTCTGCCCGAATATGCGGAAAGGTCAGCGCCTACCCAGAAAAATCTTTCGTTGCCTGCGCTTGCATTGGTTATGCTGTAATTCGGTGCCTGCTGAACGATCGCCGTGCTGTCGGTGTATTCACCGTAGCCGCAGTCGAAGGTGCCGGTGTCAAGAGTATACGTGCCCTCGTCGGGGGTACACATAGTCCACGTAACGCCGCTGTCAACCGAGAAATAGAGATAGTTGCCGTCGCCCTGACCGCCCGTAGCGATTGCCCAACCCCAGAGATTGTAGTGGGTGTCGGTCATTGCGGGAAGAGTAGACGCGTCATAGGATGTATATCCGCCAATGGTTCCGTTCTTTACGGTGGATGCAACGATAACGGTAGAATAAGTGTCTTGTGAACTCTTTACACGGTTTACACCGTTTATAGACGTGACTACGTTCTGACCGCCCGTCTTTGTTGCTTTAATTGTGAAAAGCTTGGAATATGTACCGGGCTGTTTAAGAGCCTCTCTGGCGACAATGATATTCGTGGTCGTTCCAACCGTTCCGGGAACGGGAACCGTTACGTTGAATTTTACGTTTGTCGCTATTGCTGTGAAGGGACATTGGTTAGTTTCGCAGGAGGTAACGACATCCGGACCGTCCCAATAGCCGGGGCGTGTTGCATCGTAACGGGTGGTTATTGCCTGAGACCAGGTGTTACCTCCGTCATACGAATAGAAGATGGCACCCTGACCGCCTTCAACGGCTGCCCAACCCTGAAGAAGCAGAGAGTCTGCGGAGGTTGTATAGACCATAGTTCCGTCATTTGTGGGGAACAGGAGTATAGACGGGTTGGGAGCTGTGCCGTTGATAGTGTTGATACATACGACGTTTCTCATTGTGGAGAGATTGGACGCCGCAGCCACAGGGAGTGCGATAGCGGGAACGCACGCCGCGATCAACAGTATCGCAAGCAAAAGCGATGATAATTTTGCAAGAAATTTTTTCATAGGAAATTCTTCCTTTCTTGAATTTTGTTTACAAGTGCAGAGCGGGTTACCGCCGCAAGTGTATATACATGTAAATTATATCACAAAAATAATGCTTTGTAAATTAAAACAGACCTTATTTAATAATAAATTTTCAATTTGTGCATATTTTTTTGAGCTTGCGTGATTTTGCACAAAAACTCAAGGTGATTTTTACTTTTGCAAAAGGAATATATGTGAATATTGAGAATGACCTTGTAAAATATTCCAAAACAAGATTTATCAAATTGTGAAAAGCAAAGGCACGGCAAGGGCTTGAGAGCCACTGCCGTGCATAGCTTATCTGATTTTTTTCTTTTTTAGTATACAAGCCCCGCAGGCAACAAGCGTGAGGGGAAGAATCGCAATTCCCGCAACAGACGAGCCGCAGCCGCCCTCCTTTTGGCGCGGTGACGTGCCGTCGTCCTCGGGGATATGAAGCTCGACCGACGAGGTGGAGAGCTGGATAGTCTGCCCCTTGCCGTTTATGTATCCCGTGACCTTTTCGCCGCCGATAACCGTCTGTACGTAAAACAGTCCGTCCTCGTAAACGGCGTTTACGGAGAGCATGGTGAATGCGGGGAGAGTTTTCTTTGAGAGGTCGGTGTTGCCCGCTGCCGCGGTCTCCTTCGTCTCGTAAAGCGGAATATCTGCTCTTGACATATACGTGCCCGTTGTGGGGGACTTTCCCGAATAGTCAATTTTTTTGACCGTGTCAAGCGTATTATACGGCATATCGGCGTATCCCGTAATGCGGGGATCCTTTATATCGTATGACTTTATGTAGACGCCGTCACCGTCGCTCCGGAGCTGATCCTGGGAATCCGTGTTGCCCTCGACGGTGTATATTCTGTCCCCCTCGATATAGAGGACGATGCCTATGTGTGAGGCAGTCTTGAAGGGATTTTCGGTGAAGAAAATGAGATCTCCCGCGCTCGGAACGTATTCGGCAACGTAGGTATCCTTGAGCCCGAGCGAGCTCGTTGCCTGATGCGAGACCGAGGTTCTGAAATATCCTCTGTTGCGCAGCGCGACGCGCCATTTTTCACAGCCAAGCTCGCGCCAGATATACTTATCGTCACCCGAGTGGTCACGGCACCAGTCCTTTAAGGTGTTGAGATCGTGCGTACCCGACTGCAAAAGGCAGAACGAGACGAACGCGGCGCACCAATGGTAGCCGTAGCCCGAGCTGAAATCTCCGAAGTTATAATTGTACTCCGTGAAATTTCCGTCACCGCCGCTAAGCCCGCTAAGGTCATCGACTGAGTTGCTCTCTCTGTAGCCAAGCTGTGAGAGTGCGACGGCAATTATGTCCGTAGGATTGTCGCCCGTGAGGGTGATATCGGTAAGATAGGTGTAATATTTGCTTTTTTTGTAGGATTCGGACGCGGGAGTTTCACCCTCCGTGCCCGCGGTAACGTACGTCAATGCGGAAATTCCAACACAAAAGGAGGATACCGCGAACGCCACCGCTAAAATAACGGCGAAAAGCTTAAATGTCAGCTTCACAGCATACCTCCGTTTGAAATTTTATCGGTTTTGCGTTTAATTTTCCCAGAGCTTCAAGGCGGCGGAGAGCACTGCCTCTGCAATTCCCTCAATGCTTGCCGCGGCGTTGATGCAAACGATGTTTTCACCGCGCTCGCGGAGTAGGTCAATGACACCCACGAAGGTTTTTCTGGTCTTGTCAAGATATTCGTAAGTTTCAAATATCTCCGCGCTGAGATGTCTTGCCTCAATTCGTCTGAGGCTTTCCTCGGGCTCAAGGTCAAGGAAGATACACAAATCGGGGCGGCGAATATCGGGATTTTCAAGATTCAGCTGCATAACGCGGGGCAGACCTATCTGCACGCCCTGATATGCAAGCGAGGAATAATAATATCTGTCGCTTATCGCGGTGATACCCTGTGAAAGCAAAGCCTCGATGCCGTTGTCCTGATTTTTGTTGTGATTTGCGCGGTCGGTGGCAAACATCACGGCGAGCTCGTCGTCCGTGACCTTAACTCTGCCCGAAAGCACCTCGCGTATAGCCTTTCCCGTGGGATAGGAGGTAGGCTCTGCCGAGTGATGCGTTTTTATTCCGCGCTCTGCAAGTGCTTCTGCTAAAAGTCTTATTTGCGTGGATTTTCCCGAGCCGTCAATGCCCTCAAAAACTATAAATTTTGCGTTGTTGTTCATACTGTCTTCTTCCGTAAAAATTATTTTTTGAACCATACGGCAGGTGAGAACACCAGCAGCATGGGGAATATTTCAAGTCTGCCGAAAAGCATATCAAAGGAGAGGATTATCTTGGACGCGTAGGAGAGAGACGCGTAATTGCTCGCAGGACCGACGTCGCCCAAGCCGGGGCCTATGTTGTTGATACACGCCGCAATCGCCGAGAACGTCGTCTCAATGCTTCTGCCGTCAAATATCGCGACTAAAAGGAATGAAGCGAAGAAAATAAATGCGTAGGTTATTATAAACGCAAAGGCTCCTCTTTGGGTCTCCTTGTCAACCGCTTTGCCCTCAAAATGCACAGTCTTTACTCTGCGCGGATGCACCATGTGGCGCACCTCCTCAACAGTGCTCTTGAGTGCGATAACGAGACGGCTGACCTTGATTCCGCCGCCCGTAGATCCCGCGCACGCGCCTATAAACATTATTATGAGAAGCGTTGTCTTTGCGAGATTTCCCCAGAGATTGAAGTCGTCCGTGGCAAAGCCCGTCGTGGATATTACTGAGGACACCTGAAATAGCGAGTGACGAATGGTGTCGGCAATATTGCCGAATTTGTCGTACGTATCAAAGGCCACAAGAGCGGTCGCCGCTGCGACGAAGCCAGAAAACCAACGAAGCTCCTCAGAGAATAGCGCAGACAGTGCCTTCCCGGTAAGAATGAGATAATAAAGATTGAAATTTATCGCGAACAGAAGCATGAATATTGACAGCACCCAAACGCAGAATTCGGGGTGCGCAACCGTCCCGTAGAAGCTTGTCATGCTGTCCGACCAGATGGCAAAGCCACCCGTTCCTGCCGCGGAGAATGATGTGGTAAGCGCTTCGTACAGATCCATTCCGCCAAAAAGCAGGAAAGCTGTGCATGCAAGTGTCATTACTATATATATGCCGTACATGATAGCCGCAGTCTTTTTTATCGTGGGAACTATCTTGTCAACCTTCGGACCGGGCATCTCTGCGCGCATTACGTGAACGAGACGTGAGGATTTCATGTCCTGCTGGGGCATTACCGCAAGCACGAACACAAGCACTCCCATACCGCCTATCCAGTTGGTAAAGCTTCGCCAGAAAAAGACGCCTCGCATACCCATCATAGCAGACTCGGGGCTGAGCTCGGGGTGCCAGAGCTTACCGAACGCTGCTCCGTCAAGCACGCTTGCGCCTGTCGTGGTAAATCCCGAGACGGTCTCGAAAAATGCGTCTATATAATTAGGGATAAGCCCCGATATTACAAAAGGAAGCGCACCGAAAAGAGATAGAACTATCCACGAAAGTCCTACCGTTACGAAGCCTTCCTTTACACCGAGCGTCTTATCCGCGGGCTTGAATACCACCATGAGCGCGCCGAGAATAAACAGCGCCGCCATAGGAATGATAAAAGCCCACAGGCTTGAAAATTCACCGTATATCAGCGATACCGCAAAGGGAAGCGCCATAAGCGCGCCCTCTGCGAGCAAAAGCTGACCGGTGATGTATCTCATCATTTTAAAATTCATGTCGCACCCCTCTTTAGTTGAGGATGTCCTCGAGCACGTTCATGTGCTGATTGGCGGTGACGACTATGACGCTGTCTCCCGCCTCGAGCGTTGTCTGTCCGTGGGGGTAGATAACGTTATTGCTGCGAATAATTGCCGCAAGGAGCAGATTGCTCTTGAGACGCACGTCGCGTAGCGGTACGCCTATCTGCGAGAAATCCTCGCCAACGTCAAATTCAAGCGCTTCAACCTGGTTGTCGGCTAGCTTGTAAAGCGTCTTTATCGTGCTCTGAGACGAGTTTTCCTTGCGGTTTGCAAGTCCGCGCACGTATCTTATTACGTTTGCCGCAGCGATATATTTCTGGTTGATATTGGAGTCAATACCCGTTGATTCGGCAAGCTTTTCAAAGGACTGCGCCGAAACGCGGGCGATTACCTTGTCAACCCCTCTGTTCTTTGCGAACATGGAGATTATGATGTTGTTTTTGTCGTCGGGGGTCATAGTTACGCAGGCGTCTGCCGCATCAATACCCTCCTCAACGAGCAGGTCGGGGTCTGCCGCGTCTCCGCAAATGACCTCTGCCTTCGGAAACATCTCGGACAGCTCCTCGCATATCTCGCGGTCCTTTTCAATTATTTTGATTGAGAAGCCTCCCGACGAGAGCATGTCTGCAAGATATTTTGAGATATCGTTGCCTCCGATAATAAATATGCTCTTTATCTTTTTTACGAATATACCGAGCTTTACGAAAAATTCCGATATTTCTTTACGGGATGCAGTCATTGAAATGCTGTCTCCCTCGCGTATGACGTAGTCACCGCCGGGGATAACGACCTCGTTGCCGTGCTTGACGGCGCAGATGAGGACGTTTGTGGAATATTTTGTTCGAAGCTCGGAGAGCTTCTGACCGATAAGGGGATGGTTTTCGTCAATGAGTATTTCAAGCACCTCAACGCGTCCCTTTGCGAATTTGTCAAGCTTCATCGCAACGGGGAAGCGGATAACCCTCGCCGCCTCACGCGCCGCCTCGTACTCGGGGTTGACTATGAGGTCAATTCCCAGCTCCTTGCACATAAAGCTCATTTGCTTTGAATATTGAGGATTTCGTACTCTGGCTATCGCGTGAGCAGCGCCGAGCCTTTTTGCTATCATACAGCAGAGCAGGTTGAGCTCGTCCTCGGTGGCAACCGAGATAAGCACGTCGCAATTTTCAACGCCTGCCTGCTTTTGAACGTCTATAGAGGCACCGTTGCCGACGATGCCGAAAACGTCATATTTATTTACGACCTCGTCTACGAGAGAAGCGTCCTCGTCAATGACGGTGACGTTATGTCCCTCGGTGCAGATCGAGGATATCAACGTATCGCCTACGAGACCGTTTCCGATAACGACTATCTGCATAATGCCTCCTTAAACAATGATTTATTCTGTAATGATCGTAATTCCCTCGGGAGCCTTGATGTCAACGACTACCTCGCCGTCAACCTTTCTTGCGGATACCTCGATGATACCGTGCTGCGTGGGGAACGTGCCCTTTGCCCATTCAAGGTCTGCAAGCTCGGGCTTTACCTCGTAAATGTCGTGAGAGAGTGCTCTTACGCCGAGAACGTAGTAGGTAAGGAAGGGACAGGGACCCGATGCCCAGCCGTGACAGAGCGAGTGACGGAACTTTTTGTAGCAGAAAGCACCGTATGCGCCGTGAATGTCGACCTTGCCCTTCGGCACGGGCTCGTCGATACGAGCGGCGTTTTTCATCCAACCGAGATGGAAGTCCTCCCAGAAGGTGGTAGCGCCCATGTCAAGCATACCGCCGAAATATGCTTTCATGTCCGAAAGTGCGCCTGCAAGGTCGCCTGCAAGAGCCTTTGCGGCAAGAATGTAATAGCTGAAGAAGGTGGAGTAACCCTTGGGACCGCCGGGTACGATGACCTCGCGGTTGAGCTTTTCGGCGTCACCGATGCCCGCAAGGATAAGAAGGGACGCAGCCTGCTTTGAGCCCGCACATTCGGGGATGTGGTTGAGCATTCTCTCTGCAGCCTTGCCGCATTTTTCTGCAACGTCATTTGCGCCGAGTATTTCAAGAAGCTCCTGACCGTAGACGAGCGCAAGACGCAAAAGTCCCTGAAGACCTGCGTGAACTGCCTCGTCGTGTCCGCGGCTGGGCCAGTCGATGAATCTATCGTGAGGCATGTGCTCAACGCCATCCTCATCAACACAGTCTGCGAGAATGTTGAGAAGTCCCGTAAGGTATTCCTTCTGCTCGGTAAGATACGCAATATCTCCCGTGCATCTGTAAAGATCGTGATGTATAAGAAGCCACCAGATAGAATAGGATGACATACCGTTCATCCACTTTCCGACGGGTGTTTCGTCGCGGACGAGGTCAAGAGATCTCTCAATTACCTCATTGTCGCCAAACGCCGCGAGAATGGAGCGCACCTCTGTGTGCATGTCACCGATCCAGACGAGTCTGTCTCGCTTGATGCCGTCCCAGAGGTATTCCTGCATATTGACGTGAGCGGTGTAAGCCGCCGTGTTCCATATTTGATTGATTCTTTCGTCGTTACATTCAAACGAGCCCTTGTATTCAAGATCAAGATACGTGAATACGCCCTGAATAGCCTTGAATTCTACGAGCCCGTTGGGCTCAAGAAGCTCAATATATGCAAAACGGTAGCCCGACTCATTAGTTTCGTTGGAGGAAAGGAAGCCAACGTTCATGACACGGTCACGGTTTGCGTGATCGTTGGTCGTGTTGTTCTTGAATATGGGGGTCATAGCCTCGCTGACGCTCTCGCCAAAGCGAACGAGAATGTTTGCTCTGCCGTGCTTGCCCTTGACGTTCCATACCATAAGACGCATGCTGCCGGGGAATTCGATGCCGAAATCCACGAGAATTGCTGCGTTTTTACCAAATCTCTTGTTTTTGAGAACGCAGCCCTTACCGGGGTCCAGAGTTATCTGGTTTGTCTTTTCCGAGAGAAGAGATTCTGCGTTTTTAACGTCACCCTGTGTGAGTACGATTTTCTTGGGAACAAGATATCTTCTTGTTCTGGGGTCTGTAAGAGACCCGTTCAAAGCGGAAAATTTGTCGTTAACCTTTGCCATTTTGAATTGCGCCTTTCTTTGAGTCGAACCGTTGTTCGATTAGTGGAAAATGATACGAAAAAAATACTTTCGCATTTTGGATTATTATACCACATTGTGCCATGAAAAGCAATAGATTTTCAAATATTTTGTCATGCAAAATAGACAAAGATTGTTGCGCTAAATGAATAAAATTGACCAAAAAAAGTGTTGCAAACCCATTCAAAACCAATATAAAAAGAAAAAACGGCGAGAGCGGGACGGTATACGTCCGCTCTCGCAAATTTCATCTCAGTCCTCAAGCTGTCTGCCGAGGAATCCCGCGGCGGTCTGAATGAGCTTGCATTCAAGCGCGTCGGGGGTGTATTCCTTGTCGTTCTCACAAAGAGCGGCTACACAGCCGATAATATCGCCCTCGCTGATAATGGGCATTGCGGAGCTGACGTAGTGCGAGCCTCCGTCGGAGAGGGCGGGGAGCTTTTGCGCGCCTTCCTGGCGCGTGTAGAGGGAGCGTGCCTCCATGATGCCTTCAAGCTCCTCGGACAAGGACTTGTCGGAATACTCCTTTTTAGACACTCCCGCACACGCGACGACCGAGTCTCTGTCACAGACTACGACCGAGAGGTTGCAGGTCTTATGGAGCGTCTCGGCATATTGCGCCGCAAAGGAGGTCAATTCCCCTATGGGAGAGTATTTTTTGAAAATGACCTCGCCGTCGCGGTCGGTAAATATTTCCAGAGGATCGCCCTCGCGAATTCTCATTGTTCTTCTTATTTCCTTAGGAATAACGACACGTCCGAGATCGTCAATCCTCCTCACAATTCCTGTTGCTTTCATATATAAAAATCTCCTTGATTTACAGATTTGTACTGTTAGTATCTGCAAAACAAGGAGATTTATACTTGATTTTTTATTTCTTGATATGAAAATCAGCCCTCGTATTTGGGAGGATACATATTATGCAAGATCGCTTCAATAAGTTCCAATGTAAACATATCATAGCCACTACTTGGATCATATGGCATTATTATATTCAGGCGATGACAGTTAGCGTGAATCCATTTTTTCAAAGCATCAGTATTGGCATTGATATTGTGTTTGTTACAAAATGCCGTATCTGCCGCAATACTTTTCGCCAAACAACTTTTGGTGCTATTTTTATTGTAATGTTGGCTGGTATACCTTGCTTTAGATTTAGAACCTGCCTTGCCAATTTTCAACGGGACATTTTCTCCATCGAACCAAAAGGAATATATGTACATATTGCCATTATTGAATTTTGGTGTATTATGCCC
>JAFTKY010000006.1 GCA_017453005.1 Clostridia bacterium | reverse complement strand
CGGGCGTGAGAATTGAATCACCTATCCCCGGCAAGTCGGCGGTATGTATTGATGTGCCCAACGATTCGCTTCAGACCGTATCACTGCGCAACCTTATCGAGACGCACGAATTCCAGAACCACAAGAGTAAGATAGCGTCCTGCCTCGGTGCGGACGTTTCGGGTAAGCCCGTAATATTTGACATTGAAAAGATGCCTCACCTGCTCGTTGCGGGTACTACGGGCTCGGGTAAGTCGGTATGTATCAATACCATTATCATGAGTATTCTTTACAGAGCGAAGCCTAATGAGGTCAAGCTCGTGCTTATAGACCCCAAGAAGGTTGAGTTCAACGTCTACAAGGACATTCCTCACCTTTCGTGCAAGATAGTGAGCGACCCCAAGAAGGCGGCGGGCGCGCTCAACTCGGCTGTCAACGAGATGGAAAAGAGATTTGCTCTTATCGAGGAGGTGGGCGTTCGTAACATCACGGGCTATAACGAGATAACAAAGAACGACCCCGACAAGCCGTATATGCCCAGAATGGTCATTATTATCGACGAGCTTGCAGACCTTATGATGTCCGCGCCCGACGAGGTCGAGACTGCGATATGCCGTATCGCGCAGAAGGCGAGAGCGGCGGGAATACACCTCATTCTCGGTACGCAGCGTCCCTCGGTTGACGTCATCACGGGTCTTATCAAGGCAAATATTCCTTCGAGAATAGCCTTTACCGTAACCTCCTTCGTTGACTCCAGAACCATTATAGACGTCGGCGGCGCGGAAAAGCTTATCGGTATGGGTGATATGCTTTATTCTCCCGTAGGCTCGCCCAAGCCCCAGCGTGTTCAGGGTGCGTTCGTCAGCGACGGAGAGGTTGAGAGCATTGTCAACTTTATCAGGGAAAACAACGCTCCCGTGAGATACGACGTTGAGTTTGAAAGGTCCATTGACGAGGAATCCGCAAAGTGCGGAAATCCCCCCAGCGGTAAGTCGGGCGGCGGCGAGAGCGGCGGCAAGGCTGCCTCGGGCAACGAGGACGCAAAGTTTGACGAGGCTGTTGAGCTTGCCATTGAGAATGGCAGAATATCCACGTCACTTCTTCAGAGAAAGCTCGAGATAGGCTACGGCAGAGCGGCGAAGATAATCGACCGCATGGAGGAGCTTGGTTACGTCGGCCCTGCTGACGGCAACAAGCCCAGAAAAATTCTTATCACTGCAGAGGAATGGGCTCAGAAGAAGATGAACGAAAATGACGACGGTGGCATTTTCGATTAAGAACGGCAGACGCAGTTTGATACAGAAGTCGTTTTGAGCCGAACTTCGCCGCACAGGGGTACGGCAGATCGGCTTAATACGGCTAAAAAGCTACATGAAATGAGGAAATCCGCCGAAAATTCGGCGGATTTTGACCTCTGATAACTAAAACTATATTTTCAATATGATTTCATCCAGCCATTTAAAAGTAGCTTTTGTTCTGCGCAAACTGCGCCGCCCTGAATTATTTTTATGTTTTGGAGAAAATTATGTATCCATACGAGATTTTTTTAGGTCTTGACCTATACTCAATTTTGCTTTGCGTGGGAATATTTATATGTATTCTGACGTATAGTTGGCTTGCGGACAGGATTTATCTGTCGGCAAGGCTGCAGAAATTCTGCTTTATCTGCGCGGTCTTTGCAATTCCGCTCGGCTACGGCTCGGCGGTGCTGTTTCAGGCGCTTTACAACATCCGTGACAACGGCGGCTTTGAGCTGTCGCAGAGCACGGGAGCGACCTTTTACGGCGGTCTTATCGGCGGCGCGGCGGTATTTCTTCTGATATACTTTGTCGCGGGACATTTTATGTTCTCGGACGGCTACCACAGACGCAACTTTTTCGGCGTGGCGAACTGCGCGGCGGCGTCTATCGCCGTGGCTCACGCGTGCGGACGGGTGGGCTGTCTTATGGCGGGCTGCTGTCACGGACAGGTGACGGACGCATGGTACGGAATACTTATGCACGGCTCGGAGGGATATAAAAAATACGTTCCCGTCCAGCTTTTTGAGGCACTGTTCCTTTTTGCATTATTCGCGATTCTCGTCATGCTCGTATTGAAGAAAAAGAGCTTTAATCTCCCCATATACATGATGGGCTACGGCGCGTGGAGATTTTTCATTGAATATCTGCGCGCGGACGAGCGCGGAGATACCATCGTCTCCTTCCTATCACCCTCGCAGCTTATCGCTTTGATAATGATTTTGGGCGGCGTGGGACTGCTTTTGTTTGAGAGGGCTTACGAGCGCAGGCACGCGTCGGAGATAGAGAGCGACGCGCTCGAAATAAAGCAGAGAAGAGAAGACAAAACTGACACGGACGGAGATGTGAAAAATTGAAAAAAAGAGGTTTTTGTATAGCCGTCGTTGCCGTCGCCGTGGCGTTGCTTCTGATTTACGAGATAGTGGGGCTACGAGGCTTTGGTATTGAGCTTGAGGAGACTGCCGAGAGCATCGTGGGTATGACGCTCACCCGCGGGCTTGGGGGAGTTGTGTTTTTTGTGCTGTTGTGGTATCTCGGCTATAACGTACTAAATCCGATAAAAAAGCCGTTTTTTAAGTCGCTGGCTTTTTGCATACCCGCCTTTTTGGTGGTGATAAACAATCTGCATATATACACGCTCGCCATAGGCGTTGAGAAGGTCACGGCGGGCGGCGGCATGATAGCTCTGCTTGCGCTTGAGTGCTTTTGCGTTGGACTTTTTGAGGAAATGGCGTTCCGCGGAGTAGTCTTTCTCGGCATACTTGAAAGACGCCGCAGGGGAGTGCGCGACATCGTGATAGCCATACTTTTGTCCTCGGCGATATTCGGCGTCATTCACGCCGTAAACCTGTTCTATATGTCACCCGGCGCAGTGCTTCAGCAGATAGGATACTCATTCCTTATCGGCGCTATGTGTTCGGTGGTGCTTGTAAAGACGAAAAATATATGGCTTTGCGTCATTTTGCACGGCATATTCAATTTCGGCGGCGCGCTCGTGCCCACTCTCGGCACGGGATTTACCTGGGATATACCTACGGTTGTAGTCACCGTCATAATTGCGGTGCTGACTACGGTGTATATGACCGTGTCGCTTGTAAGAGTGCCGATGGAGACGCTTGACGAAATTTTCAGGAAGAAATAAACATATTTGAGCAAAGGACTGCAAAAAATTGCACCGCTGATGAAGACCAGCGGTGCGTTTTTTTTGTATAGGCATGCCACCGTTAGCCTTCTCCACAGGGGAAGGCTAACTCTGCGCTCTGCACTCTGCATTCTGCGCTCTGCACTCTATCTTTTCCGTCCCTTTTTTGTTTTCTGTTCTTAAACTCTCCGCTCTCAAATATACTTTTGTAGAGAGGTGTGCGTTATGGTGATAAAAACTGTTTCTCGGGCGGTGGAGCATATACCGCAGATACTTGAAAAGTCCTTGCCGTATAACCTATGTGAGGAATTATTCCGAGTTGGCGCGCAGGGCAGGATTGAGGAGATACGGATACGGCGCGACCGCCGTGCGTCGGTGGTACTGTCGGGCAGAAACGTCATGCTTGACTACAAGGCACAGCAGGGAGAGATAAGCGAGATACTGACGCGTATGTGCAAGGGCTCGCTTTATGCGTACAGCGATACGATAAATCAAGGCTATATATCTCTCCCCGAGGGAATACGCGTGGGAGTGGGCGGCAGAGCGACCTGCGAGGGTGAGAGGATAATCGGCGTTTATGACGTCAGCTCGCTGTGTATTCGTATTCCGCACAGACAAAAGCAGGTCGGCGGTGAGGTCTGCGAGCTTTTGCACCGCTTCAATTCCACGAAGGGAATACTTATCTACTCGCCGCCGGGCGTGGGCAAGACTACGCTCCTTCGCGGTTGCGTCTCCATTCTTGCGGGCGGAGACAGGCCTATGCGAACGGTGGTCATCGACACTCGCGGTGAGCTTGGCTTTTCGCTTGAGGGCGAAAATCTTTGTCTTGACGTGCTGTCGGGCTATCCCCGTCGGCTTGGGATAGAGATAGCCACGCGGAGCATGAACGCGCAGCTTATAGTCTGCGACGAGATAGGGGACTACGAGGATGCAATGACCCTCGTCTCCTCCCACAACTGCGGTGTTCCGCTTATCGCAAGCGCGCACGCCTCCACACTGTCCGAGCTGCTTTGCCGTACGGGAATAAGACTGCTTCACGAGGCAGGGATATTCGGGGCGTACGTGGGGATAACCCGCGCGCCGTACATGGATTTCAAGTACGACGTCACTATGCGGTGCGACGCGATGCCCGAGCTTTTTTAGGGAGGTTTTTATGCTGAAGCTTGTCGGAGGCTTACTTTTAGCTCTTACGGGGGTAGTTCTTGCGGTGTCAATTTACCGCTTTGAACAGAAAAAGCTACGCGTGATTGACGCGTTTATATCCCTCATATTTCATATAAAGGGGCAGATAGACTGTTACAGCCTGCCCTTGTGCGACATTATGCAGAACAGACCGACAGACCTTGAGCTGCCGAGAGGGACGGGGGATTTTTTTGAGCTTTTGTCTCACAGCAAAATATATCTTGACGCGGAGGCGTACAGACTGCTTGAGCGGTTTTATCTGGAGTTTGGCAGTCTGTACCGCGAGGAGCAGCTCAAAAGATGCGACTATTATATCGAGGCACTCACAGAGCAGAGACGGCTGCTTTTTGACGACCTGCCCGCGCGCGCGAGGGTGGGCGGGGCGCTGTGCATCTGCTCGGTCATAGGACTGCTTATAATTTTATGGTGATAAATTCGGAAAGGCAAGGACGAAGATTTGGATATTGGAATGATACTCAAGGTGGCGGGGGTGGGCATACTCGTTTCCGCCGCCTCGCAGATACTTACGAAATCGGGAAGGGACGAGCAGGCGATGCTCGTCACGGTAGCGGGGATAATCGTGGTGCTTATCATGCTCGTTCAGGAGATAGACGAGCTGTTCTCACTCGTCCGCTCGGTATTCAATTTTTGATGGATAATCTCTTTAAAATTCTCGGCGTGGCAATACTTTGCGCCTGTGTTGGCGTGGTTTTGCGGAGCGCGGGAAATAATTTCGGGGACGTAGCGAAAATAGTCTTTGCGGCACTGCTCTCGGGGGTGGTCATAATCTCGGCGTCACCGCTCATTGAATTGATATTCAATATCTGTGAGGGCTCGCAGGTGAACACGTATATGTCCGTCATGCTGAAGGCTCTGGGCGTTTCGTTTGTGACGCATATATGCGTGTCGGTCTGCCGTGACGTTGGCGAGCAGACGGTGGCGAGCTACGCCGAGCTTGCGGGGAAGATAGAGATGCTTATAATTTCCGTGCCGCTTATTGAAGAAATAATAGGAATAGCCGAGGGCTTGGTTGAAATGATATGAGGCAAAGAAAAAATACGGGAAGAAAAATACTGTGTGGGGCGATATTTACGCTTTTGCTTGCGTGCGCGCTTACCCTTGGCGTCTGCGCCGAGGAGAACAAAATGCCCGACGAGTACAAGGACTTTCTGAACTCGCTCCCAAACGATACGGCAAGCTCTCTGCCCGAGGGGATATATTCCGAGGACGTGCAGGAGGTTGCGGACGCGGTGAGCAGAATGAGCGGAGTGGAATACCTTTTTTCCTTGCTTATTCAAGGCTTCGGCTCGGGGCTTTCAAGGGTTGTTCCGCAGCTTGCGCTTGTCGTCGGACTGCTTACAGCTTCGGCGGTGGGAGGGCTTTTGTCTACGCATTTTTCGCCGTCCGCGGCAAAAATATACGGTATGTGCTCGCGGCTTGCTCTTTTCTGCGCTATCGGTGGGGTGGCGGTGTCCGTGCTTTTGAGCGTGAAGGAGTTTTTATCGCGCCTTTGTGCGACCGTCTCGGCGTTTGTGCCGCTCTCGGCAACTCTTTACACAATGGGCGGTAATATCGGCGCGGCGACAAAGTCCGGCGCGGGGCTTCTGTTCACGCTTGGCGCAGTCGAATTTATTTCGGGCGCTGTGGTCGTGCCGCTGTTCTGCTTTTGTCTGTGTATGAGCCTTGTGTCCTGCGCGTCGGCGGATATAGGGAGCGTGAGCCTCGGCGGAGGAGTGAAAAAGGCGTTTCTTAGCGTGCTTGAAATTATCACCATGATACTCAGTCTGTCGCTGTCCTCTCAAACGCTTATCAGCGCAAAGGCGGACAGCCTTGCCATGAAGGGCGCGAAAATGTTTCTCGGCGGTATTCCCGTCACGGGAGGGACGGTGTCGTCAAGCCTCGGCACGCTCGCGTCAAGCGTGGAGCTTATACGCGGTACGGTGGGCGTGGGTGGAATAATCATTGTGCTGATGCTGCTTTTGCCCACACTCATTGAGCTTTGGCTTATGAGGTGCATGTACTCGCTTTTGGGCAGCTTTTCGGGTATGCTCGGAATGGCAGGGGAGCAAAGGCTGCTGACGGAGGTCTCGGAGCTTTACGGGATACTTGAGGGAGTAGCTATTATGTGCTCGGTTGTTTTTTTCGTGGCGATGGGGGTGCTTTGCACGAGCGCGCCTGCGATAGCGTGAGGGACGGAGGTAAAAATGAAGGAGTATCTTTTGGGGCTTGTGATATGCTCGGTGACGGCGGCGGTAATATGCCATATCTGTCCGAGCGAGAGCCTGTCGGGACATCAGAAATTTATCGCGGGGCTGTGTATTGTCTGCGTGGGGATAACCCCCGCCGCCGAGGTTATTGAGTTTATACGTGAATTTGATATAAGGCTTTATATTTTTGATGAGGGGCAGGACAAATACGGGGATATGTGGCAGGAGTATCTTGAGGACTACGGCGAGGAGGCGGTAGGGGAATATATATCGGCGCATCTGCACGACAGCTTTGGCGTTGAGGCGAAGAAAATATCCGTCAGCTATAAGGAGACGGACGGCGAGGTGGCTATCCAAAGAATATATATAGAGCTGCCGCAGAGCGCAGTCTTCAAGGACACGGCAAAAATCGAGGTCTATTTTGAAAAGATATTTGACTGCGAGGTAGTGACGGCAATTACATAGGAGGTGTGAATTTGCAAAGGAATGAAGACGTAGCGGGCGCGGTCAGGCACATGAAAAAGAGCGGCGCGCTCTGGATAGTGATATTTGCCTTCGCAGCAGGGATAATCATGCTCATAATAGGAAGTAACATAAAGGACAGGGACGGGGACGAGGGCGAGAGTGACGGATATTCGTACAGCGCCGAGGAGTTTGAGATATACAAGGCAGAGCTTACATCAAGCATTACGGGGAGCTGTGAGAAAATGCTGTCTGTTGACGGGGTCTGTGTTCTTTTGAGCTTTGAGACGTCGGGCGAGGTGATATACGCCAAAAACACCAACACAAGCTCGGACGGAGACAGACGCGAGGAGTACGTCATCGTGGGCAGCGGCTCAAACGCGCAGGCGTTGTATCTCGGGCAGAAATTCCCGATTTTGTCGGGGATAGGGGTGATATGCCCGTCGGGAGTGACGCAGGGGCAGAGGGACGGCGTTGCGGCGTTTCTGTCGGCGGCGTACGGATTGCCGCTCACGAGAATTTACGTGATTTAATTTTGATTTTGAGACATAAGTGTGTCGCGCGGCAAATATAATGTATCAAACAAAAGGACGGCGGGCGCCGTCAAATATAACCTATAAATTCAGGAGGGCAGGGTAATGGCATTCAAGGACGGAATGAACTCGGTGAAGGAATTTTTCAAGAAGATAGGCAAGAAAAATCTTGTTATCGTAAGCGCGGTTGTGCTTATAGGCGTGGCGGTGCTTGCAAACTGGCTCATATTCAGAGACGCAAACGACGGCTACGATTACAACGGCGGTGACGGAATGGTTGGAATTCTTGATAACACGAAAAATCCCACGTCGGGAGAGAATAACACGGAGTCGGGCGCGACGGGTGAGACGGAGAACACAACTGACAGTTATTTCTCCTCCATTCAGGTGAGCCGTCAGAGAGCAAGAGACGAGGCTCTTGAGGTGCTTCAGGCGGTAATTGACAACGCGAATGCTACCGAGCAGGTCAAGGCTGAGGCAGCGGCAGAGATAGCGCAGATATCCCTTGAGATGCAGCAGGAGGCAAACATTGAGTCTCTGCTCGTATCAAAGGGCTTTGAAATGTGCGTTGCGGTAATCAGCGGCGACAGTGCAAATATCGTAGTCAAGTGCGAGGGCGGCACGCTCACACCCTCACAGCTTGCGCAGATAAACACGATAGTTTACGAGCAGGCGGCTATCGAGCCTATCAATATCTCCATCGTTGCAAAGGCGTGAGATTTAGTGTGACGGAGAGGGCAATTCAGGGAAATGTTGCCCTCTCACCCGCCGCGGCGGGAGCTCTCCCAAAGGGAGAGCCTTTTTTTTGATTGTTGGCATGTATTGGGGGGGCTTTTTTGTGTCAGGACGGGTTATTTGTGCATAAACTGTACTGAAAAACTACAAAATTGGGAGATTTTTGGGAGACATTTATGGAAAAAGCGTATTTTGCCGCGTCAAATTCTTGCGACGGATTTAAAAATTATTACGGGGAATGCTTTTCCCGTGCAGAGAGGCTTTATATCATTAAGGGCGGTCCCGGTACGGGAAAAAGCACGCTCATGCGACGGGTCGCAGAGGAGGCAGAGGGGCGCGGGTATTATACCGAGCGGTATTATTGCTCGTCCGACCACACCTCGCTTGACGGGGTCTTGTTTGAGGGCGAGAGCGGTTGTGTTGGCATTATCGACGGCACTTTTCCGCACCCGTACGTGGAAAGGCTGCCCGGGCTGTGCGAGGAGATTGTCAACACGGGCGGGTTCTGGGACAGAAAAATTCTCAAAGTCAGGGGCGAGGAGATACGGCGGCTGTGCGCCGAGAAAAGCCGGCATTACGGTGCGGCGTACGCGTATCTGCGTGCCTGCGGAAATCTGCGCGCGGTCTGTAGCTCTTATGAATTGCAGGGGCTTGACGGAGAAAAAATGAAGGGGGCTGTCACAAGAATAGCAAAAAGAATTCCCGACGGAGACGGCTTTTTGTCAACTCCCGCGCTTGTCAACTGCATAGGAATGCTCGGGCGCGCGCATCTTTCAAGCTTTGAGGAGCAGGCGGACAGAATATATATTATTTCGGGCGGTGCTGCGGGCGGCGTGCTTTTATCTGATATTCTGAACGTCGCAAAGCAAAAAAAGCTCAAGGTCAGAGTGGCGTACCACCCCATATATCACCGCGAGCTTGAGGGTGTATATTTTGAGGCGTCAAGGCTTTGGTTTGCTCTGGAGGACGCGCTCCCGAGCGACACGGCGCAGAGGTACGAGCACAAGGTCACGCCCATAAATATGAAGCGGTTTTGCGCGGACGGTGACGCGTCGGGCAAAAAAGAGAAAAAATATTGCAGGCGGCTGAGTGAGGCTTGCATTGATGGCGCGCTCTCACAGCTCGCACACGCGGGGGAGTGCCATTTCGGGCTTGAGGAGTGCTACAAGTCGGCTATGGATTTTTCGGCGCTTGAGGAGTATTCGGAGAGGCTTATCAAAAGAATATTTGAGTAATATTTAGCTTTGTGTCCTTTATGCTTGACAAGTGGGCGTAAAAATGTTATAATACAACGGTCAAATAATTAAATTCAAAGGAAGCAGAAATGAAAAGAATTATAATTGCACTTGTATTGGTGCTTGCGACGGTGCTCTCGTTTACCGCGTGTAATAAGAAAAAGGAAAACGAAAACGCAAACGGAGACGCAAACGGAGACGGGGAAGTCACCGCTTGCGAGCATGAGATGAAATACAGCCTCAACGAGGACAAAAAGGGATACACCCTCACGGGTATCGGCAGCTGCGACTGCGAGGACGTGGTCATTCCCGCAAGCTATAAGGACCTGCCCGTTACGGCTATCGGTGAGCGCGCGTTCTTTAACTGCCAGACCGCAAAGAGCGTGACTATCCCCAAGAGTGTTACACAGATATGGCACCGCGCGTTTGCAAGCTGCAGAAGCCTTGAGCGCGTGATTATTCCTTCAAGCGTTACGGGTATGGGCTTTTACGTGTTTATGGGCTGCACCTCGCTTGAGAGCGTGACAATTCCCGCGAGTGTGACCTATATCGGCGGCGATATTTTCCAGATGTGCGGAGACGGCGTTACGGTAAACTGCGAGGCAAAGTCACAGCCCAAAGAGTGGGACCCTATGTGGAATAAGGCGGGTTGTACCGTAAATTGGGGATATACGGGGGAATAAATTAGCGCAGTGTCCTTCGGGACACTGCGCATCGATATAAATCCCTGACGGGATTTTCGATATGTTGCTAACGCAACTCGATATGCTGCGCTCGATATGTTTGCTCCGCAAACGAGGGATTTATATCATATCGAAACCGACCGCAAGGGCGGTTATATCGAATTTGCCGTAAGGCAAATATATCGAGCCGAGCTATGCGAGGCATATCGACCAATAGTATCTGTGGATACAAATAACGGCGGAAGCAACTCGCTTCCGCCGTTTTTATATCTTATTTTTCGGGGTCGAGGTATTTCCACGCGCCCTTGATGTAGTTTATTCCCGAGAGAATGGTGAATATTATCATCACGCCCGTCATAAAGAAGGTGACGGGAGGGAACTTGCATACCCAGCTGCAGGGGGTGAGGTTGTAATAAATAACGGGCTCAATTATTGCCGCGACAACGGCGATTATCTGCGTCACGGTCTTTATTTTGCCGAGCATATTTGCCGCGATGACCACGTTCTTTTTGGAGGACGCGATAAGTCTTATGGACGTTACCGCAAGCTCACGGAATACGACGATAACGAGAGCTGCAAAGTAAAGAGTTGCGATATTTTTGTTTGCTACCATTGCGTTGTAGTAGAATATGCAGACCATAGCGCCGATGACCATGAACTTGTCAGCCAGAGGGTCGAGGAACTTACCGAAGTCGGTGACGAGATTGTGCTTTCTCGCAATTTTGCCGTCGAGCATATCGGTAAATGACGCCGCAACAAAGAGGACTGCGCCCACTATCTGTAAAATGACGTTGGTTGTGGACGTAATGCAGATATTTGCAAAGCAGGGAACAAGCATTACTGCCATGAATATCGGTACCATTATAAGTCTGAGCACCGAGAGCTTGTTGGGAAGGTTCATTTTCATATTTTATAACCTAAGCCTTTCTTATTTACTCGTCGCAAAGCCGTAGAGGTCGTAGTCCACTACCTTGCGGATTTTTACGTTTACAAATTCGCCCGCGCTAATTTTTCTGTCGGACTTGAAGAACACCTTGCCGTCAATGTCGGGCGCGTCTGCCTCGCCTCTGCCGAAATACGTCTCGCTGACGGGGTCGTAGTCCTCGCAGAGAACGGTTATGGTCTTTCCGACCTTCTGTTTGTTCTGCTCGTAATTTATTTCAAGCTGACTGCGCATGAGAATGTCCATTCTGTCCTGCTTTACCTGCTCGTCTATCTGTCCGTCAAAGCTGTAGGCGGGAGTGCCCTCCTCGCGCGAGTACGTGAACACGCCTGCGTGCTCAAACTTTGCTTCCTTTATAAACTCCGCAAGCTCGCAGAAGTCCTCCTCCGTCTCACCGGGAAAGCCGACGATAAACGTCGTTCTTATCGTGATGTCGGGTATCTCGCGGCGGAGAGTGGAGACAACCTCGCGTATGAGAGAACCGTCTCCGTGACGGTTCATTCTCCTCAGAACGCTGTCACTTATATGCTGGAGAGGGAGGTCGAGATATTTGAGTATTCTCGGATTGTCGCGGAATTCTGCAACGAAGCCCTCGGTTATCTTGTCGGGGTAGCAGTACAGCACGCGTATCCACGGAATGCTCGTCTCCTCTGTAATTTTATGCAGGAGCTTATCAAGACAGTACTCGCCGTAGAGGTCCTTTCCGTAGCGGGTGGTGTCCTGCGCGATAATAGTCAGCTCCTTGATGCCCATGCCGTCAAGCTCCTTTGCCTCGGCAATAAGGTCCTCCATGGGACGGCTGCGGAATTTTCCGCGTATGTCGGGGATAGCGCAGTAGGTACAGCGGTTGTCACAGCCCTCGGATATCTTGAGGTAAGCCGCGTATTCGGGCGTGGTGAGTATTCTGTCACCGCCCAGACGCACCGTGTTTTTATCCTCGCAGGAGTAATATCTCTCCTTGTTCTTTTTCTTTTTCATGTTAGCCGCGACGCACTCAATGGCGGGGACTATATTGTGTATGCTTCCAACGCCGAGCACTCCGTCGACCTCGGGAAATTCCTCAAGTATTTCCTTGCCGTAACGCTCTGCCATACAGCCCGTGACGATTATGCCGCCAAGACCGTTGTGCTCCTTGAGCCACGCTATGTCGAGGATATTGTCGATAGCCTCTTTCTTTGCCGACTCAATAAAGGCGCAGGTGTTGATTATTATTATGTCCGCTTCGGTGTCCTCGGGGGTTATCTCGTAGCCCGCCGACGCGACCTCGTGCAGCATTACCTCGGTGTCAAGCTGATTTTTGGGACAGCCGAGGGAAACAAATCCAATTTTCATTTGAAAACCTCTTTTTTATTTATCTAACATTTAATTTTATCACATATCCCGCAAAAAGTCAATAACTGTCGCGCAACTTTGATAGAATTTGAATTTTTCAGTTGACACAGCGGAAAAATTTTGGTATAATACCTATCGTAGCTTTGTCGGACGGTCGCGCGCGGTCACGCCGAAAGGTATCCGTGTGAGGAAAGTCCGGGCTTCTTGGGACAGGGTAGCTGATAACGTCAGCCACAGGCAACTGTCGGGAAAGTGCAACAGAAATAAACCGCCAACATATTTTAGGGCGAGGCAGAAGCTTCGATGATTTGCCCGTCGCCGTACTCGGTACGGCAGGGTGAATTATCGGAGCTAAGTAGACACATAAAAATGAAATCCGTAAGGATTTCTACATTAGAGAAAAAAGCAATATATTTATGATTACTTTGTTTTTCTTTTCCGTGGCTACTGTTCTGACCGTCATAAAATGTGTTGGTAAGGATGGAAAGGCGAGGTAAGAGCTCACCCACTCCTATGGTAACATAGGTTTGCTGTAAACCCTACCTGAAGCAACACCCTATGGGAAGGACGTCCCAATCTCCGAAAGGATACTGTGGGGTGGCACGTCGCATGGCGACGGAGCTTTTCGGTGACGGAAAGCAAAGATTGATGACTGTCTGAAAAACAGAACCCGGCTTATAGGCAAAGCTATAATAGAGTGATGCTCCATTGGAGCATCACTCTATTAGTTATGATTGCCCTTCGGGCAAGCTATGAGTTATGAGATGCTTCGCATCGTTATGATTGGCTTGCGCCAAGCTATAGATTGCAAAGGCAATCATATCATAACGCTTGCCGTGCAAGCTCATAGCGGCGAGATAAATTGCGGAGCAATTTGACGAGCCTCATAACTCTAAACTAAAAAACAAAGAGCAGGTGAATTGATATGCACCTGCTCCTTTTGATTATGCTTTGAGCTTTGGTTGGTCTGTCATTTCGGCAAAGCTACCGTGAATTTCGACCCTTTTCCAAGTGAGCTTTCTACGCTTATATCACCGCCCGCGAGGGTGACTATACGGTGGACGATATTAAGTCCTATGCCGTTGCCGACGGTGTGGTGGGACTTGTCGCCCTGATAAAATTTTTCAAATATCCGCTCTCTCGTCTCCTCGCTCATTCCTATTCCGTTGTCCTCAACGCAGCAGATGACGGCGTCCTTATCCTCAAAAAGGGAAACGCTTATTCTGCCGCCGCTCGGCGTGAAGTTTATGGCGTTGGTGATAAGGTTTATCCAGACGTGCGAGAGCATTTCCTCGTTGAAGTTGTAATGCACCTCGCCCACGCCGTCAAGGTCGAACTCTATATCCTTTTTGCCCCACAGATTTTCAAGCAGGATTATACAGTGGCGTATCTGCTCGTCAAGGGAAAACACGGTCTTCTCGCTCACTATCTGCTGATTTTCGAGCTTTGTCAGGAGCAGAATATTGGTTGACATATTCGCAAGCCGCTCGGACTCCGAGGCGATTATCTCAACGAATTCGCGTCTTTGTTCGTTGGTGAGATTTTCGCTCTGGAGCTGACGCGCAAAGCCCTTTATTGATACTATCGGGGTCTTGAACTCGTGCGAGAAGTTATTTATAAAGTCGTTGCGGAAAAGCTCTATTCCGTCAAGGTCGGACGCCATTTTGTTAAACGTCTGCTCAAGCTCACCGAACTCGGAGAGCTTGTTTTTTCTGTCCTTTTCCTGCACGCGCACCGAGAAATTTCCCTTGGATATCTCTCGCATACCCACCTGCACGTTTTTTATTCGGGCAAGCACGAATTTCGACGTAATGACCGACGCCGCCGTGCCGATTATAATGCACGCAAGCGCAAACGCCAATATCAGCGGTATCGTTGACTCGTAAAGCGTATTTTTTATCGCGGGGATAAGACCGAGCAGGGCGAATATTCCAACCGT
>JAFTKY010000084.1 GCA_017453005.1 Clostridia bacterium | reverse complement strand
TTGTGCGTATAAGCATAACTCCTACCAACAGAATTATTGCCACTAAAAAAATGACACCTGCGCGGATAAACGCCCTCTTTTTGCTGCTTGCCCGCACAAAAGAGTTGATTATTAAAATTGCTGCCGCAAGGATTATTACTCCGAGCAGAATGTATTTTATAATTGAAGGGTTGTTTTTTTCTTCGCTTGTATTCGTATTTTGCCCGCGATTTGCGTTCAGTATCAGGTCAGCGACGTCACCTCTGTCAGTATGACCGAGCGAGTAGACGTAGGGAAGGTTATTTTCATATAAGATAAGTGAACAAAGTGCAAAATATGATTGTACCGTAGCACGTGAATTTGCTTTTCCGCCCAGAGTATGCGAGAACTCACCGCCCTCCGTCTCAAAGCTCATAAGCGCGTCCATAAGGTTATTTTCCTTTATATACGCCTCGTCGCCCATCGCGTTAATTCCGAGTGAGGAAAGAGCTATTATGACCTGCGCCGTAGACTCGGCGTTCTTTACTCCGTACGAGGAATAAGTGCCGTCGCTGTTTTGCACCTCGGAAAGCCAGGTGAGAGATTTTTGGATTACAGTCTCATGCCCATTGCGGTAGGGTGAGAGGGCGGTCAATGCCATTGAGGTCACGTCAACGTCTATGGGAGCTTGTCCCGTCAGCGACCAGCCCTTGCCGTTTATTTGCGCGTCGGCTATCTTTTGCGCTAAAATCTCGCATTTGTCCTTGTATCCGTCAAGATTTCCGCAGAGAATAAGCGAGTAGATAACGCACATAAGGTTTTTATCGTTTACTTCGCCGTTGGCGGTCTGCTTTACAAATTCATTGTTCTGTCCAAGCGAAAGATAAGAAAGGGAAATACGCAGTCTGTCTATCTGATTGAGGTCATTATTTTGAGAAATATAAGTGTCAAGCTCGTTGCAGAGAGCTGTTTTCTCTCTTTCCGACAAAAGTCCCACACCCGAAAGAGCAACAATATACCAATCCTTGATATCGCGCTCGTCAATACCCGGAAGGGTTACCCCGTCAGCACCGAATTTTTTTGATATGAGCGTATTTAGCTGACCCGCAGCACTCACGTTATTCTGAACTGCGGCGGCAGGCAGAGAAAAGATAAAGAGGGAGACAAGCAAGCACACGAAAAGCTTTACAAATATTGACCTTTTCGCAAACAAAAAAATCCCCCCTCATTATATACTGTATTTTAATTATAAATCAATTCTTGTGTAAAGTCAATAGAACTGAAAAAATAAATTGGTCAATATGCTTTATTGACAGAGGTGGGAATTTATGTTATAATAATATGAATCATTATATCCTTACGAAAGGAGATAAATATGCTCAAAATTGAGAGAGTTTCAGTCATGAACCTTGAAAACGCAATAAGAGGCGCGCGTAATCCCCTCAATAGCTGGGCGAGAAGCGACAGCTTCTATGACGAGAACGGAAATTACGTCCTCGGTGAGAACGATCTGTCTCTTGCAAGCCGTCTGGCGCACGCGGGAAGCGACCACAGAAAGTATCTCAGACAGATATTCGTGTCGCTCGATATAACCGCACCGCTTTATTGGTGGAAGGAGTTTGACACGTACAAGGTCGGCACGGTAGCAAATTCCACGTCTACGATGCACAAGATCCAGGCTAAGGAATTTGTAAGAGACGATTTCTCGCACGACAGAATGGACGAGCCAACGCTTGAGATGCTTGACGCCGTTATTGCCTGCCTTGAAAGAGAAAGACTTGCCTTCCTTGAGGACACGGCAAACAGACAGCACTGGCACAATATGATACAGCTTCTGCCCTCGTCCTATAATCAGATGAGAACGGTAACGCTCAACTACGAAAACCTTATCGGTATCTACTACGCACGCAAAAATCACCAGCTTGCCGAGTGGCACACGTTCTGCGACTGGATAAAGACCCTGCCGTATGCCTCCGACATAATCCTTGTAAAAGAAAAAGAATAAAATACATATCCCACAACCATCTCAAAGGAGAAAAACATGAAAAAGCTACTTATTATGCTGGTGGCTATCCTTTGCCTTACACTTGTATTCGTTGCTTGTGATAAGGATAAGGAAGACCCCACCGAAGCACCCACAACGGCACCTACGGATGCCCCCACAGACGCTCCCACGGAAAAGCCTACCGAGGAGCCCACAGAGCCCCCCCACGTACATACCCCCGAAACAGTTGCAGGCAAGGCAGCAACCTGTACCGAAAAGGGACTTGCCGAGGGCTCCAAATGCTCCGAGTGCGGTGAGGTAATTCAGGCACAGACGGAAATTGCAGCGCTCGGTCATAAGTGGAACGCGGTCTATGCGTCCGATGCCGACAATCACTGGCAGACCTGTGACAGATGTGACCAGACGCAGGGCAAGGGTGAGCACACGTATAACGAAAACAGCGCTTGTACCACCTGCGGATACGGCTGCGAGCACGAAAACACACAGACCGAGACGACCAATGCGACCTGCTCTGCAGAAGGCTCCGAGGTAACGGTATGTGACGATTGCGGTGCAACCGTAAAGTCTGAAACACTCCAAAAGCTTCCTCACACTCCCGGGGCGGCGGCTACCTGTACCACAAATCAGATTTGTACGGTTTGTGAAACAGAGCTTGTAGCTGCGCTCGGACATACAGAGGCAGTAAAAGAGGCAGTTGACGCAACCTGCACCGAGGACGGAAAAACAGAAGGAAAATATTGCTCCGTATGTGGCGAGATCCTCGTAGCGCATGAGACTGTTGACGCTATAGGACACGCAGATGAAAATACGGACAACGTATGCGACAACTGTAAAACCTATCGCGGCTCCGAGACGTGGCCCTTTGACCTTGAGCTCGGACAGACGACTACACCTGCATTTGCTAACAACGTAACTGCTTGGTACTATACGTATAAGACCACGGCAGGCGGACAGTTTACGGCAGAGATCGAAGGTGCAGACGTTAGCCTTACGGTTGACGGCAAGGCAGTAGACGGCACGTCCACTTCGGTAGACAAGAACGACGTTATCGTTGTTTGCGTTACAATGTCCGGCGATAACAGTGCTGCCGCAACTCTCAAGACCTCCTTCCACCTTGAGATAAACATTATTGACACTAACGTAAAATCCTATATTTCGTATGCTAACCAGTCAACCGCCGATCTCGGAAATGAGGGTGACGAGTATTTCATCAACTTCACTACAACGGCTACGGCAGACCCCTATATCATGTTCAACGTCAAGAACTATCAGCAGAAGGCACTCAAGATCCCCGCAAGAAACGTTCTTAACAGCGAGTTTAAGTACATTCTCGTTAAGGTCAAGGCAGAGAACTGCACGCCCTCTATGATGATGACGTATTTCCAGACCTCCAACACTCAGGCGTTGACAGAGGTATTCGGAAGCGAGTTCCTCCCCGGACATGACGGATGGCATTACGTATATTTCAACATGTCTGATCTTGAGGCATGGAACGGCACCGTTACAATGCTCAGATTTGACCTTCACGGCGCATCCTCGCCTACGAATACGGTATATATCTCCTCCATCGTGGGCTTTACAACCTACAAGGACGCACTCTGCTACGCAGGCGTTGAGCTTGGCGGAGTAGAAAAGCCCGAGCTCACTCCCGAAGAGGAGGCAGAGAAGGATGAGCTTCTCTCCGGCACGACTCCCGACGGCGGATATGAATCCTATATCCCCGAAACGACAGAGAAGGAGGATTCCGACATCAACCTCTGGTTCAATCACACATACACGAGAACTCCTCAGACACAGGTAACACCCGGAAGCCTTATCAGCTACAAGCTCATGCTTGCAAAGAACGAGGCAGAGGCTTGCCAGCTTATCCTCTCAACAGAGGTTGCAAAGAACGGACTTACCATTGAAATGACCGACTTTATTCATACTAACGGCATTGACAAGATGGAATCCGAGCTTCTCCAGGGCTACTACTTTGAGGTGGACGGCGAATGGATAATCGACCCCACACCTCCCGCAGGCGTTGGCAGCTTCTCAACGTTTGACATAGCTGCAAATAACAGCCAGACCTTTATCGTAAAGGCTATCTCCAAGTCCGACTCCGCTGCGGGCGAATACTCTGCAACCGTTGTAGTCAAAGACGCAGAGGGCAACGAGATAAAGAAGGTAACGGTATTTGCATACGTTTGGAACTTTGAGCTTCCCGAGGAT
>JAFTKY010000005.1 GCA_017453005.1 Clostridia bacterium | reverse complement strand
TATTGAGGAGCTCTCAAGCAGAATATCCGTGATGTACGAGCAGCTCTCCACCTATATGAACGGCTGGAATTCCTCCATGTATATCGCAATTAAGGACGAAGCCAGTGGAATGGAG
This sequence comes from Clostridia bacterium, assembly GCA_017453005.1. GTDB lineage: Bacteria > Bacillota > Clostridia > Oscillospirales > CAG-272 > SVTX01. The sequence continues at coordinate 9,861 of JAFTKY010000005.1, read as the reverse complement.
CAGACCTATTCCGAGGTCGCAGACAGCTCCGTGCTCTCAAAGCTGGAAATCACGTGGCTTGACGGAAAGGAGCGCACGCAGCTTGCCGCAAACGAGATAGTTCTTCCTTCGCACTTTATCACCAACATAACGCCCTACGAGGCGACCCTTACCATGAACGCACAGAACGTAGCCGACGAGGCGGCAAGACTGTACGGCAAGGCTAACTGGGATGCGACAAATCCCGAGAACAATTATTTTGACAGACTTATGGAGGCGGCAGCCCGCAGCTATATTGCCGAGTGCGTGAAGGATGCGGAGATAGTCGCTCAGGTATGCGAGTACGCATATTGGAATTTCGGCGAGGAGATAAGCGGTGCTTACGAGGCAAAGGAATTCTGGGCACGCTATTGGTTCGAGTACGGATATGATTCCGCTCCCGTAAATTATACGGATGAGCCCTTGAAATACAGAGGCGAATTTGATCTGCAGGTAAGAGAGGATATGATGTCCTTCGTGACAGATATTTACGGACTTGAGCTTCCCGAAGGCGCACCCGCGGACAGAATGTACTCGCTCTATGATTGCCTCCGCAATACGAGTGAGGAATATCCCGAGTTCAGCATGCAGAGATATACAATATCCGAAATGCTCAGAAACGCGTATTCCTACGTTGACGTAATGGAGAACAGACTTTGGGAAAACGACGCGTTCGTTCAGCTCATGCTCGACAACGAAAACTACGGCATGACCGAGCAGAACTGGCATGAGATGTCCGAGGAAGAGCGCACGTATAGAGCGATTGATTTCTATAACTACTGGTATCTCAACAACAGTGATGAAGGATACGGATATTTTGAAAACAAATTCGGTACGTACAGCGGAGAAGAGATAAATAAAATAGCTGAGGACGCGTTCATGAACGCGGCAGGCGGTTCTCTTGAGGAGATAATGAACTCGCTCGTATTTGAAAGCTACTCCCGCAGCTACGAGACGGACTCCAACGCAAAAATAAAGAGCTACGACTTCAAGATAGTCGGTACGTATAATACGGAGCTTGTAAATACGGGCTCCATGATAGTCAGCGATACCATCATGGCGGATTACATGGCTTGGTACGAGGCTGACATGGAGGAAAACGACGTCGACGTTTATAAGGAAGACATCGCAGATCACGATTCGGGCATCTGGACGTACGCTCTCGCGCCCTTTGGATCTGACCGCTCGGTAGTACAGAAGCTCGTTGAGATGTCCTATGCGCCCGATGGCGCGGACCTCAAGTTTGAGCTCCAGAATCTCGTTATGGATACGCTTGGCGCATTCAACGAGTTCATTGAAATGGGTGCGGTAATATTCCTTTGGGTAGGCGTTGTGTTTGCAGTATTCTCGGCACTTCTGCTTATGAACTTTATCGCGACCTCCATTTCCTACAAGAAGCGTGAGATAGGCATTCTCCGTGCAGTCGGTGCGCGCTCGTCCGACGTATTCAAGATATTCTTCAGCGAGGCGTTCATTATCGCTATTATTAACTTCATTCTTTCAACCGCGGTCGTTGTTGGAGGAATAGTATTCGTCAACGCGTGGATGCGCAACAACGGAATAAATATCACGGTGCTCAACTACGGCGCGCGTCAGTTCATTCTTATGCTGCTTATCAGCATAGGCGTTGCACTGCTCGCAAGCTTCTTGCCCGTATATAATATCGCAAGACGTAAGCCCGTTGACGCTATAAAGGACCGTTAATTTAAAAAAATCACCCTTGCAAGCATTTGCAAGGGTGATGCTATCAAAATTCATCATTGTAAGACGCAGACGAGAAAAAAGTAAAGGAGACAAAAATGTCAGAATTTTTAGCATCACTTCATCCCGTGGTCGTATGCCTTATCGTGTGTGCCGCAAAAATAATAGAAATTTCCATCCAATCGCTCAAGACCTGCATGATGGTAAAGGGACAGAGGCTGAAGGCGGCGGGGCTCGGATTTATTGAGTGCACCATCTGGGGACTTGTCATATCCACCATAATAGGAACTCTCGGAGACAATCTGTTTCTTCTGTTGTTCTACTGTATAGGATACGCGACGGGTCTGTTCCTCGGCTCTACCATCGAGAACAAAATCGCTCTCGGAACGTCAAACCTCGAGCTTATCGCAAACGATGAAAATACCGAGCGCATAAAGGCATATCTGCACGATTCGGGCAGAGGATACACGGTGTTTGAGGGCTACGGCTCAACCGATAAAATGAACATGATATTCATCGTTTTGCCGCGAAAGGAAACACCCAAGGCACTCAAGGAAATACGCAGAATATGCGACAATCACGTATTCGTGGTTGCCTCCGAGGTCAGCAAGTACGCGGGCGGCTACGGAATGGTAAAATAAAACAAAGGGGGTGATACCGTGCCACTGAAGCTGATACGTCAGGATATAACCAAAATGAGGTGCGACGCAATAGTCAATCCAACAGACCCCCATTACTCTCACGGCGGCGGAATTGACGCTATGATACACGAGGCAGCGGGAGTGGAGCTGTATCATTTCTGTCGTGAAAAGGGACTGCTGCAAACGGGTAAAGCTATCATATCGCCCGGGTTTGCACTGCCGTGTAGGTACGTTATCCACACCGTAGGTCCTATATGGCAGGGACGCGACGGTGAGGAGGAGCTGCTTCGCTCGTGCTACAGAGAAGCCCTTTCGCTTGCGCTTGAAAACAAATGCAAAAGCGTGGCGTTTCCGCTGATATCCTCGGGAGCCTTCGGCTTTCCCAAGGACCGAGTTCTCAAAATCGCTATGGACGTGCTGGGAGATTTTTTGTTCGAGCACGAAATGCTTATTTACCTCGTGGTATTTGATAAGACCGCGTATTCCATCAGCGAAAAGCTGTTTTGCGACGTAACGGAGTTTATTGACGACGCATACGCAGACTGTATGCCGCCGCTGTACGATTCCATGCGCGAGAGACGGGTCTTTCGCGAGTATGAAAAACGGGTAAAGGCGGCGCTTTGCGCCGATGAGTGTTGTGAGGAGATAAGACAGCAAATAGACGTCTCTTGCGGCGATACACCTCCCAAAAGCCTTGAGGAGATGTTAAAGCAGCTTGACAAGGGCTTTGCGCAGACGCTTTTTGAGTACATAGACGCAAAGGGCATGACCGACGTGGAGTGCTACAAGCGTGCAAACGTAGACAAAAAGACCTTCTCGAAAATAAGGAGCAACAAAAATTACAAGCCCAGCAAGGTTACGGCTGTGTCCTTTGCGATAGCACTGCGGCTTGATTTGGAGCAGACTAACCGCCTGCTCAACACCGTAGGTATGTCTCTTTCGCGAAGCAGTGTTTTTGACGTTATAATCGAGTATTTTATCACTACGGGAAATTACGGAAGCATATTTGACGTCAACGAAACGCTGTACCAATTTGACCAGGTAACGCTGGGGGTATAAAAGTCTCCCGACGAGCGACCATTTTGTGAGAAAAAGCATGTATAATATGACTGTAAGGTGAAAGCCGAGCAGTCATATTTTATTTTTTTGGAGGACAAAATGAAGAACAACACAACAGAGATCGTATTTATTCTTGACAGAAGCGGATCGATGTCGGGCTTTGAGGACGACACGATAGGAGGCTTCAATTCCATGATATCGGAGCAGAAGGAAAGGGAGGGAGCTGTATACGTATCCACCGTGCTTTTTGACACGTTCAGCAGCGTTTTGCACGATCGCGTGCCGATATCGGACGTAAAGCCCATGACGCACAGCGACTACCGTGTGGGCGGATGTACCGCGTTGCTTGACGCGCTCGGAGACGCTATCCACCACATAAGCAACATTCACAAGTACGCGCGTCCCGAGGACGTGCCCGAGCATACCGTGTTTGTCATTACGACGGACGGAATGGAAAACTCAAGCCATAAATACACAAGCGAGAGGATAAAAAAGGAGATAAAGCTCCGTCAGGAGGAATACGGCTGGGAATTTATATTCCTTGCGGCAAATATCGACGCGGTAGAGACGGCGGCGGAGTACGGAATAAGAAGTGACCGCGCGGCGGGATACCGTCAGGACAAGAGGGGCATGAAGATAACGTACGAGACAGTCTCCAAGGCGATAACCTCCATACGATGCTGTGAGGACCTCGACAAGGGCGAATGGAGACAGGAGCTTGACGATGATTACAAGGAGGAGAACAGATCATGATAGGAGCAATTTTCGGAGATATTGTAGGCTCGATATACGAGTACCACAACATTAAAACCAAGGATTTTGAGCTTTTTTCACCCAAGTGCCGTTTTACGGACGATACCGTTATGAGCGTTGCCGTTGCGGATGCGCTTATGCAATATGAAAAAATTGAGGATATTGAGGACTTCAAGCGCACCTTGATCGAAAGCATGCACAAATACGGCAAAATGTACCCCCGTGCGGGATACGGTATGCATTTCGGACTGTGGCTGATGTTGGGTGAGACTGAGCCGTATGGAAGCTACGGCAACGGCTCCGCCATGCGAGTATCTCCCGCGGCGTGGTATGCAAGCTCACTTGACGAGGCGATATCTCTCGCCCAAGCGACGGCGGAGGTCACGCACAACCATCCCGAGGGAATAAAGGGTGCTGTTGTGAGTGCGGGTGCGGCGTATCTTGCGCGGACGGGTGCGGACAAGGAGCAGATAAGGGAATTCGTATGCAAATATTACGATATGGATTTTACCCTTGACGGCATACGCGATAGCTATTACTTCAACGAGACGTGTCAGGAAACCGTGCCTCAGGCAATGCAGGCGTTTTTTGAGGCGACGTCCTTTGAGGACGCGATACGCAACGGCATATCTATAGGCGGCGACAGCGATACGCTGTGCGCTATTTGCGGCGGTGTTGCGGAGGCGTTCTGGGGCATGACGGAGGAGGAAAAAGACCTTGCGAAGTCATACCTTGATGAGCCCTTGCTTTGCGTGGTGGAGAGCTTTGAGAGCAAAATAAAGGCAAAATAAAACATATAAGAATGGCGTGATATCCGTCAAGGATATCACGCCATTCTGTCGGTAATTTTTATTTTAGCTCAATATTCATTTCCTTCATTTTGTTGCGTATCGCGGTGTACGCTTCCTGCTCGTCGCTGACGTGCAGGGTCGCCGCCTCAAACGGACAGATGCCGTTGCCTTGTCGGTTTATTATGTTATCCGTGAGCGTTTCGTATTCCACCGCCACGCCGCGGCATTGCAAAAGCTCCAGCGCGGGACGGCTTATTACGTGGGCGTATATTGACGTGACGCCAAGCAAAAGATAGAGAAACGCCGTTGCTCTGCCAACTACCTTGTCCGCGGCAGAATATCCCTCAAGGCAGCGTCTGCTCTCCAGAAGCTGTACCAAGGGCTTTACGCCGCGCAGGGTAGAGGTGATGATATCATCGCCGCCGCAAAGCACGCAGGTGAACTCACCCGAAAGCAATATTTCCTTTGCCTTATTCATATTGCTTATCCCTTGAGCTTTGATGAAAAGTCCGCCATCATTTCGCTTATCTTTATGTTCTGAGGACAGACCTCCTCGCAAGAGCGGCAACCAATGCAAGCGGAAGGCTTTTTGTCCTCGGACAGTGCGCCGAGAGCCATGGGCGCGATAAATCCGCCGCCCGAATAGATGTGCTCGTTGTAAAGCTCTATGAGGCGGGGAATGTCAAGCTCCTGCGGACAGTGCTCGGTGCAGTAGCGGCAGGACGTGCAGGGAAGTGCGGTCTTCGCGGTCATTTCCGCCGCGATAGCGAAAAGCTCATCCGTTTCCTTGCCCGTCAAGGGCTTTGAGCTACTGTACGTATCAATGTTCTGCTTTATCTGTTCAAAATTCGACATACCCGAAAGCGTCATTTTGACCTCGGGGAGGCTCTGAAGGAAGCGGAACGCCCACTCAACGACGGTAGCGTCGGGGCGAAGCGCCTTGAGCCTTTGCTCGTGCTCGGGAGAGAGGCTTGCAAGCTTTCCTCCGCGGACGGGCTCCATTACCCATATCGGTATATCGTACGAGCTTACAAGCTCCACCTTTTCCTTTGCGCGCTGGAAATCCCAGTCAAGCCAGTTTATCTGAAGCTGACAGAATTCCATATCCTTGCCGTACGCGTTGAGAAAACGCTTCATGGTCTCCATGCTTCCGTGAGTGGAGAAGCCGAGATGACGGATGCGGCCGTTCTTCTTCTGCTCCATAAGATACTTATGTATTCCGAGGCTCTCGTCAAGATACCCGTCGATATTCGACTCGCATACGTTGTGGAACAGGTAGAAATCAAAGTATTCGACCCGGCATTTTTCAAGCTGTCTCTCAAACACCTCCTCGACCTTGCCTATAAGGCTTGAATCATAGCCCGGGAATTTTGACGCAAGATAAAAGCTGTCTCTGGGGTAATCCTTCAAAATTTCTCCCATTGCAAGCTCGGACTGACCGCTGTGGTAGCCCCACGCCGTGTCAAAGTAGTTGATGCCGTGCTCAAAGGCATAAGCGACCATCTCCCTTGTTGCATTCATGTCAATGTCGGAATTTCCGCCCTCTCCGACGGGCAGACGCATACATCCCATTCCGAGTGCGGATAGCTTTATGTCCTGAAACTGATTGTATATCATTATTTTCCTCCGTAGATGTGTTTATGTTATCTCTATTATACAACAAGCACCCTATTGCGTGTCAAGTGCTTTTTTAAAATACCGCCGCACAAATTCGGTGCGGCGGTATTTTTGTTGATCTATTATCCGTTTATGAGCGCGTCGCTGATTACTATAACGGCGCTGCACGCGGGAATGCTGATGTTACCCTCAACTCTGTCGAGAACCTCCGTGCCTGCGTGTGTACCGTCACAGACCATATTCCACGAGCCGTTACTCAAGGTATACGTGATTGCCGTATCCGTAGGATTGAGGATTACCGTTGCGATCTTTCCTGAGTAATCGTCAACCGTTATTGCCACTGCACCGTCGGAAAGGGTAGAGGTCGTAAGTGCCGCACTGTTGTCGGCAAAGATGCCGAAGGTCTTTCTGATGTCAATGAGACCCTTATAGTACTGCATCATTTCGTACTCATTCGTGCCCTCGGACAGAACGGACCAGTCGATATTATTTATCGCATCGCTTGAATTGTAGCTGTTTTCGTCGCCGTCCTTCGTGCGGAGCATTTCCTCGCCCGCCTGGAAGAATACCATACCTCTGGATATCATAAGGATAGTCGCGCCGAGACGGTTCATAGCGAGCCTTTCCTCGACGGTGTTACTGCCGTTGGAAAGCTCAAGCTTATCCCAAAGGGTGTTGTTATCGTGCGCGGACATATAGTTTACTACCATCGCGTTTTCTACCGACCAGGACGAGCCGCCCTTGCCGCCCTTGATTCCGAACAGAACGGCGTTGAGATTTGTCTTGCCCTCGCCGCTGATATATCCCTTTGCGGCGGTGTTGAATACGCTACCCTTAAGTCCGTCGCGGATGGTATCGTTAAATACCGCGATAGAGCCTATGGCGTTGTTCGTGGTCTCAATCTTCTTGATGTTGGACTGGTTAGCCATAAGACTTCCGTCAATGGTCTCGCCCATCGTCCAGCCCTCACCGTAGATAAGAGCCTCGGGGTCAATGCTGTGCACGGCAGCCTCAACCTCCTGCATGGTCTGAAGGTCGTGAAGTCCCATAAGGTCAAAGCGGAAGCCATCAAGATTGTATTCGTCAAGCCAATAGCTTACCGAGTCGACCATGTATTTTCCGTACATATATCTCTCGGATGCGGTATCGTTTCCGCAGCCCGATGCCGACGTGTTCGCGCCCGACGAGGTGTATCTGTAATAGTAGTAGGGAACTATCTTGTTGAGGTTGGAGTTTGCAACGTAGGTGTGGTTATATACGACGTCCATAATAACGCCTATGCCTGCCTCGTGAAGCGCCATGACCATTTTCTTGTATTCCTCTATTCTGACCTCGCCGTTGTAGGGGTCTGTAGAATAGCTTCCCTCGGGGACGTTATAATTCTTGGGATCGTAGCCCCAGTTGAACTGACTGTCGGGGTCTGCCTCGTTGACGGTCGCGTAATCGTAAACGGGGAGAAGGTGGACGTGAGTTATGCCGAGCTTTACAAGGTAATCAACACCAACGCTCTGTCCGTGCTCGTTGACAAGTCCGCGCTCGGTAAACGCAAGATATTTGCCCTTGTATTCGGAGGACGCTATCTTGTTTGAGAAGTCTCTTACGTGTACCTCCCAGATTATTGCGTCGGAATAGCTGTCAATGCCCGTAGAGAAAGCCGCGTCACTGTCCCAGCCCTCGGGGTCTGTGAGGGAAAGGTCAACTACCATTCCGCGGTCTCCGTTAAGACCTGCTGCCTTTGCGTAGGGGTCAACTGCCTCCTGCTCACCCATAACCGTCGTTACCGTGTAGGTGTAGTACGTGCCGTGTCCGCACTCTGCGGTATAAGACCATACGCCATTTGTTTCGAGTGTCATGTCAACGCTCGCGTACGCGCCTCCTTCGTGACCTGACTCGAAGAGGTTGAGGAGAACCTTTGACGCGGTGGGAGCCCATACCTTAAAGGTTACCGTGCCGTCGCCGTTTATAGTCGCGCCGAGATCGTCTCCGTCATAGGTGTAGTTCTGAATAAAATATTCCGTGTCGAAAATGCCCGTGGGAAGAGCAATAACTCCTCCGTAGCCTTCAATTCTTACCTCGTAGGACTTGGAAAGATCAAGCTCCTCCGCCACCTCGATAACACCGGTCGTGGACTCCTTGCCGAGGGTGCTCACGCCTACGATAGTAAGCTCGCGCTCTCCGTCAAGAATCTTGAAGCTGTCAAGAGAGGAGAAGGTGTCCTTGGGTGAGATGTAATATTGAATTTTGTTGGAATCAACTATTCCTGCGAGTGAAAATTCCTTTATCATTTCGAGAGTATTTCCTCCGTCATTGCTATAGTATTGCGAAGCGTCTCCGCTCTTTAAGTAAACGAAGGTCTCCTCGCCCGTAATAATTGCGAATCTGTCCTCCTGAGTGCCGTCCTTGGTGGCAGTGCCCCACGAGCTTCCGCCGGGATCGGAGCAGCCTGTACGGACGATAAATCCAACCTCCGTAACTTCCTCGGGAATATTGACGATAACCTTGCCGCCATGCTCCCATTTGTGCATTACGTGGCCTTTTCCTGCGGTAGTGCCCCACCATATCCACATATCACAGTTGGCTATTGAGCCCGACGTTACCCAATAAAACGTGAGCTGATTGTAGCCCTCCTGCTTTTCAAGCGTGAAGTCACCCTCCTCCTCGGTGGGGGCTTCCGTAGGTTTTTCGGTCGGTGCCTGAGTGGGCGCTGACGTTGGTGCCTGAGTGGGTTGACCGGAGGGCGAGCCCGTAGGCAAATTATCGGTAGATATGCTTATATCACACGATATTGCACTAAGGCATATTCCAAGGATCATTGAAATTACAAGTATTAAGGATAGTATGCGTCTTTTCATGCGTAAAATTCCTTTCGTTTTGTTTTTTTAGTCAGGGGAAAATTCGCTTATCTGGTCGCGCGCTTTGTGCGTACGGTAATATCCTTTATCTTATTTGTGAGTGCCGCCGTTCTGTATCTCGGAGAGAGACGGTAGGACCAGTTTCCTTCTGCTACCGCGGGGGTGTTCATGCGGCCCTCGGCGTTAGTAAGCTCAAGATAGTCCTGAATCGGAATGACTGCAAGATTTGCGCGGCTTGTAAACGCAAGCTCAATAAGTGCGTATGTCCTGCTCTGACCCTTTCTTCCGGGACACTCTCTGTTGAAGCGCTCAAGAGCCGAGCCCTCTACGTTGTCCACCCAGGTCTTCGTGCAGTCCGCATCGTGAGAGCCCGTATAAACTACGCAGTTGTCAGTCTCGTAAACTCTCGGCAGATATTCGCTGTCCTCG
>JAFTKY010000083.1 GCA_017453005.1 Clostridia bacterium | reverse complement strand
TGCTTTTCGCGAAAGATCGACAAGCGCAGACGAGAGAATCAGGTGTATCTCAGAGCTCGCCGCGCGGTAAAGAGATTTTTCGCCTTTAATACCTCAAAGGGCTCAAAGCGCGGTCCTCGCGACGGAGGCGGATATATCTACCGTGACTGCACGAAGTGCGGAAATACTCTACGCTTGCCCTACAAGGCGGGCAGAAACGCGGTAAGATGCCCCAAATGCTCGCACAGATTTTTTGTAAAAGCAAAGAAAATAAAGTAAAAGTTATACTCCCCGACTTGCCTCGGGGAGTATTTGGAATAGAGATATGACTAAAAAGACAACACTGAAGGTTATCATAATAACCCTTGCCGCACTGCTTGTTTTGGGTGCTATCAGCACGGGGATATATTACTATCGGGATATTCTGTTTTCCGAGGACGTTCTATCCCGAGTGCTGGACGAGGGCGGAATAAGCATACATTTTATTGACGTAGGTCAAGGAGACTCGATTCTCATTATGACACCCGATGGAAATATGCTGATAGACACGGGAACGAACAGCTCGGAACCGGTGCTGAAGAGCTATCTTTTGGAGCTTGATATCAAGTCCTTTGAGTATCTTGTGCTGACGCATCCGCACGATGACCATATCGGCGGCGCGGACATGATAGTCAAGGAATTTGACGTTGAAAATATCATAATGACGAACTCCGACGAGGATATTGAAATTTATCTGACGCTGCTCTCACTTATTGACGAGTATGACGTAAACGTCATAGAAGCGATATCGGGCGAGAGCTTTTCTCTCGGTGAGCTTACAAGCACGGTGATTGCACCCAACAAGGATTACGGGGAATACGACGAGGTCAACAGCACGAGCGTCGTCCTCAAATGTGAGTTTGGCGAATGCTCGCTGATCTTCACGGGTGACGCAGAGGCAGACTCCGAGCTGGAGATGATAGAGGAATACGGCGACTTTCTTGACTGTGACATATTAAAGCTCGGTCACCACGGTTCAAAGACGTCAAGCTCGTACGAGTTCTTGGAGATAACTTCACCCGAATACGCCATAGCCTGCTGCGGCACAGACAACACCTACGGACATCCCGCCGCCGAGGTCATGTACCGATTGAATTTGTTCAAAATAGAGCTTTTGCGCACCGACAAGGACGGAAGCATAGTTTTCGTCTGCGACGGTGAGGAGCTTACGCATATAAAATAAAAGGACTGCGATGCAGTCCTTTTATTTTATTCATTTGCCGCGGGAGCGGGGATCTGCTGAGCTGAAAGCTTGGGAGCCTTCATGACCAGCTTGGGGTATTCTCCGCGTCTTACGCAGCCCTCGGTGATTATAACCTCTTCAATATCGTCGCGGGAGGGGATGTCGTACATTATTTTCGTCATGAACGATTCCATAATGGAACGAAGTCCGCGCGCGCCCGTGTGTCTCTCGGTCGCAAGGGAAGCGATGGCAGTGAGTGCCTCGTCCTCAAACGAGAGCTTTACGCCGTCCATTGAAAAGAGCTTGATATACTGCTTGATGATCGCGTTCTTGGGCTCCTTGAGTATCTTTACGAGAGCCTCGTTGTCAAGCTCGGAGAGGGAAACTATAACGGGAAGTCTGCCCACAAGCTCGGGGATAAGACCGAACTTAACTATATCGTGAGCCGTAACGTCCTTATATATGCCCGCGCCCTGCTCGGAGACCGCCGCAACGGCACTTCCAAAGCCGATGGTATTTCCGCCCTTGCGCTTGCCGATGACCTTGTCGATTCCGTCAAACGCGCCGCCGCAGATAAAGAGAATGTTCTCGGTGTTTATCTTTATAAACTCCTGCGTGGGATGCTTACGTCCGCCCTGAGGGGGGACGTTTGCCTCCGTGCCCTCAAGAATCTTGAGAAGCGCCTGCTGAACGCCCTCGCCCGATACATCACGGGTGATGGAGCGGTTCTCACTCTTACGGGAGATCTTGTCTATCTCGTCGATATATATGATGCCTTTTTCTGCAAGCTCAATATCGTAGTCTGCCGCCTGAATGAGACGGAGAAGGATATTTTCGACGTCCTCGCCAACGTAACCTGCCTCTGTGAGAGTTGTTGCATCGGCTATGGCAAAGGGAACCTGAAGCGTTTTTGCGAGCGTCTGCGCAAGGTAGGTCTTGCCTACACCCGTAGGGCCAAGCAAAAGAACGTTGCTCTTCTGTATCTCAACCTCGTGCTCGTTTGTCTGTCCGTTTCTTTTTTTTCTTCTTTGCTGTGCGTATGCCTCGGACTTATTGAGTATTCTCTTATAGTGATTATATACGGCTACCGAAAGGGCAACCTTTGCGTCGTCCTGACCGATAACGTATTCGTCAAGCGTTTCCTTTATCTGCATGGGCTTCGGGAGACTTTCAAATGAAAGCGTGCTGTGGGAATGAATAGCGGTGCTTTCATATATAAGCTCCGAGCACATTTCCACGCAAAAGTCACAGATATATACACCCGACGAGGAGGGAATAAGAAGGTTTACCTGATTTTCATTTTTTCCGCAGAATGAGCAATATCTGAGATTTGCGCTTCTGGGAGTACGGTTGTTTTCAGATGCCATGTCTAAGCCTTTCAGTTTTTATTCGTGCTTTTCGAGTATGCGGTCAATAATGCCGTACTCGAGAGCTTCCTGTGCTGTCATAAAGTAGTCTCTGTCCGTGTCCTTTTCAATCTGCTCAATGGACTTTCCGGTGTTTTCGGAAAGTATCTTGTTGAGCATATCACGCGTACGGAGGATAAGCTCTGCGCGGATCTTGATATCAGATGCCTGACCCTGCGCGCCGCCGAGAGGCTGGTGTATCATTATCTCGCTGTGGGGAAGAGCAATTCTCTTGCCCTTAGTACCTGCGGAGAGAAGGAACGCGCCCATGCTTGCCGCCATACCTATGCAGATGGTGGAGACGTCGCACTTGATATACTGCATCGTGTCGTATATAGCCATACCCGCGGTAACCGATCCGCCGGGGCTGTTGATATAAAAGCAAATATCCTTCGTGGGATCCTGCGCCTCAAGGAAGAGCATCTGTGCAACGACAAGGGAAGCGGTAGCATCGTTTACCTCGTCAGACAAGAATATTATTCTATCGTTGAGCAAGCGCGAGAATATGTCGTAGGAGCGCTCGCCGCGTCCCGTCTGCTCAACTACCATAGGAACGAGAGCGTTTTTCATATTGTAAAGATCCATTTTAAATCTGCCTTTCATAAATATTTTTGTGTGTAATAGTGCCGTACCTTCACACGGGGTTTGCCAATGTGCAAGTACGGCACAAATCAGATTAAGCCTTTATTGTCGCGTTTTCCTTAACGAGCTTCATAGCCTTTCTGACGGATACGTCAGCCTTTACCATGTCAGCGTCAACGAATTCACGGAGCTTTTCAACCTCCATGTTGTAGTTGGACGCAAGAAGAGCAAACTCTGCCTCAAGCTCTTCGTCGGAAACCTCAATGTGCTCAGCAGCTGCAACAGTCTCAAGAGCGAGTCTTGCCTTGACCTGCTTTTCTGCCTGAGGACGAAGCTGCTCGCGAAGTCCGTCGAGGGTAAGACCAGTGTACTGGAAGTACATCTGGAGGTCAAGTCCGCTCTGACGAAGTCTGTTATCGTAGTCGCGAACGAAGTTTTCGGTCTCTGCAACGAACATAGCCTCGGGAATGTCAGCCTCAAGCTTCTCAATAAGAATGTTGAGAATAGACTCCTCAAGGTTAGCCTCAGCCGCACTTTCGTGTCTCTTCTGGATTTTAGCCTTCATGTCCTCGCGGTATTCAGCAAACGTATCAAATTCGGAAACGTCCTTTGCGAAATCGTCGTCAAGCTCGGGGAGCTCGATCTTCTCAATGGACTTGATGGTTACCTTGAAAACAGCGGGCTTGCCTGCAAGCTCCTCTGCATGGTATTCCTCGGGGAAGGTAACGTTTACGTCAAACTCCTCACCGATAACGTGACCTGCAACCTGCTCCTCAAAGCCGGGAATGAAGGAGCCGGAGCCGAGCTTCAAGGAATAATCCTCGCCCTTGCCGCCTTCGAATGCAACGCCGTCAACGAAGCCCTCAAAATCTATCTTCGTTACGTTGCCCATCTCTGCGGGTGCATCCGTAACCTCTATCTCACGGGAGTTTCTCTCACGTACGATGTTGATCTCCTTGTCGATATCCTCGTCAGTTACCTCAACGACGTCCTTGGTTACCTCAATGCCCATGTAACCCTCAAGCTTGCACTCGGGCTTTACGGGAACGATTGCGGAGAGAACGAGACCGTTCTCGTCAATGGAAACAACGTCGATCTCGGGCTGTCCTACGGGCTCAAGTCCTGCAGCCTTTACAGCCTCGGTGTAGTTTTCGGGGATAAGGTCGTTTATAGCGTCCTCGTAGAATACGCCCGTACCGTACATCTTCTCGATCATAGCGCGGGGAGCCTTACCGGGTCTGAAACCGGGAACGGAGATCTTCTTTACCTGCTTGCGGTAAACCTTTTCAACGGCAGCATCAAATACGGACTTTTCAACAGAGAACTCTATCTTTACCGTGCTCTTTTCTGCCTTTTCAGACTTCAACAAATTCATTTTGAATTCCTCCAGATTTTTTATCTAATATATTTTTTTCTGTGTTGTGGCAAATATTGCCGAAAATAGTACACCATAAAAAAGGCATACAATATATTGTATATTTTTTTGCGACTTTTGTCAATAGCTTTTTAAATTTTTAATGGATAAAAACTCAAAAAATCAGACGAAGTAAGCGTGAATTTTATGTTTTCAAACTCAAACGAGAGGGGAGTTGCGTAGGAGTTGTGTATATGACCGTAATAGCAGTGTTCTATCTCAAACTCATGCAGAATGTCAACAAGCTCGCGCATGACAAAATCGTTCCATATAGGCGGGAAATGCAGAAATACGAGAATGGGAAGCTTCTCACCGTCCTCATCGATACGTGATTTTTGCAGGGACACCGCCGCCTCAAGGCTCATACGAAGCCTTATGCACTCGCGGTTGAGTATCTTTGAATAATCCGCATTGTTTACGGGTGTTTGCTTTGACTCGTCGGGAAACCAACCCCTCGTTCCGCAAATAATTCTATCCTCAACAATATATGCGTTGTTGTAGAGAATGGACAGAGAATTCAGCCCGTGAGATTTGAAAAAATCCGTCATTTTCTTATTTGTCGTCCACCAGAAATCGTGGTTGCCCTTGCCGAGCAGCTTTTTTCCGTTCAAGGCGTCAATATATGACAGGTCAGCCAAAGCACCTTCAAGGCTCATAGCCCACGAAATGTCACCGGGAACTATGACCGTGTCATTTTCCGAGACTATTGAGTTCCAATTTTTTTCAATTTTTTGCATATAGTCCTTCCATCTTGCACCGAAAACCTCCATAGACTTGTTCGTGGACTCGTCTGTGGAGAGGTGAAGGTCAGACAAAACAAATATAGACATACAATACCTCGTAAATGAATAATTGAGCCTGCCTGTGTAAATAATATAGATGACGGCACGGCACGTGCCGAGTATATTTCCATACCATGAAAGGCTAGGTAAAAAACATGAATCAGGATAAGAACGGATGCAAGAATATCAAGGGAATCAACTGCTCTGTAAAGAGCTGCTACTACCATGACGGTGAGACCTACTGCACGGCTGAGCAGATCGCGGTAGCACCCGAGAGCGCAAAGTCCTCCTCGGAGACAGCCTGCGCTACCTTCAAGCCCCACAACTGCGATACCTGCAGATAAAGGGATGCTTTTTTGATTTTCGTGTCGCACGCTTTTGCGTGCGACACGATTTTTATTTATTTTTCAACAAACGCAAATACCTCGGAGAGCATATCCTCATGCTCTATGGTATTTGTAAATCTTACGCGTCTTTCTGCAAGATTGCGGAGAGGATAGGATATCTCCGTGCCCGAGATTTCGGAAAGTATCTCGAGAGCCTTGAGCGCGTCAGTAGGTGTTGTTCCCGTTATGGACTTGAGCACGTCTGCCGCAAACTTATAGGGGCTTGCGGTGGATGCAACCACCATGGGCGTTTTGTCACCCGTCTCGCTTATATACTGCTCAGCGCAGGAAAGCGCAACGGCGGTGTGCGTGTCGGAAAGATACGCGTGGTTCTTGAAATAATCCTTGATAGTTGCCGCGGTCTTTTCCTCGTCTGCGTAATATCCCTTGAAGTTTTCGGAGATAGTGGCAAGCACGTCAGCATCGACCGTATATTTGCCCTCGGTGTTAAGCTGCTTCATATACGCCGCAGTCTTTTCTGCACCGGCAGAGAAGTAGAGAAGTCTTTCAAGGTTGGAGGATATAAGAATATCCATGGAGGGGGACATCGTGCAGTGGAAATCACGGTTTCTGTTGTACGTTCCCGTGCAGAGGAAGTCCGTGAGGACGTTATTCTGGTTGGACGCGCAGATAAACTTATTTATGGGAAGTCCCATGAGCTTAGAGAGGTACGCTGCAAAGATATTACCGAAGTTACCGGTAGGCACGCATACGTTTATCTTGTCGCCCATCTTTATCTTGCCCGCCGTGAGAAGGTCGCAGTAAGCGGATACGTAATAAACTATCTGCGGCGCAAGTCTGCCCCAGTTTATGGAGTTTGCGCTGGAGAAGAAGTAACCCGCATTATTCATTTTTTCGGCGGCGTCCTTGTCCGAGAAAATGACCTTAACGCCCGTCTGCGCGTCGTCAAAGTTACCCTTGATAGCGCATACGTTTACGTTAGAGCCCGTCTGCGTAGCCATCTGAAGCTTCTGCACGCGGCTGACACCGTCAACGGGGTAGAATACCATTATTTTTATCTTATCAACGTCCTTGTAGCCCTCAAGAGCTGCCTTGCCCGTGTCACCCGACGTGGCAACGAGGATGAGTGCCGTTCTGTCCTCGCCCGTCTTTGTGAGCGCGCGGGAGAGAAGTCGGGGCATTATCTGAAGAGCCATGTCCTTGAACGCGGCGGTGGGGCCGTGCCAGAGCTCAAGAGAATAGACGTTGTCTTTTACGTTCTTTAAGGGAGCGGCACCGCCGGGGAAGCCCTCCTCGGAATATACCGTCTTGCAGTCGGAGAGAAGCTCGTCGTAGGTGTAGTCCGAAAGATACTTTGAAAGAATGGTAGCGGCTCTTTCGGGATAGGACATGGAGCAAAGTGCGCTTATCTCGTCCTGTGTAAGTGTGGGGATAGACTCGGGAACGAAAAGACCTCCGTCATCCGCAAGTCCTTGCTTGATGATCTGCGCCGCCGAAAACTTCTTTTCGGACAGGTCGCGTGTGCTTTGATACTTCATTTTTATGTACTCCAATCAATGAAATTCAGTTTAGTGCAGCTTTCGTCCTCGCGCGTCGAAAGCGTTTCTTATATGGTTTATATTCAGTATTTGAGGCGGTGTTGCGCGATTTTCACCTACGTGCTGCAAAAATACCTCAATTACGTCAATTCTCGGTTGCTTGCCCGTTCCGTGCGATTTGAGATAATCGTATGTCGCGCGCAGAGTGTCGGTGCGCTTTTTGTGCGTCACCGCACGCCCGGGATTTCCGTATCCGCTCGACTCGGGGTGTGAGCAGGAGCGCGTCTTTACCTCCACGAACACGAGAAAATCCTTGTCCTCGGCAATAACGTCAAGCTCATGATGTCCGAATTTTATATTTCTGCCGACAATGCGGTAGCCCTCCTTTTCAAGAAAGCTCGCGGCAACATCCTCCCCGAATTTTCCGAGAAAGAGATTTTTTGCATCTTGATTTATAAATTCAGTACTCATTTTTCCTCGTCAAGAAAGCGGATGAATTTTTTTCTGTGAATGGGGGAGGGACCGTATTTGCGGAGCGCGTCCATGTGAGCCTTAGTGCCGTAGCCCTTGTGCTTTGCGATCTCATACTCTGGGTACTGCGCGTCAAGGTCAATGCACATGCGATCTCTTGTGACCTTCGCAAGAATTGACGCCGCCGCAATATTCATGGATCTCGCGTCTCCCTTGACGACAGCCATCGCGGGGATCTGAAAATCACGCGCAATATTGCCGTCAATGATTGCAAAATCCGCCTTGACGGAAAGTCCGTCAATCGCACGCCTCATGGCGAGCAGGTCGGCTTCAAGTATGTTCATTCGGTCAATCTCCTCAACCGACGCCTCTGCTATGCTGTAAGCGATAGCCGACTCACAAATGACGTCGAAAAGTGCCTCGCGCTTTTTCTCAGTGAGCTTTTTTGAATCGTTCAGTCCTTCGATAACAAGTCCGTCGGGGAGTATGCACGCCGCCGCGACTACGGGACCGCAGAGCGGACCTCTGCCTGCCTCGTCAACGCCGCATATTGATGTGTAGCCCTTTTGTGCAAGCTCGTTTTCTATTGAATAATCAGGCATGATGCACCTCGCAAATTAAAGTCTGTCAAGAGTTATGCGTCCGAGCTTTGAGGAGCGAAGCTCGTCAAGCAGCATATCTGCCGTGCGCTCGGTGTTTATCTCGCCGCCCGAGACGAGAAATCCTCGCTTTTTGCCGATAAGACAGAGAAGCTCGTAATCGTCAAGTCCCTCAAAGACGTCGGGAGAGCCAAGCTTGTATCGCTCGCAAAGACGCTCGGGGTAGAGATTTCTCATTCTGTTGCAAAGGGTCATCGCAAGAGACTCAATGTCGAGGATGTCGTCCTTTACAGCGCCCGTGAGCGCAAGATTTTCGCCAACCGTCCTGTCCTCAAACTTGGGCCAGAGAATACCGGGCATATCAAGCAGGTCAATGCCTATTCCGGTAGATACCCATTGCTTGTCGCGGGTGACACCGGGACGGTTTTCGACCTTCGCCTTTTTACCGCCCGAAAGCTTGTTTATAAGAGTTGACTTGCCGACGTTAGGAATACCCAGCACCATAGCAAAGAGCCTGCGTCCCGACATTCCTTTTTCCTCGTATCTGTCAAGCTTGTCCTTCAGTATCTCCTTGACTGCAGGGAGAATTTTGTTCAGCCCATCACCGCTTATGCAGTCGGCGAGAATACATCTTGTGCTCTCATTCTGATAATACTCGCAGAATATCTTGTTTTGCACGGGGTCGGCAAGCGACGCCTTGTTGAGTATTATTATCGAGGGCTTGTTTTCCTTTAGCTTGGTTATCTCGGGGTTACGGGAGGAGAGGGGGATTCGGGCGTCAAGAATTTCAATAACTATATCTACGTTCTTTAAGTTGTCCGAAATAAGTCTCCGTGTTTTCGCCATGTGCCCGGGAAACCACTGTATCTGTTTTGAATCCATAATTTGTCCTTGTCTTTTAATCAAATGCGGTAAAGGGAGATATTCTGCATATCACCTTTCCCATTATCTGCTGCTCCGAAATGCATCCTATCTCCTCACTGCGCGAGTCCCAGGAATCGTTTCTGTTGTCACCCATGACGAATAGCTGTCCCTCGGGGACGGTCAAGGTCATTATTTTCGTTTGCTCGTCGTAAACGAAATTCGGGAAGACTATATAGTAGCCCTCGGGCAGCTGTACGTAATCCTCATCTAAAATTTCTCCGTCGACTTTAACGGTACCTGCGTTGTAATCAATTTCAATAGTCTGTCCCTCGGTTGCGATAACGCGCTTTACAAGAGGCTTGTTGAGAGGCTCGTTCTCGTAAAAGACGATAATATCGCCGCCCTCGGGGGTATAGAAGAAATTGGTTGTCAGGAGCCGCTCGCCGCTTTGGAGCGTGTTGTTCATAGAGTCGCCGTCAACAACGCATACGCGGACGGCAAAGCTGAATATGAACAGAACGGCAAACACCGCAAAGGCAAATATCTCAACGTATTCTATTACCGACAAAAGAGTTTTTTTGGTCCTTTGCTCGGGAGTAAGCTCTTCCTGCTTGTCGGTGACCTCGTTGCTCTCGCAAGCTGCTTCGGTCTCCTCGCAAGCAGTCTCGTCTGCATTATCCGCGTTGATATTTTCACAAGCCTCACCGTCGGTAAGTTCCTCGGCATCATTCAGATTGGAATTTATATCTTTCTCGTTCAAAATAAATTTTCCTTTTCAAAAATTATTTTTCAATGAGCAGGTCCATAAGTGTATATCCGTGCTCTACGTAAAGTCCCGTTGCCGATGCGGTATCCTCGGAGAAGGTGTCAACGCCTGCCTTGTCTTGGGTGGAGGAATATATCATAAAGGGAACGGGGTCTATCGTGTGTGTGCGGAGACGCGTGGGCGTGGGATGGTCGGGGAGTATCATTATCTTGTAGTCCTCGCCGCAGCCCTTGAGATATTCGTGTACGGGAGCGAGTATCTTTTTGTCAATAAGCTCAACGGAGAGCACCTTATTTTCAACCTCGGCTCTGTGACCGCACTCGTCGGGTCCTTCAACGTGAATATATACGTACTCCGCGCCGTTTTTGAATGCGTCGATAGCCGCCTGCGCCTTGCCGTCGTAATTCGTGTGGACGTTGCCCGTCGCACCCTCAACGTCAATGGACTTCATGCCCGCGCAAAGTCCGATACCCTTTATAAGG
>JAFTKY010000082.1 GCA_017453005.1 Clostridia bacterium | reverse complement strand
GGTGAGAAACCTTGAGGCTTTTGCTTTTTCTATTGCCCGATCATCAATAATTTTCTTTTCTTATCTCAAAGTAAGCCTGAGGATGGTTGCAGACGGGGCATTTTTCGGGAGCCTTGGTGCCTACCACGATGTGTCCGCAGTTGCGGCATTCCCAGATAGTCACACCGCTCTTTTCAAATACCGTCTTTGTCTCAACGTTATTGAGAAGTGCGCGGTATCTCTCCTCATGTGTCTTTTCGATAGCCGCAACGCCTCTGAACTGAGCTGCGAGCTCATGGAAGCCCTCCTCGTCAGCCTCGCGCGCCATTCTGTCGTACATATCCGTCCACTCGTAGTTCTCGCCCTCTGCTGCCGAGACGAGGTTTTCTGCCGTCGTTCCAAGTCCGCCGAGAGCCTTGAACCAAAGCTTTGCGTGCTCCTTTTCGTTTTCTGCGGTCTTGAGGAAAAGCTCTGCTATCTGCTCGTAGCCCGCCTTCTTTGCAACCGATGCAAAATACGTGTACTTATTTCTCGCCTGAGACTCACCCGAAAATGCTTCGCGGAGGTTCTGCTCCGTCTTTGTTCCTGCGTAAATGTTCTTTCCCATAATTTTACTCTCCTTTGAATAAAAAATATTTTACGTAACTATTATAACCAAGTTTTTACTATTTGTCAATATCGGCGTTGAATTTCTTGTCAAACGCTTCGTATAATCTCTTCGACATACCTTGCATATCTTCCTCATTCACCTTTAGCACCTGTCTGTCATAGGTGAAAAGTCCGTTGGTCTCGTCCTCAACGTCGCTGACCTGTGTAAGCACCGCGCCGCACAGACCTCCCTTTATTGCGGGTACGACCTGCTCCTCGTAGAGCGTGCTCATTGCCTCGCGGAATTTGTCGCCGTCGGTAAAGAATTTGTATCCGTAGGTGTTATGAGGATTATACGAATGTCCCTCCACCTTATAGGAATATCCTCCGAACTCGGACAGAATTATCGGTCTGTCGGGGCTTTCCTGCTCTATTTTTATGGGCTTGAAGTAAATATGCTCGCTTTGTACGTCGCTGTGTCTGCCCTTGAACCAGCCCGACGTCGCGTCCCAAACACGCGTGCCGTCAATCTCCTTTAATTCACCGTAAATGCGGTCGGCATCGTACTGTCCCCAACCCTCGTTGAAGATCGTGTAATAGCACACCGAGGGGTGATTGTAAAGAAGTGATATGACCTCTCTCGCCTCGCGCTCAAATATCTCCCGGCGTGCAGCGGTGGGCTTGTGGCTTATTCCCCTTTTGAGCCCCGCCGTCGGCAGAGCCGTGTCAATAAGGAAGCTGTATTTACCGCTGTTGACCATATCCTGACAGACGATCATGCCGTAAATATCACAGTAATAATAGAATATCTCAGGCTCGATTTTGATATGCTTGCGGAGCATATTAAAGCCGAGCGACTTCATCGTCAGTATATCCTTTTTATATCCCTCGGGTGTTGCCGGGGTATAAATTCCGTCGCTGAAATACCCTTGATCAAGCAAGCCGTGAAGGAATATGGGCTTGCCGTTCAGACAAATGCAGGAGCTGTCTCCGCGTCTTTCCGTTGTAATCTCACGGAGCGCAAAGTACGAGCTTATTTTGTCCCTGCCGGATACAAGCTCAAACTCATAAATATTGGGTGTGTCGGGTGTCCAGAGCCTTGGGGCGTCTATCTCAATTCTGATGCTGTCTCCCGAGAATTCATAATTCTTGCCGCCGAGGATAAGTCTCTTTTTATCCTCGCCGCCGCAGACCTCGACCGTTACCGCGTCCGTCTCGGGGGTGATTTTTAGCGAGCGTATATAATTCTCACAAACGCTCTCAAGCCACACCGACTGCCATATACCGCTTATAGGCGTATACCACATTCCGCCTCGCTTTTTGGACTGCTTGCCGTAGGGGTATTCGGTGCTGAGGTCGTCATAGACCTCGACCCTCAGAATGTTCTCGCCCTCTACCAAGGCGTCGGTTATATCAGCCTCAAAGGGCAAATATCCTCCGTCATGCTCACAGACAAGCTCGCCGTTGACAAACACTCTTGCAAGTCTGTCTGCCGCGCCGAAATGAAGCAATACTCTGTCAAGCATAAATCCGTCAGGAAGGGTGAATTTTCTCTGATATATCAGCGTATCCTTGTAGCCAAACTGCTTCTCAACACCCGACATTTTCGCCTCGGGCGGGAACGGTACGAGTATTCTCCCCGAATAAACTCTTCCCTTCTTGCTCTGCACGTCAAAGTTCCACTCGCCGTTGAGGCTCATATAGGAATTTCTTTTCATGCTCGGACGGGGATAATCACTGTGCGGTATTTTTTCAACGTCCGCCTCAAAGGGCGTTGTGAGTGTGGCAAATTTGGGCTTGTCCTTTTTAAATATCGCCAAAAGCAAAAGCAACACCGAGACGATTATCGCAACGACGAGAGCCGCAAGGAATATATTTGCGTTGGGCAAGAACGATTGCGTGCCGTCGCCGTTTTCTATCATTTCGCAGTTTTTAAGCACCGCCTTGCCGATAAAGGGTCCGATAATTCCGGGCAGCAGCACCTGCGAGCAGATGCGGACACCCTGAAAGCTTCCGGCTTTTCCCTCGGGTATTCCGTCACGTATCCTCGCGCCAAACACAGCCATTCCCGACAGATATCCGCACATCATAAGAAGCGAGCCGATAAACACGAGCGCCTTTGTCGTAAACAAAAACAGAAGCACGTATCCCGAGCACAGCCAGAGCATTGACCAGAACACCGAGAAATAAAAGCCCTTTTTGTCATACACTCTGCCCCATAGCGCCGTGACCGCCGACGCTATAATTATCGCAGGCGCCATGATAAAGACGTAATCTGCCATAGCGAGCGTCTTCTCATAATAAATTATCAGATACGGCATGAATATCTGTATGGAAATATTAAATATCACGAACAGTCCGAGCGCAATATAGAGCGTGGGGCTATTTTTGACTGAGGACGGGCGGAAGCCGTGTATTATGTTAGAAAAATATCCGGTTTTGCTGGGTACGATGTCGGGCTCCTTTATAATGAACAGACCGACTATACCCACAAGGAGCGTTATAATTCCTATTATTGAGAATATAAGCGTCCATTTTGAGCCGTCCTGAGGGAGCAGCATAACGCCGCCAAATACGACGAGTATCGCCACGAGCGGCATCATGGCGTTAATACCCTCTGCCGCACCTCTGTTGGTATCGTCAGTGCTGTCGGTCAGCCACGCGTTGAAAGCCGCATCGTTTGACGTTGAGCCGAAGAAGGTCATGACACAGTCCATGATAATTACGAGCGAAACGCCCACAGCAGCCGCGGAGACGGTTGCAGGTATCATGGGTGCTATAATATCCTCGCGAATAAATACGAACGAGAAAATAGATATTCCCCAAAGAATATAGCCGCCGCACATAAAGAGCTTTCGCTTTCCGATGCGGTCGGAAAGCGCGCCCATAAACACGGTAGTCAGCGTTGCCGCGACAGCCGACGCCGCAACCATAAGAGAAATATCCGAGGGGGTTGCGTTGAACATTTCGTAAATGAATACGTTAAAGTACATGTTCTCAACCACCCATGCAATCTGTCCCATAAGACCGAATATCGTCAGCACAAGCCAAAAACGGGGGGATAGCTTTGTTTTCATAATATATCCTCCAATAAAATCAATCTGAATTTATTATAGCATATCTGAAAACAAAAATCAATCCCTCACCGCTTCCAATATCAGTTATCTTTGCACCCGTCCGCTTCCGTCACCGTTCATCAGCTTTTCCGCCTCCGCAACGGTCACCCTGTTATAGTCGCCCTCAATAGAATGCTTGAGAGCAGACGCCGCGACCGCAAATTCAATAGCCTTATCCGTCGGCATATGGCTTGTGAGTGCGTGTATGAGCGCGCCGCCAAAGCTGTCTCCGCCGCCAACCCTGTCAACGATACGCAAATGGTAGGTTTTTGAGAAGCAACACCGCTCGCCGTCGCACAGCATAGCCGCCCAATCGTTATCACTTGCGGATATTGACGAGCGCAGAGTTATCGCAACCTTCTCAAATCCGAATTTTTCTATAAGCTGTCGCGCGACGTATTCATATCCTGCGTGGTTTAATTTACCCGCAGTTATATCCGTCTGATTTGCCTCGATACCGAAAATGTCCTTTGCGTCCTCCTCGTTGAGTATGCAGACGTCAACGTGTCTGCACAGCTCGGTCATAACGCCCCGTGCCTCAGCGCGTGTCCAGAGCTTTGAGCGGAAATTGAGGTCACATGAGACCTTAACGCCCATCTCTCTTGCCGTCTCGCAGGCGTCAAGACAAATTTTCGCAGTATTGCCTCCAAGCGCGGGCGTAATTCCCGTAAAATGAAACCAATCTGCGCCCGAGAATATGCGTCTCCAATCAAAATCCGACTGCTTTGCCTCGGCTATTGCGGAATGAGCTCTGTCGTAAATACAGAGAGAGCCGCGCTGTGACGCGCCCTTTTCAAGAAAATATATGCCCACTCGGTCACCGCCGCGCGTGATTTTCGTGGTGTCAACTCCAAAATAACGAAGTGAATTTACCGCCGCCTGACCGATGGCGTGCTCGGGGAGCTTTGTTACGAAAACACTCTCGTGTCCAAAGTTGGCAAGTGACACCGCCACGTTTGCCTCGCCGCCGCCAAAGGTAGCCTGCATAACGTCATTCTGAAAAAATCTGTAATATCCGTCAGGAGCCAGACGCAGCATTATCTCGCCAAAGGTTACTATCTTAGGCATTTCGTCTTGCCTCCTTGACCTTTTCGACAGACCACCTGCAAAGCTCCTCTATCTTGTCCCATTGCTTATTTTCAATAAGCTTTTGAGCGACCATATACGAGCCGCCGCACGCGAGCACCGACGGGCAAGAGACATACGATTCAATGTTATCAAGGGATACTCCTCCCGTGGGAATGACCTTAAACGACGGAAAAGGCCCCGAGAGCGCCTTTATTTTTCCAACTCCGCCCGACTGCTCCGCGGGAAAGAATTTGATTGTGTCAAGCTCCATGGCATACGCCGCCTGATACTCCGTTGCCGTCGTACAGCCGGGGAAAATCGGCAGCTTTTTTCTCTTGCAGTGCTCAACGAGCTTGCAGTCCAGACCGGGTGTTACGATAAAGTCCGCGCCCGCTTCCTCAGAGAGCTTCAGATGCTTGTCCGAAAGCACCGTTCCCGCACCCACGAGCATATCGGGAAATTCCTTTTTTATCTGAGCTATTGCCTTTTCTGCACCGTCCGCTCTGAAGGTTATTTCAATCACGTCAATACCACCGCGGCGGAGAGCCTCGCACAAGGGTAAGGCGTCCGCGTCGGGTGTGTAAAGCGTCGTTACGGGTATTATTCCCGTGTTATACAACCGTTCTTTTATATTCTGATTTGTATTTTTCGTTGTTGTTTCCATTCTATCCTCCAAAAATTAAACTCCCGAATATGCGGAAAATCCGCCGTCCACGGGCAAAATTACTCCCGTCACAAAGCCTGACGCGTGCTCGTCAAGCAGAAAAAACAAAGCACCGTCAAGCTCGTCACAATCTCCGAATCTGCTCATGGGCGTTGCGGCAAGTATCTTCTTTGAACGCTCGGTGGGTGAGCCGTCCGCGTTCCACAAAAGCGTTGAGTTTTGCGCCGTCGAGAAAAATCCCGGGGCTATTGCGTTGACGCGTATGCCAACGCGGGAAAAATACACGGCAAGCCATTGAGTAAGGTTTGACACCGCCGCCTTTGCCCCCGAATATGCGGGTATTTTTGTCAGCGGACGGTAGGCGTTCATTGAGGAAATATTCAGGATACTGCACCCCGATTTTCCTATCATCTGCCGCGCGAACACCTGCGTCGGTATAATCGTGCCGAGGTAGTTCAGCTCAAGCACGCGGCGCAGAGCGTCCTCGGTAAGCGAGAAAAAGCTTTTAGCTTCAAGGTCAATATCTCCGACCTCAAAATATTCCTTGTCCGTCGTAGCGCTCGGATGATTTCCTCCCGCGCCGTTTATCAGAATATCACAGCCGCCAAGGCTTTTCTCAATTTTTTCAGCCGCGTCAGTACAGCTCTGTCTGTCCATCACGTCACAGTAAAACGCCTCTGCTACGCCGCCCTCCCGTCTTATTTCCTCCGCAAAGTCTCGTGAGCGTTGCTCGTTTCTGTCAAGCAATGCAACCTTGCCGCCCGCGCGGGCAACCACCCTTGCAAAATGCGAGCACAAAACGCCGCCCGCGCCCGTTATGGCTATAACCTTGCCCGACAAGTCAGCCGTGCATATATTTTTGCTCATTTTTTTCTCCACAACGTCACTCCCCCTTTCTTTCCTTCAGTATTCTTATATTTTCCTCAACTCTGCGCTTGCTCAATGGATAAATGAATAAGAGTGAGAGCCCGACGAGAGTGTAAAGAATAGCGGGCAGCAGTGTCGCTATCGTATAAATTCCGCTTGCGACCTTCTCCGTTTGCACCTGCACCGACGAGTCAAAGCCTATCCAACCAAGCGTCCAGCCTCCAAGTCCGCCCGCTATAGCCTGACCGACCTTGCGTGCGAAGGAATAGACCGCGTAAACCGTTCCGTCCTCTCGGTGCCCGCTCTTGACCTCACGGTCATCTATAATGTCCGTAATTATCGCCCACATAATCAGATTGAATATTCCGAAGCCCAGAAACCCAAAAAGATTTATGAGGATATACGTCCACACCGACCTCGTTTTTATAAAAAACAAGACAAAGCAAGCCACAGCACCGCAAAAGCTACCGAACACGCCAAGCTCCTTTTTGCCGAACTTCCGCACGAGCGGAACGGCAAGGGGCGCGAGCAGCAGCGAGGGTATCATGCTCACGATACTCATTATTGCAATTCCGTTTTTGTCCTTGAAATAATCAATGAACAAATATTGATTTATCGACTGTGAGAGAAGCTGTGCCGCAAGCACGCCTATTGACGCGACCACAATTCCAATAAGCGCGCGGCCCGTAATAAGGGTTTTGAGGCTCTCGAAAAATTTGGGCTTTTCGTGTATCGCCGAGGGCTGTATTTTTACTCTCTCGGTCGTCATAAAGTAGCAGATAAGATAGCATATCACGGTAAAAATCGAGAACACTGCCGCGATGGCTGTAAAGCGCTCTCCCACCACTATCTGGTTGCCTGCCTCGTCCGTTTTATAAACGAGCAACGGTACGCCGACGCCTATTATAATATTAACGAAGGCAGACGCAACGCTGCGGAAGGTTGAAAGTGCCGCGCGCTCGTCCGACTCTGCGCTGATTACCGACGCCATTGAGCCGTACGGAATGTTTATCGAGGTATAGAAAATACTGCTCCAGAGAAGATAAGTGACGAACATATATACTATCCTTACTGTCATGGACGCGTCTGCGAGCGAGCTTTGATACATAAGAAAGCTCGAGAGAGCCACGGGTCCGCACATTCGCCTCAGCCACGGCTTGAATTTGCCGTCACGGGCAGGGCGCGCCTTGTCCACTATCCGTCCCATCGTAATGTCGGTAACGGCATCCACGAATCGCGCTATGAGAAACATAGTTCCCACAAGCACTGAGGAGATGCCGAGGACCTTGGTGTAAAACACGAGCAGGAAAACACTCGCAAAGGTAAAGGTAAAATCGTTGCCGAAATTACCGAACATATATCCAATCTTATCCCGCCACCCAAACGGGCGTATTTCTCTGGACGCCGTCATAAAAAAATCCTCCGTTATCCGATCGTTGATGCGAAAAGCATGACGCAATCCGCTCAAATTTTTATTCATTCTTTATTTTGTCCCGATACGGAGAAAATATGCTAAAACAAAAATCGGTCTGCATAACGTGACGTACTCTTAAGGACAGTTTTAGAGTACACCACCTACCGACAGAAAAATAGAAACCGCAGATTGATTTTCTGCGGTTTTTGTGCTATAATAGAAGTGTGGATAAAATCTATGAGGTTGTTAAAGGTATTTTTATGAAAAAGAAAATAATTATTTTTATCGCGGTTATAATTACTATAATAGTTGTTGCTACACTCACTTTGACAAATATGTTCACCAAAGGAGTAATCACGGGTAAACTTTATCGTGTCGATAATGTTTATGAAGAAATTTATAATATGGTCATTGCCGAAAGAAATGGGGCCGAAACTGTTCTCACCACCTCAATAGAGGGTTCAGAGGTTGATTATGACTTTGGGTGCTTTGAACAAGTAAATATACCTGTAAATGAAGAGTATGCTGTTGTTTTGTCTTTTGTTAACCAAGATGAATTAGGTATTTGGATATTTGAAAACAATAATTTCGAAAACAATGGTATATCTCGTAAATCTTCCGTCTATGTGTATAATTATCAAAGCAATACTCTATACGGTAACAGAGAGGAAGCTCATTTAATTGAGGTTTTCATATCTCCGTATTTTTCGTGGGTAGGAACCCAAGAGAAATTCAATCTTGATAATCATGGAAATTACACATTTGTATATACGGAATATCCTTTATCACACAATGGTTATTAAATTTCAATTTGTTCAGAAAATTGGACCGCCAATCGATAGAAGACTCCCTTTGCAATGCACGAGGGAGCCTTTTTTGTTCATCTATGCCTTATCAATTTTCTTGACAAACACTGACTTAATTAAAGACACAAAGGCAATCCATTACAATACTTGCTTATAAAAAATAAAATGTAATGGAGAATGAAAATGAAAAAGAACTTTGATAACCTTTATGAAAAGCTGGGTGGTACATACCG
>JAFTKY010000081.1 GCA_017453005.1 Clostridia bacterium | reverse complement strand
GTCCTATTCTGAAGGAAGCGATACGCTTGTCAGTTCTGAGAAAGCCCCAAAGCGCGTTTTTGAGGGCGCCCGTGCCCTTTCCGTGTATAAGTCTCACTCGGCCAATTCCCGCAAGATAAGCCTGATCGAAATATTTGTCAACAGCAAGCCAAGCCTCGTCTCCCGTCATTCCGCGAAGGTCTATCTCGTCCTTGAAGGACGCGCTTCTTGTTACGGTATATCCCGAGCCGTTTGACTTGTTCTGCTTTTTATCCTGCTTTTTCTGCTCCGTTTTTATGCGGACGTCCTTTATATTTACTCGTGTCTTGAATACACCCGCCTGGATCTGCACGTTGCCCGATTTGTCCATATCCGAGACGACCTCCGCATCCTTGCCAAGCGTCATGACAAACACCTTGTCGCCCTTTTTGACCTTGTCGGGACGGACCATGCTCTCGTCCTCGCGCACCTCCTCAACGGGATTGAACTTATCCTCATTTGCGCGGATATGCTCCCGTACGGCGCGGCGCGTTCTTGCTATCTCGTCGCCGAGGTTTTCGGCTTCCTTTTTCTTGCGGAGCTTGTCCATTTCCTCAAGAATATAGTCGCTCGACGCTTTTGCCGACGCAACCAAAGCCGCCGCCTTTTGCTGCGCGCGCTCAAGCTCGCGCTCGGAGGTTGCAAGTCTTTGCTTTATCTGCTTTTCAGCCTCGACCTTGAATTTTTCATAATCCAGACGCATCTGCTCCGCCTCGTCGCGATATTTTTCCATCTCAACGCGGCTTTGCTCAAGCTGACCGATAACGTCCTCAAACTTACGGTTATTTGAGCTGATATGCTGCTCGGCGCTCCTTATTATCTCGGAGGAGAGCCCGAGCTTTTCGGATATTGCAAAGGCGTTTGACTTGCCCGGCGTACCGATTATGAGCTTATACGTGGGCTTCAGGGTCTCAACGTCAAATTCACAGGACGCGTTTCTCACACCGGGCGTGTCAAGCGCGTACGCCTTAAGCTCGGCATAGTGCGTCGTTGCTCCGCAGAGCGCACCCTTTTGCCTTACGTAATCTATAATTGACACGGCAAGCGCCGCGCCCTCAACGGGGTCAGTACCAACTCCAAGCTCGTCAAAAAGCACGAGCGAGCGGTCGGTAACTCTGTCAAGGAAGGATACGATATTTACCATGTGCGACGAGAACGTGGATAACGATTGCTCAATGCTCTGCTCGTCACCGATATCAACGAGAATATCCTCAAACACGCACACAGACGAGCCCTCGTCACACGGCAGGTGAAGTCCCGCCTGCGCCATAAGAGAAAAAAGTCCGAGTGTTTTGAGGGTTACGGTCTTACCGCCCGTATTGGGACCCGTTATTATCATGGTATCAAAGTCACCGCCGAGCCGTACGTTTATGGGCACTACGCGGTCTCTGTCTATCAACGGGTGGCGCGCGCGCTTGAGCTCAATGCGTTTTTCACCCGTGACGGTGGGAGCAGTTCCCCGCATCGCCGCGGACATCTGCGCACAGGCAAAGTAAAACGCGAGCTCGGTAATATTTTTGTAGTCGAGCCATATTTTATCGGAATATTCAGCAACGAGCGAGGAAAGCTCGGAGAGTATTCTCTCTATCTCATGCTCTTCTTTAGACTGAAGCACGCGAAGCTCGTTGTTTGCCTCGACAACCTGCGCGGGCTCAACGAAAATAGTTGCTCCCGACGATGATGTATCGTGGATAAGTCCCTTTACCTCGTTTTTGCATTCCGCCTTTACGGGTATAACGTATCTGCCGTTTCTCGTGGTGACGATATTTTCCTGCAGATACTTTGAATGTGAGCCGCCCTGCACGTATTTTTGCAGAGTTTCCTTTATTTTGCTGTTGGTTGCTCTTATCTGTCTGCGGATGTTTGACAGCGTGGGCGACGCCTCGTCGGCTATCATTTCCTCTGAGATAATAGCGCGGCTTATTCTCTCCTCAAGCGTTCTGTTGGGGATAAGACGGTCAAAAATCACGTCGAGCGTTGTATCAAATATATGGTTTCCGTAGCAGTAGTCCTGGAGTGACCTTGCGGTTCTGAGAACTCGCGCCACGTCAAGCAGCTCAACGGGAGCCAACGTCGCACCCTTTTCGGCACGCTCGCAGGATTCGGACACGTCCTTGACGCCTCCAAAGGTGGGCATACCCTTTTCCTCAAGAAGCCTCTTTGCGTCGGTGGTGTATTTCTGGCGTTTTACTACTACGTCAATATCGTCCGACGGCGAGAGCATTCTTGCCATTGACTTTGCCCCTTCCGTGGGCGCGTGCTGCGCGAGAATGTCGCATATTTTATTAAATTCAAGCGAGTTCAGCGTCTTTTGGTAAAACACAGAAATTCCTCCTTTTGTCTTTATTTAAGTAGCTCCTTTGCTATTGAGGCAAGGCTGTCTGCATCAACGCCCGCACTCTTGTATATATGCTCTTTTCTTGTTTGTATAACGAAGCTGTCACTAGGTGCGGCGATATGATATTTTACGCCGTCAAGTCCTCCGTTTATGCGGAGCTGCTCGGATAGCATCATTCCAAAGCCGCCCGCCTTTATCTCCTCCTCCACGAACAAAACCGCACGCGGCGAGGTTTCCTTTATTACGTTGCCTATCTCTATTGCAAGACGGGTGTACGGACGGATATACTCACAAAGCACAACCTTTGCCGATATACCGCTCACCTCAAGATTTTTCTTTGCCTTGAGACATTCCGAGGCAATTCTTCCGTGGGTGACTATCAAAACGTCGGACTTACCGTACGAGTCCGTCCTTACACGGATATTTTCATAATCCTCATTTGGATAGAAGGTGTCCTTGAGTATCTGTTGCTGACTTCCGCTGGGGTATCTCACAGCCGATACAACGTCTCCGTCAAGTGCCTTTTTAAGTGATGCACGAAGCCCGCCGTAGGTCACAGGGGCGTATATCTCAACACCGGGTATTTGCGAGAGGAACGCCACGTCAAATATTCCGTGGTGCGTTGCTCCGTCAGCGGCATTAAGCCCCGCTCTGTCTATGGCAAGCACCATCGGCAGTCCCTGAAGCGCCGCGTCGTGGATTATCTGGTCATAGCTTCTCTGCAAAAAGGTAGAATATATCGCGCAGACGGGCTTGTAGCCATTTGCCGAAAGTCCCGAAGCAAAGGTTACGGCGTGCTCCTCGGCAATGCCGACGTCAAAAAATCTGTCGGGATAGCCATGTGCAAAGCCGTCAAGTCCCGTACCCGAGCTCATAGCGGCGGTTATTGCGCATATTTTTTCGTCGCTTTGCGCCATTTCACACAGAGCCTTTCCGAATTCTGCGGAAAAGCTTGTGTCCGACGCAGGTGACGACGCAGGGCGTATTCCGTGATAATCGCCCGGATTTGTCTCCGCAGGCTCGTATCCCTTGCCCTTTTTGGTCTTTACGTGAATAATAACGCTCTCTCCCGCCTTTTTGGCTTCCTTGATGAGCGCGTCAACGTCCTCGTAATTATTACCGTCGGCAGGTCCAAGATAGTAAAGCCCGAGATTTTCAAAATAGTTACTTCCGTAAAGCGCGTTTTTCATATACTTTTTGACGCGTCTCATAAGCGAGAACAAGGGCTTTCCGAGAAGCGGTATTTTGCGGACGACCTTACCCGTAACTCTCTTAGCATTGAAATACCCCGATTTCTTTCGTATTTTCGCAAGATTTTTCGCAAAGCGTCCGATGTTTTTGGATATGGACATTTCATTCTCGTTGAGAATAATTATAAGCTTCAGGTCACGGCGGCAGTTATTGAGCGCCTCGTGTATCATGCCTCCCGTATACGAGCCGTCACCAAGCACTACGACGGTATAGACGTCGCTGCCCGAAAGCTTGTCCGCCTCTGCAAAGCCGAGACCTGCAGACAGAGACGTAGAGCTGTGTCCCGCGCCGAAGCAATCGTATTCGCTCTCGCTTCGCTTGGTAAAGCCCGACATTCCGCCGTTTTTCCTCAAGGAATCAAAATCCTTATATCTGCCCGTGAGTATCTTGTGTATATAGCTCTGATGCCCAACGTCGAAAATTACGTGGTCGCGGGGGCAATCAAAATTTCTGTGTATAGCTACGGACAGCTCGACCGCGCCGAGATTTGACGCGAGATGCCCGCCGTTTTCACTTACGCGCTTTACAAGAAAATCTCTTATTTCGTCGCAAAGCGGTAAAATCTCACTCTCGTCCAGAGACTTTACATCTGCGGGGGAGTTTATATTGCCGAGATATTTATATTCGTTCTGCTTTTCTTCTCTGCTCACAGCACAAGCCTCCTTTAAGATTTCATACAGAGTATATTATATCATAAAAGCGGCGTTTTGTGAAGAGCTTTAATGAAATTTCTCCTCAACATTTTCAAAAGTACAAATATTTTGGCAAATCTCTTGACAAATTGAGCAAAATTATATATAATTGTAATAATACAATGTGGAAGTATTGTCTTTTGTTCCACAAGCAAAGGATTTTTTGAG
Source organism: Clostridia bacterium (assembly GCA_017453005.1). Taxonomy (GTDB): domain Bacteria; phylum Bacillota; class Clostridia; order Oscillospirales; family CAG-272; genus SVTX01. Next base: position 11,257 of record JAFTKY010000081.1, on the reverse strand, counting down.
CCAAAATACATAAGGAAGGAGTTGGTTTTGTGGATCCGTTACCTCGAAGTTGCCCTGTGAAGGGACTGCACACGGTCAGACATTCTCAATTTTATAAAGGTGACCTACAGCCTTGCAGATTGATCTCATTCAACTTGCTTTGTTGATTTCTTCGGATACAACGATATATCAATTTGCAATCATCACATTTTACACATTTATAAAATTTAGGAGATTATTATGCCTGACATTATTAAACAATTATTATTACAGTTAATTCTGATTTTGCTGAATGCTTTTTTTGCCGCCACGGAGATCGCGCTTATATCCCTCAATGAGAAAAAGGTGCGCGCGCTCGCAGAAGACGGTGACAAAAAGGCTCGCAAAATGCTGAAAATTATAGAGGAGCCCACGAAATTCCTCTCCACCATTCAGGTCGGTATCACTCTTGCCGGATTTCTCGGCTCCGCTTTCGCGGCAGACAGCTTTGCAGAAAAGCTGACGGGGGCTATGGTCCGCGCCTTTAACGTACCCGAGGCTTATATCGGCACTATTGACACGGTATCCGTCATTATCATCACGCTTATTCTGTCGTACTTTACCCTCGTGCTCGGTGAGCTTGTTCCCAAGCGTATCGCCATGCAGCACAAGGAAAAGTTGGCGAGCGGCGTTTGCGGTATAATTTCCGTGCTCACAACGATACTCAAGCCTATTATATGGTTCTTGACCGTATCAACAAATCTGACGCTCCGAATATTCGGTATCGACCCTCACGCAAAGGAGGAAAGCGTATCCGAGGAGGAGATAGTGGTTATGCTTGACGCGGGTGCGGATGAAGGAACTCTGAAGCAGGATGACGTTGAATACATAAAGAACGTGTTCAAGCTGGAGCGACTTTCCGCGGCTGACGTTATGACCCAGAAAAGCTCCGTTGTTGCCGTTCCCGACGACATTTCCGAGGATGAGCTTTTACGGGTTATTGATGAAGAGGGATATTCGCGTATCCCAATGTATTCGGAAACTCTTGACAAGGTAGTGGGTATCTTGCATACGCGTAATTATCTGCTCAAGCGAACAAACCCCGATTTCAAGCTTGAGGACGCGCTTCTTGCACCTGAATACGTTCCCGAGACCATACACCTTGACGCGCTCTTCAAGAGCATGCAGGAAAAGCACACTCACATGGTGCTCGTTGTAAACGAGTACGGTCACATGTCGGGTGTAGTTACGATTGAGGACATTCTTGAGGAGATCGTAGGCGAGATCTGGGACGAGCAGGACGAGGCTGTTGAGCCTATTATCCAGATGGACGAGGACACGTACCGTGTTCCCTCTCACGTTTCCCTTGATGAATTTTTTGATTACTTCTCGCTTGAAAACAGCGACGATATTGAGTCCAACACCGTCAACGGTTGGGTTTCCGAGGTATGCGGAAACATTCCCGAGGTGGGATTTGCCTTTGAATATGAAAACCTCTCTATCACCGTTACGGAGGCAGACGAGCAGATGACTCGCGAGATCTCCGTTAAGGTCATGCCCGTCGAGGATGACGAGGACGACGATGACAAGGATAAAGACAAAGACAAGGACAAAGACAAGGACAAAGATAAGGACAAGGATAAAGACAAGGACGACGAATAAAAACACCGAGCAACGCCTGGGCGTTGCTCGGTTATTTAATTTATCGAAAACAAAAAAGCGGGTTGCAATGCAACCCGCTTTTTTATGTAAGGAAGATATTACTTTGCGTCCTTAACTGCCTGCTTTGTTCCGATGTAGATCATCTTACCGGACTTCTTGCAAACGATGTCCTCGTACTCTTCCTCAAACTCCTTAGCATCCTCCTGAGCATCTTCCCATGCATCCTTGAGAGCGTCGGTGTCCTCATAGTAAACTACCATGATAAACTCGTCATCACCCTTGAATGCGGAAAGTGTAGCCTCAGCGCCCTCGGGGAGAGCCATGCTGCCGAGAAGTCCACCGTCGTTGAGAATTACGGTGTAGCCTGCGTCCTCAAGTGCTTCCTTTGCCTTTTCAGGATCCTTGTTAGGTCCGCCGCAAGCAACGAGAGCCGTACACATCATAACTGCGAGAAGTGCGAGAGCAACTACTCTAAGAATTGTCTTTTTCATAATTAAAAATCCTCCTGATTTTTTTGTTGATATTATTATACTCCTTTTGTGAAGATTTGTCAATACTTTTCTTCACAAGAAATACACAATTAAGATTTCGTTAAGAAACTGCGCCACATACGTCACATAACCGCTTTCTTATATGGGATATAACCTTACTCGCTCTTCGTATACCTTATTCCGTCCATTTTTATAAATCCGTCGCCTATCTCCAGCGTATGCTTGCCGACGAATATATGCGCGGTCTGTGCGTCCTCCCCGTCAAAGCTTATCTCTATGCTTCCGTCACTTATTTCGTACGTGCCCTTAACCGAATATACCTCCGTTCCGGCAGACATATACTTCGCAGTCACGTTATTGTCCTTGTCAAAAATGAGAATTCTTCCCGTACCTATCTGTACGTTGCTGTACTCACCCTCAAGAGTGATCTCCTCGGGACGAAGCAAAAGCATAGCCAGAGCGGCTACTACAAGAATTGCGGCAAGTATGATCGCCGAGATGATAATAACCTTTTTCATGCTGTTTTTCCTTTACTTATATTATTTCTGTCCTTCAAATTTACAAACACAGAAACTGCCAGCGCCCCCGACGTAAAGCCGAGACATATATACGCAAACAGATTTCCTATTACCGTATACACCGTGGTCTGCTCACGAAGGTAGACGTCGCCTATGACGTAGCCCTCCTCGAGTATTCCAAGCCTGTCCTCAAATTCACCGAGGGGATTTATTATTCCCGAAATTCCCGTATTTGCCGCGCGGACGACGTATCTTCCCGTCTCTATCGCGCGGAGCTTGGACTGAGAGGTGTGCATATAGTTCTCTGCAGAATCGTCAAACCACGCGTCATTCGTGGACACGAGCAATATCTGCGCGCCGCCGCGCACTGCCTCAAGCGAGATGTTTTCATAGACCGAGTCAAAGCATATCATACCGCCGATATTTCCCTTTTCGGTGTGCATGACCGTGCTCTCCTCGCCCGGCAATACGTCATCGGGAAGCATATTAAGCTCCGCAAGCGGAGGAATTATCACCGTAACAATACCGCGAAGCGGTACGAATTCGGCAAAAGGAACACGCCTTTGCTTTGAATACATATCCTCGCCAAAGCTTCCGTCCTCCCTTACCTCAATGAGGCAGTTATACGAGCGAGGTCTTCCGCTTTCGGAATATACGGGCTCATCGGGATTGACGAAGGACGTAGCGATAAGAGTTGCTCCCGCCTCGCGTGCAAGCGACGAGAAATACTCGGCAAGCTCACTGTCAAGGTCGTACGGAAAAGCCGTCTCCGCCCATACTATAACGTCTGCTCCCGCCTCTGCTGCCTCAAGCGTATACTTCGTTTGCACTATCTCAATTTTATCATTCATATCATCGCCCCATTTTTCATTGAGGGGGATGTTGCCCTGTACTGCCGCAAAGGTTATCCTGTTTTCTTCATTGTTTGAATAGGTAAGTTTCACCACGGCGCCGATAAGCAGATTTCCGACCACCATGCAAGCACACGCTACAGACAAGACCTTGGTAAAGTCCTGCTTTACAAGGATATACGCAAGACAGAAGTTGACGGCAACGAGAAGAAAGCTTATAAAATACGAGCCGAATACCGATGCGGAGAGCAAGGTAAGGCCTGTCTCGGTCTGTCCGAGACACAGTCTGCCCCACGGCACTCCCCACCAGCCGACGGTCTGCGACCATTCGATGGTAGCCCATAGTGCCGCCGCAAAAAACGGCGCGCATATTTTGAATTTTTCAAACACTCTTGAACGGAGCACGAACGCAAACACAAGAAAAATAAGCGAGCTTGTGACCGTCTGCACTATCGAAAGTCCTATCCACGCGACCACTACGACGAGCACCGCAACGGACTTTGGCACCTCCATGAATTCAAGAGGATACATATACAAAAACCAATGATAGATAACGAGATAGAACGATATAAAGAACACGGCGCCGTAGCCGTATATACTGCACAATCTAATCTGCTTGTCCTCCGCGCACGAAATAAGCACGAGTGCCGCGGGGATAAGCGTTACCCATTCAAGCGCTCCCGCCTTTGGGAACACCACCGTCAAGGCTGTGAGAAGTCCCGATATACATAGCAGGACAAATCTGTATTTTTTTATTGCTCCGAGCATATCGCGACCTCCTTTTTTAGTTCTTTTTCAGTTCTTTTTCAGGCTCTCAATAATCTCCGCGCCTTGCGGGAAATCCGACGCAAACCATATATCTCTCGCGTCAATGGACACCTCTCTGCCGCGAAGGTATCCGAGCGCGCCCGTGTCATCCTTAAAGTCGAAAATCAGTCTGTACGAATACAGAGCCTGATATTTATAGCCCTTTTCCCTGTCCGTGCGGTTTACGCCGTACTTGCCGTCACCGAGCAACGGATGACCTATATGCGCCATGTGTGCGCGGATCTGGTGCGTGCGCCCCGTGACAAGCTCTACCTCAAGCAGACTTGAATCTCCGTGACGGGTGAGCGTTCTGTATTTCGTGATTATGTTTTTGTAGCCGTCACGCGCCTTGTCGGAGACGGTGACGGTGTTATTCCTCGCGTCCTTTTTAAGATACGCCGTGAGCGTTTCTCTGTCGCTCTCCATACGTCCGTGAACTGCGCAGATATAGAACTTTCTTATCTCGTCGTCCTTTATCTTCCGGTTCATCACGCGCAACGCTTCGGCGTTTTTCGCCGCGATGACGATACCGCCCGTGTTTCTGTCGATACGGTTGCAGAGCGCGGGCGCAAAGGATTGCTCGTCCTCGGGGTCATACTCGCCCTTTCGGTACAGATACGCCTTGACGTGCATGATAAGTGTGTTGTCCGACGCGCCGTCATCCTCGTGAACGAGCACGCCTGGGCGCTTATTACAAAGGATTATATTTTCATCCTCGTAAACGACACTTATCTTCGGGGTTATTCTTGACAAAGCACCCGTGTCCTTTTCAGGAGAGCCGAAAAATTCGTCGCGGATAAAGAGCTGTATCTCGTCACCCTCGCACAGAAAATAATTCTGCTCCGCACGCTTACGGTTGACCTTTATCTTCTTTGTGCGTATGTACTTATACATAAGCGATGCGGGAAGTCCGCTGACCGCCTTTGATAGGAATTTGTCGAGCCTCTGTCCCGCATCGTTCTTTTTTATTTTGATTATTCTCACAGTTTTACAGCGTTCCGAATATTCTGTCACCCGCGTCACCGAGACCGGGAACGATGTATGCGTGGTCGTTGAGGCACTCGTCAAGCGCTGCCGTGTATATCTCTACGTCGGGGTGCTCGTCCTGAACCTTCTTTACTCCCTCGGGAGCGGCAACGAGGCACATAAACTTTATGTGCTTGCAGCCCTTTGCCTTCAGGGTCGCAAGTGCGTCACAAGCCGAGCCGCCCGTTGCGAGCATGGGGTCAACGAGAATAACTATTCTGTCCTCAATGTCAACGGGGAGCTTGCAATAGTATTCTACGGGCTGATGCGTCTTGGGATCGCGGTAAAGACCGATGTGTCCTACCTTTGCAACGGGCATAAGGCTCAAAATTCCGTCCACCATACCGATACCTGCACGGAGAATGGGAACTATCGCTACCTTTTTACCCGAGATCATCTGCGCCTTCATTTTGCAGATGGGGGTTTCTATTGTTATATCCTCAAGAGGAAGATCGCGAGTAATTTCATAGCCCATAAGCATTGCTATCTCGTTAAGAAGCTCGCGGAAATCCTTTGAACCCGTTTTCTTGTTTCTCATTATTGAGAGCTTGTGTGTAATAAGGGGGTGATCTACGATATGAAGCTGGCTCATATTCTTTATACCTTGCCTTTCAAAAATCTTAATTATATTTATTATACTACTATTCCGACGATTTTTCAAGCATTTTTTTCAAATATATTTACAAAAGACGATTTTAGTGATAAAATATATACGTCACACTAAATCACGGAGTATAATATGGCAGAAAAAACAGTCGCGATAGCGACACTTGGTTGCAAGGTAAATCAATATGAATCCGAGGCGATAGCGGAAGCACTCGAGGCTGTCGGCTGGGAGATAAGAGGCATAAACGAGGTCTGCTCGGCTTACGTAATAAACACCTGCACGGTGACTGCGGAGTCGGACAGAAAGGCGCGTCAGACCATCCGCAGAATGATGAGCAAAAATCCGCACGCGTACGTGCTGGTCACGGGCTGCTATTCGCAGACCAATCCCTCCGCCGTCTCGGCAATTTCGGGAGTTGACTATATATGCGGCAGTTCAAACAAGCTCTCGGTCGTTGAAAGGCTTGAAGACTTGTATAAAAAGGGAGAAAAGAATACCGATACGGAAATATGCATTCCCTCTCTGGACACGGCGGAATTTGAGAGCATGAGCATCACAAAATTTGACCGCACGCGCGCTTACGTAAAAATTCAGGACGGGTGCGAGTCGCACTGTACCTACTGCACCATTCCCGCGGCGCGCGGTCCTATCCGCTCAAAGCCCATGGGGGAGGTAGTAGACGAGGTTCGGGGACTTATACGCGGAGGCTGCCGTGAGGTCGTTTTGACGGGCATTGAGACGGGCGCGTACGGAAAAGACCTGCCCGAGCATGAAAATCTCGCGTCTCTGCTTGAGACGATAGACAAGCTTGACGGCATCGGCAGAGTGCGTCTCGGCTCGCTCGACCCGAGCATAATCAAGCCCGAATTCGTGGACAGAATAAAGAATTTAAAATCACTCACGCCGCATTTCCATCTTTCAATGCAGAGCGGCAGCAGCGCGGTACTCGCAAGCATGAAGCGCAAATACAACTCCATGCAGGCATTGCGCGCGGTGTCGCTTTTGCGTAACGCGTTCCCCACGCTTCAGCTCACGACGGACATTATCGTAGGCTTCCCGGGGGAGAGCGAGGAGGATTTTGAGCAAAGTGAGCGGCTCGTCGAGGATGCAAAATTTTTGATGGTACACGTCTTCCCCTATTCAAAGCGCAGCGGCACGCCCGCGGCTGCAATGAAAAATCAGATTCCCGAGGACGTAAAGCACCAAAGAGTTGCCCTTCTCTCGCAAAAGGCGGCGGCTGTGCGGAGCGAGATACTTGACGGTCTTGTAGGCAGTGAGGTCGAGGTGCTGTTCGAATCGCACAGCGGCGGCTACGCTTACGGTCACACGCCCGAATTTATTGAGGTAAAGGTCAGAAGCGCGGGTGATATGCACGCAAAAATTTGCAGAGTGCGTCTTGTCTCTCACGACGGTACGGTATGCGAGGGCGAGCTTGTTTGACGGGTTTAACAAAGAAACTCATCTTTGTTCGCTGAAAAATGTAAAAATTTATTTCAAAAAATTTTAAAAACCTCTTGCAATTTGAAAAAAAGTATGGTATAATATCAAAGTTGCATGACGTTTGATAAAAATTTGATGATATATTCATGTAAATATGAAACAGGAGGTATCAATAATGGCAAAGTGCAGTGTTTGTGGAAAAGGTGTTGTTTTCGGTCAGAATGTTTCCCACTCTAACAGAAAAACAAACAGAACTTGGAAGCCCAATATCCGCAAGGTAAAGGCTATAGTTGACGGTACACCCAAGACCGTTGCGGTATGCTCCCGTTGCCTTCGTTCGGGCAAAGTCAGCCGCGCATAATTTAGCGTAGCTTTCCATATTTACAGTAAAAGGGCGTGTTCTTGTGATACGCCCTTTACTATATCCGTTGGAGAATATTATTATGATAGCAATAGTTGATTGCAGGATACCCGAGCCGTCGCGAAAAAGGCTCTGCGAGCTTGACGCCGAGCTTATTTCCCTGCCGCGTGCGGACTATCTTGACACACCCGTATCCGCCCATCCCGATATGCTGATGTTTATGGGCTGGGGCAAGCTTTTTTGTCACGCGAGGTACTTTGAGAAAAATACCGCTCTGCTCCAAAGCATCGCACAAAAGTGCGGACTTGATATATGCCTGTCCGACGAGGATACGGGCGCAAATTATCCGCGCGACGTACTTTTTAACTGCGTAATTTTAGGTGAGCATCTGCTTTGTAACACCAAGACGGTCTCAAGGCTGATACTCTCCGAGGCGCAGTCGCGCGGAATGAATATAATACACACAAATCAGGGATATACGAAATGCTCGGTCTGTCGGGTTAGCGATAACGCGATAATTACGGCGGACATATCAATTTATACGGCTTGTAAGGAGCATGGGATAGACGCCCTTCTCGTCTCTGCCGACGGCGTTGCCTTGTCCGGTTATGACTGCGGATTTATCGGCGGTGCAACGGGTACTCACGGGGAGTGCGTGTACTTCTGCGGTGATATTTCCCTTCATCCCGACGGCGGAAAAATAGTTGAATTTTGCAAAAATCACGGCAAGCTCGCCGTGTCTCTGTCAAGTGAGGGACTGTACGATATAGGAAGTATTCTTTTCATATAAAATCACTATTGCAAATCAGCGAAAAATGTGATATAATAAACAAAAGTAAAACAAGGAGGCGGAAAATGAAAATACACGAATCAGCGGAAAATTATCTTGAGACCATTCTCCGTCTGCAAATGCGCAACGGAAGCGTCCGCGCGATAGACATCGCAAACGAGCTTGAGTTTTCAAAACCGAGCGTGAGCGTGGCTATGAAAAATCTGCGTGAGAACGGCTATATTGAGACTAATTCGTCGGGACACATCAAGCTGCTTGACAAGGGACTTGAGATCGCGGAAAGCATAATGGAGCGACACACGCTTATTTCAAACTGGCTTATCTCCATGGGTGTTCCCGAGGATATTGCGTCCGAGGATGCCTGCAAGATCGAGCACGTAATAAGTCCCGAGAGCATCAACGCGATAAAGAAAAGTCTTGAAGAAAAATAAAGCTTTACAACTGAAAATTTACATTTATTGGAAAACAAGGGGTTCAGCCCCTTGTTTTTTTCTTTTATTTCTTGCCATTTGTGAACTCGCCGTGTCAAAAGTGTTTCGCCATCATGTACGGCAAATTTCTATTTCATTTTTTTAAACGCATATGCTATAATGCCGACACAGAAAAAAATTACGCACAAAGGAGTTATGCAAATGAAAATCAAAAGTATTCAGCTTACGTCCGCCACCGCCCTTGACCTCGACCTCACCCTCACCGCCCCTATATGTGTTTTCCGAGGCAGATTTTCCGACCTTGCCCTCGACCTTATCCGCGAAACCATAGGAGACTACAACACGCAAAATAACCCCGACCGCGTTGATGACGGACGTTTTGTAACCCACGCCGACGTTGAGATGGACGGCAAGAATTACAGCGTTTGCTATATCCGCAACGCAGATTTCATGGGTGACAACCGCCTTGCCGTAAACTTTGAGCCTGACAGCGTCCGATTTTCCGAGGACGATACGCGCGAGTTTGTGGATAAGTGCGACAAGGATGAGCACTGTCCCTTCTTTATTTACGACTACTTTGACCGTCTTGATGAGGCGGAGGATATTACTGACACTCTTGATCAGCTTTCCTCCTTCCGCCGCCAGGTATTTATTTCGGTATGCGCTAACTATCCCGTCCGAAAAATGAAGCACGCTAAGGTGCAAATAATAAATATGGAGGATGACAATGACGAAAATTGATCTGCCGCCCGTCGGCACGGCTTATGATGAAGACCATACCGTTATCATCTGTCCCGTTTGTAAGCACAAAACGCTGGACAATTACGGCATCTGCTGTCATTGCGGCTGGGAATACGACGGCTTCCCCGAAGACCACTTCTCTGCCGCCAACGGCGCGACGCTTTCGGAGTACCGCGAGCAGTATGAAAATGCATTGAAGGAAAGGAATATGCAAGATGTATAAATACTATAACCCTCATCCCAAGGGTCTGTCAACCGACGATTGTGTGAAGCGCGCAATTATCACAGTGACGGGGCGTGATTACGCGACAGTTCAGCGCGAATTGAATAATTACAAAAAGGTCACGGGCGCGAAAGCCTTTAACAGTGTTAAAAATTTGCGATACGTTGAAGACGCGTTGGGGGCGAGCAAAATTACTCTTGACGGCACATTGACTGCTGATGAGTTTTGCAAAAAACATCCGCGCGGCAGATTTATTCTTGATATGGACGGGCACTGGTCGGCTTGCGTTGACGGGTGCATTTATGATACGTGGGATTGCGGAAAGGAAAAGGTCAATTTTGCTTATGAGGTTACCACGGAGCCGTACACTGCGCCCGACCTCAAAAAGCAGGTTTTCAAATACTGTTGCACATCGGAGAAAATATCCGACGGTAAAGCACGTATCCGCATTTATGACGGCAACGGCGTATTCGTTGAACGAAAAATACCTGCCGAGCTGACCAAAGGTTACGTTTTGTGCCTTCAACACAGTAATTATCGGTATATAAATCTTGACGGAGGAAAAGAAAATGAAGGTTGAAATCTATTCACGGGAAGCTATCAAGGAGCTTATGCAAGGCGAATTCCCCAAAAGCACCGCCGTTATCAGCTTTTGCAGTCCGCGTAAAACGCGCAGAGCCGAAGAGGTACGGGTATATTTTGGAAGCGTATGTGACCGCGTGTTTAACATTCTGGTCCCCGACATTGACATTGAAATACTTGCCGATTACGGCTACACCTACGAAACCTATCTTGCAGAAGCAGACGAGCTTGCAAAATTTATTTATGAGGTAAGATCCGAAGGGCGCGATATTATTTGCCAATGCGATTTTGGGCAGAGCCGTTCTGCCGCCTGCGCCGCTGCAATCTTACAACACTTTGAGGGACGCGGAATTGACATTTTTGCGGATTACAGATATTATCCCAATCAGCTTGTGTATCATAAGATTTTTGATGCATTGGAAAGGTATAAAGGAGAAATTTAAGCATGACCGAAAAAGAAATATGGGATAAAGCGTACAAACGCATATTCGAGCTTTACGGCGATATGCCCGATTGCGCGTTTGACTCGCACGGTATCTATGATGAGGCGAACATTGACAGTGTCCATAAATTTCTTACAGATTATATGGTAATCGAAAAGGCGTTGTCAGAGCAGTTTTTCCTAAAAGAACCGAACGCGGTATATACCTACAAAGTTTGGTGTGATGAGGAGGAAGGTTGGATTGGCTCGGACGGCCCTCTGTATGTTGATTTTAATGAAGCTCTGGCAGAGTTTCACAACGATGCGGATCTTTGCCCGGGACTTGCG
>JAFTKY010000080.1 GCA_017453005.1 Clostridia bacterium | reverse complement strand
TGCCAATCTGATTTGACATAATATTTTCTCGTTGTTCTTTTAATTGCCTAACGAGATTTATAATGTGAACCGCGAAATCCAAAGATTGTTCTGTCAGCTTATCGTTTGCCATAATATCACCGCCTTTTTGATAATTATAACATAAAACTAAGTGTTTGTCAATGAAGCGTTTGCTTCGCCAACATGAAGCGGTGCGTTGCACCGTGAAGCACTCGCTACGCTCGCGTGAAGCGAAGCGCACTCTAACCTCTTCGTGAGCCGAAGGCTCGCTTCACAGAACGAAGTTCTGCTTCATTTTTCATGCACCGCAGGTGCGCTTCGTTGCAACCAAAAACGAAAAAGCAGTCCGATTGGACTGCTTTCGTTTTTGGTTGCGGGGATGGGATTTTTCATTGCCCTCTCGAAAACATAGTCGTCTTGCTCCATCCGTCGCAATACTCCTTGTTTTCTCACTCGCTCACCTCGCTTCATCCGCCACTGGCGGCGCTTCGGCTCGCTCCCCCATGACCTCCTCCGTCGGTCATTCGACAATTCAAAATTCGCACTCCATAAGCAAAAAGACAAGGTAGCACGATGTGCTACCTTGTCTTTTTGGTTGCGGGGATGGGATTTGAACCTCATGACCTCCGGGTTATGAGCCCGACGAGCTACCAAGCTGCTCTACCCCGCGATATATAATTATTATATTCACGTGTTCTGCGTTTTATGCAAAAACCGTGATGGTGCCGGTGACCGGTCTCGAACCGGTACGATACTTTCGTATCACGGGATTTTAAGTCCCGGGCGTCTGCCAATTCCGCCACACCGGCAGATGACTGCGGGAATCCCTTCAGTTCGCAAAGGTTATTATAACACAACTGTATCGTCTTGTCAACACCTTTTTTGAAATTTTTTAAAATTTCTTTTCTTCTTTTTGGTTTAGCCGTCGCCGTTCTCGAAGCCTACGACAAATTGCGTCATGTAAGAGGACAAATACCCGTGTATTTATTCGCTCATTTAAACGCCTTGTGGCATAAGGAGTTGCAAGCGTTGCTTGACATAATCAAGCAGAATGTGCTTGACTTGTTTTTGCGCTTGGTGTATAATGGTAATGATGAGAGGAGGTATCGTATGACTATTGGTGACAAAATACAGACGTTGAGAAAATCACGACAAATGTCTCAGGAGGAGCTTGGACGCAATCTGGCGGTGAGCAGGCAGACTGTGAGCTTATGGGAGACGGGTCAGACCTTGCCCACGCTTGACAATCTTGTGAGGTTGAGAGAGGTTTTTGGCGTATCGATTGACGATATCCTGTGCGAGGAAAAAGAAATTGAAAAGAAGAAAGACGTGAGCGAGCCCATTGAAAGCTATGATTTCGTATGGACAGAGGATACATGGCGAAAGCTGAAGAGAAAGCACACTAAAAAAATGGTATTCCAAACTGTGATTTCCACAATTGCGTACATTGTCGTTTACATCATGCTTGAAAATATGGATATATCGCCGACGCTGGCTATGCTATATTTGATCTCGCTTGCGGTTTGGGTCATAAAAACCTATAAAGCTTTTTCGACCGCCTCCAAATATTGGAAAGAAGAAGGGCAGAGATTAACGGATAGGGCGTGCCGTTATGATATCTTTTCGGATTACATGACTGTAAGAGTTTCGTCAAAGGGGGAGTTGATAAAAACCGAAAAAATCTATTACTCGCAAATAGAAAAGACGAGTATGGAAAGCGGATTGCTTCATATAAACGTTAAAGGCAACGTAAGCTATATTTTTAATGCATCCGACGTTGGCAAGGAGACGTATCTTGGGCATGTGTGCAGTGTAAACACTGCAAGCAAGGAGACGGTTGCGCCAAAGGGGGCGCTTCGAGTTGTTTCAATTATACTTTTTGTGTGCTCAATTTTGGCGTTGGAGGCAGGGCTGATTGGGGTTGTGATCTTATCTGTAGTGAACAAGGCATTCGTTGAAAACATGTGGGTGTTTTTCTGCTTTGTTCCCGTTCCGGTGGCATCCGTCGTGTTTGGTATATACCTTAAGAAAAAAGGACATAAATTTAAAAAGAACATTATCGTCGGAATTATTATGACTCCGTTATTGTGCATTTACGGTTCTTTTTCGTTCGTATTTGCGGATATGTATTCGCATAGCGAAGAGCCGATTTTGATGGCGGAGAAAATGCTGGATATTGATATTCCCGCGCATTCACAGATAAATACGCAGGATTGGACGAAAGGAACTCAAACAGTATCTCGCGGATATGTTTTCAGTGAAAGTGAGGTTTATTTCAAGGAAAAAGACGCCAAGCCCTTTGAAAACAGCTTGGCGAGCGATGACAAATGGCTATCCTCTGTGCCAAACGATCTGATCGGGATAACTTCTCATTTCTGCGATAGTAAGTTTGATTACTGCATAATATATAACGTTGACACAAACGAGTTTAATCAGCTTCCGAGTGAGGCGGGAAAATACAGATTTATAAATGTAATATATCACAGTGCCGACAATGAAATGCTTATTGTGGAATATGAGATCGAATATGTAAAATAGTTATCTTCAAACGAACAAAAGGGACACCGCACGGTGTCCTTTTTTGTCAGCTATTTTAAGAAGCTGCGTATCTGCTCCAGCTTTTCCAGCGCGTCTTTTCTGCCTATTTCGTAGGCGTGGCGGAGCTTGTCGGGATTTTTCTCGACCTTGTCCACGCCGAGCGGGGCAGTGGGGCGGAGAATAACTACGCGTCCCTCTGCTTCGAGCAGCTTTAATTTTTCAAGCGCCGCGTTATAGTGCTTATAACGGTTTATCATGCCGTGCGCTATTGCAGGGTACTTGTGAAGCAAGAGCTTTAATGCTCGAGGGAGCTTTTTCTTTCGGTAGCCGTCCTGCTGGGTGAGGACTACTATGTTTTTCTCAAAGCCTTGATTTATAAACCACTCTATCGGTATGGAATCCGAGACTGCGCCGTCAAGCATATCGCGTCCGCCGACTGAGACCACGTTTGAGACGAGCGGCATGGATGCCGACGCCCGCATCCACTCAATGTCCTCTGCGTCGCCTTTGCATAGCTGCTTATATATTGGCTCTCCCGTGTGGACGTCGGTGCAGACGACGTAAAACTCCACGGGGCTTTTCTTAAACGTCTCCGCGTCAAAAACGTCCAGCCTCTCGGGGATTTCCTTGTAGCAGAAATCTTTGCCGTAGAGGTCGCCCGTGGTCAGCAGAAGCCTCAGCCCCGAATATCTCGGGTCGTTGCAGTATTTTGTGTTGTAGCGAAGTACTCTGCCAATCTGTCGGGATTTGTAGTTGCAGCCAAATGCCGCTCCTGCCGACACGCCTATTACGCCGTCAACCTCTATTTGGTTTTCCATAAGGATATCCAGAACGCCTGCGGTGTAAAGACCGCGCATTGCGCCTCCTTCTAAAACTAACCCTACCTTCATCTCTTTTTCTCGCAATCTAATGAACGCATAAAATAATCTTATAATCTCATAGTGTGGTCTTATGAACGCAAAAGCAAAACGAACAATTGTTCTGTGGAACAGTGCATATTTTATGATTTTTTGTTTTAAAAATCATAAACAATGTGTTGATAAATAAATCATATATTTAAAAATTCAACTCAAAATGGGTAAAAAACAACAAATTTTAACTCAAAAGTGTTATTTTTACCTCGTCCGACGAGAGCGTTGCAACCGTAATTTTTGAGGTTTTCCAGTCAAGCGTTTCAAAAAATGCACTGTCCGGAAGCTCCTTTTTGGTCAGTGAGGCAAGGGGAGTATCGGTAAGCTTTGCATACGCCTCGCGTCTTGTCCACGCCGTGAGAAAATCAAGGTTGCCCGACCTTATGCCCTCGCACTCGTCTTGCGCAAAAAATCTCTTGGCTATGGCATTCTCACGGGTCGCGTCTTTGCTTGACTGTATATCTACGCCTACGTCCCGGTCGCTTATTGCTGCCGCGACGGTGTCCGCGTCATGAGATAGACTGAAATACAGCATCTCGCCTTCAAAATACGGCTTGCCCGAGGATGTTTTTGCGAGAGTGAGGCTGCTCGAATCTATTTTGAGCGACTTTAAGCCGTGGGCAAGAACCTCAAGCGCGTATAAGGACTGCGCGCGCGCCTCGGCGTGAGATTTTTTCATAATATTTTCGAGGTATTTCTGATTTTTTTCGCCCTCAAAAACCCTTTTAAAGCACTCCGCAGACCTTTGCTCGTCAAAGGTCTGCGGGATGGTTGATACAAAGATATGTGTCATGACTTAAAACTGCATCTGGCTGAGGAGGCGCTTGTTGAATTCCTCGGCTGTGTTGTAGCCCATCTTCTTCTGGCGGTTGTTCATTGCCGCGATTTCAAGAATGATGGCGAGGTTACGTCCGGGACGGACGGGAATGGTGATAGAGGGAATCTTTATGCCGAGAATATCGACCTTCTGCTCGTCAAGTCCGAGGCGGTCGTACATCTTGCCCTGGACCCAAGGCTCAAGGTTGATAACGAGGTCTATCTTTTCAGACTCCTTGACTGCGCCCATACCGAACAGACGGCGTATGTCAACGATACCGATTCCGCGAAGCTCAACGTAGTGACGGATTATCGCAGGTGCATTACCCACAAGGGTTTTCGCGGAAACTTTCTTTATCTCTACCGCGTCATCCGCGATAAGTCTGTGTCCTCTCTTTACAAGCTCGATAGCCGTCTCCGACTTACCTACGCCGCTGTCACCGAGGAGCAAAAGTCCCTCGCCGTAGACCTCGATAAGCACGCCGTGACGCGTAATTCTGGGGGCGAGATAGGTGTTGAGCGAGCCGATAAGGGACGCCATTATGGGGCTGGTCTTTTCCTGCGTGCGAAGGACGGGCACGTTGCAAGCCCTTGCTACGTCTATCATTTCCTCAAAGACCTCAAGTCCCGACGTAAAAATTACGGCGTTGGGACGAGCCTCGATAAAATCGTATATTTTCTTTTTTCTGTCCTCGGGCTCAAGTCCCGAGAGATATCTGTGCTCGGCGTTTCCTATGAGGTGCAGACGCTCCTCGTCAAATATTTCGTAAAAGCCCGCCAAAGCAAGACCGGGGCGCATGACCTCGGGTGTCTGAACGAGTATCTTATCAAAATTGTCGGGGACGACCACCGTTTCAAGATTAAATTCCTCCGCAAGCTGCGACAGAGAAATGCTGTAATTTTCTTCCATGCCTGCACACTCCTTTTCGTTGTGTTTTTCAATGAATAATTTTGCTTATATACCATTATAACATACTTTTTTGAATTTGCAAAGAGTTTTTTGAAAAATATCCCCGCAAAGCCCCGACAAATTCATACCCTCGTCACAAAAAGCGTGTATAATTATTCCGTAAAAATGTTTTTTGGGAGATATAAAATGTCTGAAAACAGTAAAAAAGAGGTCCTCTCTCGCGAGGAGCTCAAAAAAATAGTTGAAAAAAGAAAGAAAAAGAAGATAATCACGGTCGTGAGTATTATTGCGGCGGTGCTTGTTGTGTCACTGACGGCAGGGCTTATTATATGGAACGCCGTGCGCGTAAAGCCAATAAAGAGAACGGAAGAACAGGCGCAGGTTGTAGGTAGGGTCGGAAAATACGACGTGTATTACGACGAGTTTTCTTATCTTGTCGGACTTCACAAGGCAAATATTGAATACAAATACGGCAATATAAACTGGGCGGGCGGCTCGGAGCTTGCGAATAAGTGCGCTGAGTACGTGCGCGATGACGTGCTTGAGGATATTGAGGAAATATACGGTATATTCACCCTTTGCGAGAAATACGGCATTGACATCGACAGCAAGGAGATAAACAAAGAGGTCAACGAGCAGATAAAGAGCATAATTGAAACGGATTTCGGCGGCAAGAAGAAGGATTATTACACTATGCTTGAGGCAGAGGGAATATCCGACGCGTACGCACGTCTGGTGTGTAAGGCAAATCTTTTGGAGGAGGACCTCCTTTACAAGCTGGTCGAGGACGGCGAGCAGATAGAATACAGCCTCCGCAACATTCAGGATTTCATTGAGTTTGCAAAGAACGAAGACGAAATAATGAGAACCACGCATATCTACTATCCAAAGCATCTGAAGTACAAGGACGTAAATATTGAACAGACCCGCGCAGACGCAGAGGCTGTCGTTCTTGCGCTTCGTGCAATAAGCAACAAAAACGAAAGATACGAGGCGTTCAACGACTATATAGGTGCAGCCCCCCTCGTCGCGGGATATTCCATGACAAACCTTGACGGCGTGTATTTTACCTACGGTATGATGGGTGAGGATTACGAGGGTGTGTCGGCGGCGCTTGATGATTACGGCGTCAGCGACGTGCTTGAGACCGAGGACGGATTTTATATCATCATGCGTCTGCCCAAGGAGGACGCGTATATTGACAAAAACGCCGAGACGCTTCTGTCAAGCTATCAGATGGCACAGCTCGTTCTGCTTAAGGGTGATATTGCGCAGCAGCTTGCCTTTGATTGCGAAGACGTGACTGCGCTTGTTAAAAAAGAGCTTTCAAAATGAGTAGAAAAAGAAACAAATATTCAAGGCGTACGTCAACGAGCCTGAAAAAAAAGAAGGTCGTTGCGACGGTTATAATTGTCGTGACGGCTATCCTTGTGCTGATTGCGGCGGCGATAGGCATGGGCGCGTATCTGCGTCACAAGGCGGAGGCGTACGAGCCCGAAAATAAATATCAATTTGATGGCAACACACCGCCCCCCGGCAGCGGCACGGCGGCGGTGCGGGCACCGATGTTTGTGTACGGCGAATATCTTTACGGATACATACAAAAGGGATATTCCGAGCTGTCGCTCTCGCTCGGGACTGCCGAGAGCGTGGCGTTTGATTCCGAAACGGCGAAGGCTGTGACGGGAGTTGAGGTAGGCGAGATAAAGCTTTCGGAGTATGCGGCGGCAATACATAAATATGAAGGAAGAGCCTGCGCATATTTTAAATCGAGCGCGTTTGATTGCGAAGACGAAAATCTGCGCCGCGTCAGAAAGGCTTACGAAATATCCTTGCTCTGCGAAGCGGCGGCAAGCGGTATTGACGATATATTGATACTTGGAATAAACGTGACAGAGGAAAACTCGGACGAGGTGGCAAGATACCTCTCGGAGCTCAATGCGGCGGCAGGGGAGTGCTCTGTTGGCGTTGCGGTAAACGTAGGCGTTTTGCTTATGACGGAGAATGAAATATATCTTGCGGGCAAATTAAAGTCCGCGTGCGACTATTTAGCACTTGACTTGCGTCAGCTTGACTTTTCGGACACGGAGCAATCGGAGGGTTCGGACGTGCCGACAAGCCTTGCGGAGTATCTGAACGAACTAAAATATTATCTGTCTACCTATTCGCTGAGGCTTGTGTTCTCAGACGGCAACAAGCATTTCTTTGACGAGGCAATAGATCTTGGATTTGAAAACGTTCAGGTCGCGGATGATTTTACGGAATAAAGATCGGGAGATATCTCCCGATCTTTGTTTCATTTTGAAAAAGCGGAATTTTGTGGGTGTTTCTTGCGAAAAAAGGAGAAAAATT
>JAFTKY010000079.1 GCA_017453005.1 Clostridia bacterium | reverse complement strand
TACCCCTCATTCCGAGGGCGTGCCAAGGCATTGAGGTCTTTATTGAGGGGCGCGGCACGCTCACCCTTCGCAAAATATCCGTAAAATGTGTCGGGTAGTATATACATATGTTAAGGCTCTGTAAACATTTTTTTCATGTGTTGACTTTTTTTCCATTTTATATTATAATTATTTTGAATGGGGATTTGTTTCCTCATATCAAATAATAACCTGAAAGGTTGGATAATTTTATGGATATCGCGGCGATAATCATGTACGTCCTGCTTGGAGTTTTCGGCTTGTTCGTGTTGATCTCTGCGCTGATAGGTCTTGGCAGAGGCCTGAAAAAAACCGTTGGATCGACGGTTGTAATTGTTTTGTCGGCAATAGTTGCGTACATCGTAACTGTGCTTGTATTCAAGCCCACCCCCTCGGAGTCGGGCATAATAACCGAAAAGCTGCTTGAGCTCATGCAGGGCTCGGAGTTTGCATCCGTCCTTGAGATGGAGGGAATACGCGACGCAATGAACTACTACGTTTATATGCTCACCGCTCCCTTTATCTTCGTTTTGCTCTTCGTAGCAGCAAGATTTGTTCTCGGAATTATAATGAGAATAGTCGTCCGTTTCATCCCGCTCATGAACAACATTCCCAAGGTTGCCAAGAGACTTGGCGGACTTGGCTTGGGACTTGTGAACGGAGCAGTGCTTTTCCTTATCCTCTTTATGCCCTTGCTCGGAACGGTTGACATCGTCGGCGCGGCAATAGAGGACATCGGTGCGCTTCAGGAAAACGTGGAGACCGCAAAGAGAGAAGAAGCAAAGACCGAAAACCTTTCGGCTGAGATCCAGCCCGAGACGTATGAGGAGCCCGACGTTAACTACTATCTTGACGCCATCACCGACAGCGGTGTGGGCAAGGTGCTTCTTGACTGCGGCGGCAGACTTATGTACGATACGCTCTCGAGCACTACATATTACGGCGAAAAGGTAGTTCTCAGAAACGAGATAGACGTTGTTATCGACATGGCGACCGACCTTACGTCAATGAGCGGCGACGGCAGCTCCATGATGGTTGCGATAGACGCGGTGGTTGACGGCGTTGACCGTTCCCCCATAGTTGCCAACTTTGCGGCAGACGTTATGTCCGAGATGGCGACCTCCTGGCTTGAGGGCGAGGACTTTATGGGTGTGGAAAGAATATCCATGGGCTCGTGGATAGACCCCATGTTTGACACGGTGCTTGGCATACTCGCAACGGAGGATCGCGAGCACGTTCACGATGACCTCAAGAGCGTTGCAGATTTCTTGCACGTTGCGGACGAGTACGGCTTCCTCGGCAGCGAGGATATGGACAGCGAGGAGTTCCAGGCGTTCGGTGAGGCGGGAACTCTTACCCACCTTCTTGAAACGATAGAGGGCAACGACAGAATGCTTCCTCTTATTGACGAGCTCAACGTCGCTTGTATCAGAATATTTGCGGAGGACCTCGGCTTCCTTGAAAGCCACGAGGAGGTCTACGAGGACCTTATCAAGGAGCTTGCGGGCTATGTAAATCAGTACAATAGCGGCATGATAAATAAGGCAGAGGCGGCTGACGCCATCTCCTACGAGCTCAGAGATCACGGTATCAGACTCAGCGACGGGGAAATGGATACGCTTATCGGCGCGCTCCTTTCCGAATACGATCAGGTATATTCCGATATGCCCGAGAGAATAAAGGATTTCTTCAGACTTTACAGTGCAACTGTAAGCTCTGCGCTCGTTGAGAATTCCGACGGAACTCTCACGGCAAACGGAGTTGTGCTTACAACGTATAACACATACAGCTACAAAAATTCTCAGGCATATATTCTCGCATCCTCCGGTGTATCCATCGGTGACGCGGCAACGCTTACGTCCGGCAAGGATATGAAGACCGTTCTTATCACTACCGACCAGATACTTGCATCAGTCGTAAAGTACGGCGACATAGAAGACAGACACGCAGAGTCCGAGCATATTGACGCGGTTATGGTAGCCATGATAGAGGCGTTCAATAACCTGGGCGGCTCCAAGCTCCACGCGTCTCACGTTATGAGCCAGATGGGACACGTTCTCGACAAGATGCACGAGACCAGCGTATTCCACGATACAACGGAGAGCTTCCTCACGGCATTGATGCAGTCCCACAAGGTTGCGGACTCCATAGGTCTTGACATCATTGAGATGACCGACTTTGCAAACACTATCCACTCGGGTATGGGCAACGGAACGGGCTACGAGACGATATCCGTTACGGTATCTCATAGCTTTGACGTCCTTGAAAACATCAACGACGGCGAGGTCAAGAAGGAAAAAATCCAGGAGCTTATGAAGGACCTCACTCCCGAGACGGCAAAGGTAATGCAGGAGATCGCAACTCCCTCGCTCATGCAGAACTACGGCGTAACCAAGGAAAATTCCGAGAAATCCGCGGGTGCTGTAAGCTCGCTGTTCGGCAATATGGCTGACTACACGACAAACCATCCTCAGGGCGATATGTCCGACGAGGAATATAAGGAATCCATCGCGCACGAGGCAGAGGCAGTCGATAAGATAATCACTCTCGCAGTTAAGGCAAACGAGGAGATATCCGACAAGGAGCCCTTGTTCGACGCACAGGGCGAGTCGGGTGCTCTTGAAATGTCGGCTTACGACGTAGTTGATCTGTTCGCTACCTCCACCGTTGCAGAGGATACCGTAAACGAGCTCGTTATCGGTAACGAGGACACCGAAGGTAAGTTCGACCCGCTCGGAGCAGGCGACGGCTTCCTTGAGTCCGACAGAGCTGAAATGACCGAGGCTCTCAACGCGTACGGCGCAGATAACGCTGACGTTGAGGGAATTGACGAAAAGCTCATAAACATCGGCGCATTCTTCGGAATCGAGTACGGTGCATAATATAATTACACGGTGCACAGCCGCGTAATAAACACGCGGTCCGACGCGCAGGGCAGACGCCTTGCGCGTCGGATTTTTGTTCTCGGATATATTTTGAAAAAATGCAAAAAAACTAAAAAAAATTAAAAAAAGGTATTGACAAACGGGGAGGGTTGTGATATTATATATGGGTAACGCGAGGGCTCTTGCGTGAGAACAGAATATATGCGAGTGTAGTTCAATGGTAGAATTCCAGCCTTCCAAGCTGGTCGCGTGGGTTCGATTCCCATCACTCGCTCCATTCTTTTTTGCCGAGCGGGAAACCGTGAGGCAAAAATTTTGCACCGACCTCGGTTGGTGTACGTGCCTTTAGCTCAGCTGGATAGAGCAACTGCCTTCTAAGCAGTAGGTCGGGGGTTCGAGTCCCTCAAGGCACGCCATTATGGTGGGATTAGCTAAGTTGGTTATAGCGCCAGGTTGTGGCCCTGGAGGCCGTGGGTTCGAATCCCATATCTCACCCCATAATGCAGGCGCATCGCAACAGCGATG
>JAFTKY010000078.1 GCA_017453005.1 Clostridia bacterium | reverse complement strand
TGTTCTTCGTCATAAACTAAAAATAACGAGGATAGGTATTTGACCTATCCTCGTTATTTTTGGAGCTGGTGATGTGACTCGAACACACGACCTGCTGATTACGAATCAGCTGCACTACCGACTGTGCTACACCAGCGAAGTATGAGCTTGTGTGGCACGAGGAGGTAGTGCTAAACTACCGCAGGTAGTGAAACTACACGACTGTGCTACACCAGCGACTTGATTATTATACCACAAATGTTTTTAAAATGCAATAGTTTTTTAAAAAATATTTTTCAAAAATTATAATTTCTCCCGAGGCAAACGCCTCGGGAGATTGCTATTTTCAAATATTATCCATCTTCTCTATCTCGTCGGGGTATCTGACGTCGATGAATTTGGTATATCCGTCCGCCTCAAGCTTCTGCTTCTGGAAGCCGACGTTCTTGTTCATCTTCTGAACGAGCACTGTCTTACCGCTCTGACGGCACGCCATTGCCTTTTTCTGCATAAGCGCAAGCTCGGAAGCACCAAGGCGCTTATCGTAAAGCACGGCGGTTTTTTCAGGTCTGTCAGAAGGCTTGAAGCCCTTTTCAAGCAAAGCGCCGACTATTCTCTCAAAGCCTATGGAGAAGCCGCACGCACAGGTCTTCTGTCCCGTGAAATTACCTATCATGTTATCGTATCTGCCGCCGCCCGCAATACTTGAGCCCTTGAAGTCCTCGGACTTTATCTCAAAGATAGTGCCCGTGTAATATCCCATTCCGCGAACGAGAGTTACGTCAAAATCGAGGTTAAATCTGCCGTCGGAGATGACCGCGACAGCCTCGCATATCTCCTTTACGTTGGCAATAACGCCCGCCTCGATAGCGTCACCGAGCACGCTCTCAAGGTATGCGAATCTGTCGGCAGCTTCAAGCGAGCCGCGGAATATTTCCATGTATTTTGCAACGCAGCCTGCGTCGTATCCCGCCTCAAGAAGCTCCTTTTCAATTCCCGCCTCGCCTATCTTGTCGTACTTGTCAAGAATAATGAACACAAGACCGAACTGCTCCTCCTCAAAGCCGCTGGCTCTTGCCATAGCAGCAAGGATACGGCGGTCGTTTATCATGACGGTACAGCCGCCGACGCCAACACTCTCAAGGAAGGTAGAGGTTGCCGTGATAAGCTCTATCTCCGCCGCGTTTGACGCGTCACCGAGAATGTCAATATCGCACTGCGTAAACTGACGGAAGCGTCCCTTCTGCGGACGGTCAGCACGCCATACGGGTCCTATCTGCATTGCCTTAAAGGGCAAGGACAGATTTGCCGCATTGTTGGAATAGTAACGCGAAAGCGGTACGGTGAGGTCGTAGCGAAGTCCCGAGTCAACGAGCGCGTCAATATCCGTGCCGAGCGCCGACTCGCTGAGCTTTTCGCCTCTTTTAAGTATCTTGAATATCAGCTTTTCATTTTCGCCGCCCTGCTTTGAGGTGAGGTTTTCAATGTGCTCGACCGCAGGCGTTTCTATCTGCGAAAAGCCGAAGGATGCGTACGTTCTTTTGAGCTTATTCAAGAGATATTCTCTTATCTCACTCTCCGCGGGGAGAATGTCTCTCATTCCCTTTGTGGTTTCCTTAATAAACATTTTTATGTCCTCCTGCCCGTAGGCTCAAATTATCTGTAATAAACGTAGTAGACGATTATAGTCCTCTCCTCGCCGCCGTGCTCAAGGTCGGGGGCGGTAATTACCACGCCGTCCTTTGAGAGCAGCTCCCACGCCTGCATCTGTTCGATCTTGCAGCGCATGAGCACATCTGCCGAGGCAAAGACGAGCAGCTCGTCATCGCGGATATTAAGTCCTCCGCTGCGGCCGATGACCTCGTCAACACCGTTTCTTTTTTCGGTTACGTATTTTATATGATGACCGCACATCTGCTTTGCCATATCCCATTTGTATCTCTTGCTGTCGGGATTTTTGGACTTTGTCGCGCGCTCAACTATTTTCTTTATAAGTCCCATATCTCACCTCACATAAATTCGGGTGTCTTGCCGCCCGTCAGATACGCGTAAGCCTCGATATACTCACTCATAGCGCGTTTTGCCGCCTCTCCGTTTGTATCAAAGCTCTTTTTACGTATTCCGCGAAGCAGAATGTTTTTGGGCGTTTCCTCGGGGTCTATAAGCTCAAGGGCGGTGACGTCATATCCCTTTGCCTCCAAGAGCTTCAGGCGAAGCGCGTCCGTGACAGCGTCACAGAGCTTTTGTCTGAGCATGGAATGCTTGCCGACAAACGAAAGTGCGTCACAGTCAAGCTTTTTGTTCATGTCGTGGTGACAGCACGGGGTCGAGAGTATCACGTCCGCGCAAACGTCCGTTGCCTTTTCAAGAACTATGTCCGTCGCTATATCGCACGCGTGGAGAGATATGACGAGATTTACGTGTTCCTCGGGCTGATACGCGCGGATATCTCCGCAGATAAATTCCAGCCCCTCAAAGCCGAGGTGCTCTGCGACCTTTGAGCAATATTCAATAACGTCGGGCTTGAGGTCCATGCCCGTCATTTTGACCTTTCTGCCCTGCATGACCGCAAAATAATGATACACCGCAAACGAGAGGTAGCTTTTGCCGCAGCAGAGGTCGCAAACACGCAGCTCCCCCTCGGGCAAATGCTTTTCAATATCGCGTATCAATTCAAGAAATCTGTTTATCTGGCGGAATTTCGCCTGCTTTTTATCGTAAACGCGTCCGTTTTTGTCGCTCACGCCGAGGTAAACAAGAAACGGCTCGTCGCCCGACAGAATATACCTTTTGCTTTTGTTGTTGCCGCCTATCTGCACTCGCGCAAAGCTCTTTTCCGCGGACAGCTCCCGCTCAAGCTTCAATCCTCCTATAACCACGCTCTTTCCCGACTGCGACAGCTTGTATTCGCAGTCGCCCGCCGTTGTTATAAGGTTTATCTGCAAATATCCGTCAATATACTCGGCAATTCTCTGCGAGCTGTCAAGCTCAATGTTCTCGTGCGTCGCCTTGTTGTCGGTGTGGAACACCTCGGCTTGAAGCATAACGCGCCCCGAAATGACCCTCGGTGTCATTACCGTCTTTTTTACGCCCTTGTCGGCGGGCTTTGAAAAGACCGCCTTCTTTAATGCGTCAGCCTGCGCCGACTTGAGTATCAGCCGACACAAAAGCTCTTTGTTTTCAAGTAAAATATCACTCATTTTTTGTTTTTCTTCTTGGATTTTTTATTGTCTGCCGAGGGCACGAACGCGGGGTTCTGCTCGCCGCAGTAAACGCAGGTCTCACGGCTTACGGGAATGGTATGTCCGCAGCCGTTACATTTTACAAAATCCGAATCCTTGTATATTTTCTCGGGCTTTTGACTTTTCTTTTTCTCGGGCTCTGCGGGCTCCTTGTCCTTTTTCTTGAAGGAGAGCTTGGATTCCTCGCCGTGATATATGCGCTTGAGGTTGCCTCTGTGCATAAACACCACGAATATCGCGATAAGCACCGCGAAAAGTCCGATAGCACCCTGACGCTCGGGCTTTACAAACGCCTGAACGAAAAGCGGGTAAAGTGCCACGCTGATGACCGAGGCAAGAGACACGAATTTCGTGCCCGCAACGATAATCACGAAAACTATAAGGCAGAACAAAAGTGTGAGGGGGCTCATCATAAGCGCGACCGTCGCCGCGCACGCAACTCCCTTGCCGCCTCGGAACTTGTAATATATCGGGAACATGTGACCGAACACCACGAAAAATCCTGCGATAGCACCGCCAAAGGAGTGTCCCATCATGACCCAGCCAAAGCCTACGCCTATAACTGTCTTTAAAATATCGCAAAGCAATACCGCCGCCGACATCTTTTTTCCGTAGGTACGGAGGGTATTGGTCGCGCCCGCGTTTCCGCTTCCGTGCGTGCGTATGTCATCGTGAAAAAACACGCGCGAGAAGATTATCGCGGGGTTGATGCTTCCCACAAGATACGGAATTATCATGCAAAGGAATACAAAAAGTACGGTCAGCACGTAGTAATTTGCGTCGGTCTTATCACATAACAGCGCCCACACGCTCCACTCCATTTTGGGAGCCTGCTCGGCAGCCTGCCCGACAGCCGCGCTCAAAAATTCAATGTTCATATTATTTTCCTTTAAGTCAGCTTATCAGAAAAGCTCTATAAGCTCTTTTTTGCTCTGTGTGAAATCGTAAATGCTTCCGTCCTCGCGGCAGACTACCATATCCTCAATACGGCAGCCGTACTTGCCCTCAAGGTAAATTCCCGGCTCAACCGTTACAACGTGTCCGCGCGCGAGCGTGACGTTGTAGGTAGGAATGCTTGCAAGTCTCGGAGCCTCGTGGAT
The DNA here is from genome assembly GCA_017453005.1 of Clostridia bacterium. Lineage (GTDB taxonomy): Bacteria > Bacillota > Clostridia > Oscillospirales > CAG-272 > SVTX01. Next base: position 202 of record JAFTKY010000078.1, on the reverse strand, counting down.
ATACATTCCGACGCCGTGACCGAGGCTGTGACCAAATCTGCCCTCGTAGCCCGCGCCGTTTATTATGTCGCGCGCTATCTTGTCCGCGTCGCGGCAAAGCATACCCTCGTGCAGTGCTTCAAGAGCCGTCGTCTGCGCCAAAAGGACCGTATTATAAAGCTTTTTCATGTCCTCGTCAGCAGAACCGAGCACGACGGTTCTC
>JAFTKY010000077.1 GCA_017453005.1 Clostridia bacterium | reverse complement strand
TTATATGGCAGATAAAAGAGATTATTATGAGGTGCTTGGCGTCTCGAAGGGCGCAAGCGACGCCGACATAAAAAAGGCGTACAGAAACCTCGCTAAAAAATATCACCCCGATATGAACCCCGGTAACGCCGAGGCGGAGGTAAAGTTCAAGGAAGCAAACGAGGCATACGAGGTCTTGTCCGATCCCGACAAAAAGGCAAAGTATGATCAGTTCGGACACGCCGCTTTTGACCCCGCGGCGGGTGCGGGCGGCGGATACGGCGGCTTTGGCGGCGGCTTTGACGTTGACCTTGGCGACATATTCGGCAGCTTTTTCGGAGGCGGCTTTGGCGGCAGCTCCCGTCAGAGACGTAACGGACCTGTCAAGGGTGAGGACATTGAGGTGGACATAACCATAAGCTTTGAGGAAGCGGTATTCGGCTGTAAGAAGGACATAAACTTCACGCGTCAGTGCAAGTGCTCGGCTTGTAAGGGCACGGGTGCGGAGAGCGGCGCTGCGGAGACTTGTCCCACCTGTCGCGGTACGGGACAGGTGCGCAGAGTACAGAACCTCGGCGGTATGCAGTTCCAGTCCACGGCTACGTGTGATACGTGTCGCGGTACGGGTAAATACATCAAAAATCCTTGCAAGACTTGTCGCGGAAGCGGTCTTGAGCGTGAGTACAAAAAGATAACCGTCAACGTCCCCGCGGGCATTGACAACGGAAAGGGTCTTGTAGTGCGCGGAGAGGGCAACGAAGGCAGAAACGGAGGCCCCTCGGGAGACGTATTCGTAATGGTAAACGTCCGCAGAAGCCCCACCTTTACGCGTCAGGGCTACAACCTCTACTGCGACGTTCCCGTAACTATCGTTGAGGCAACTCTCGGCGCGGAGATAGAAATTCCCACGCTTGAGGGCAGAGAAAAGTACACTATCCCCGAGGCTACGCAGTACGGAAGCACCTTTACCTTGAAGGGACGCGGAGTTCCCATGGTAAACTCCAAGGGCAGAGGCGACCTTATATTCAAGGTAATAGTTGAAGTGCCCAAGGGATTGAGTGAGAGACAGAGAGAGCTGCTTTATAAGTTTGCCGAGGAATGCGGCGAGAACAACTATACCAAAAAGGGTAAATTCTTTAAGAAAAAGTAATTGGACGGAATAATTATGACCGATAAGGATTATATGTGCGGCGACTACGGTGAGGTCACCGAATGGTCGCAGATAAAGGTTACTGTAAAGACCGAGAGACTTGACGAGCTCGTCTCGGTGATGAGCATGATAAACTCAAACCTCATGATAGAGGATTTCAGCGATATTGACCTCAAGACCTGCTACGGCGATCTTATTGACGAGAGTATTCTCAACGCCGATAAGACCCACGCGTCCGTGTCCTATTTCGTTGAAAAGGGAGGCAACCTCTCGGACGATTTGTCGTTTTTGAGAGAGAGACTTGCCGCAAATTCCTTTGATGACGCGACGGTTGAGGTCGTTGGCGTGTGCGAGGAGGACTGGGCAAACTCCTGGAAGGCTTATTACAAGCCCTTAAAAATAGGCAAAATAGTCATCGTTCCCGCGTGGGAAAAGTACGAGGCGCAGGACGGCGAAATAATCGTCACCATGGACCCCGGCATGGCTTTCGGCACGGGTACTCACGAGACTACGAGACTTATTATAGGACTGCTTCAGAAGTACGTAAAGGCGGGCGACAGCCTGCTTGACGTGGGTACGGGCAGCGGAATACTCGCTATCTGTGGCGCAAAGCTGGGGGCGGGAGAGTGCTATGCTTACGATATTGATCCCATGTCCGTGCGCGTTGCAAACGAGAATATCAAGGACAGCGGACTTGAGGGCAGAATAGTCTGCGCGCAGTCAGACCTCTTAAAGCAAGCCTACAAAATGGCGGGCGGTTATAATATTGTCTGCGCCAACATCGTCGCGGACATCATAATCCGCATGACACCCGACGTCTCGGACTTTATGAACGAAAAGACAATTCTTCTCGCCTCGGGAATTATATCCGAGAGATGCGATGACGTTGTAAATTGCTTTGAGCAGAACGGCTTTGAGATAGTCGAAAAGGCAGAGGACAACGGCTGGTGCGCGTTGGCGGTTAAGTTGAAATAATAAATAAGGCACGGAATATCCGTGCCTTATTTATTATGCTGAAACTCCTCGCCGTTGATAAGATAATCTATTGAAACGTCAAAATATTTGGACATGAGCCGTAGCATCTGTATATCGGGACTGCGCTTTTCATTTTCATAATAAGAAAGTGCTTCTCGGCTGATATTAAGATCCATAGCAACCTTTAGCTGTGTGTATCCGCGAGCCTTCCTGATTTTTTTAAGTCCGATCATAACCCTCCAACAAATAAAAAAATTTTTTCCATATCTATTGACTTTATTGTAACATTTTGTTATAATATAAAAAGTAACAGTTTGTTACATATTTTAGGCTGATTGTTTTGCTGAAAAAGAGCTTGAAACAATAAACGGCGACGTTTTTGTAATATATCAATTAAGGAGGAAATGGATATGAACGGAAAGGGTCAGGCAATTGCAGGATTTGTCGTTAGCATAGTTGGATTGGTGCTTGGTTTTATGAGCGGTGCTTTTTCGCTTCTCGGACTTCCTGCGGCCATAGTAGGTCTTGTGCTCAGCGTTGTGGGCAGAAAGAAGCTCGTTGCTGCAGAGCAACCGGCAGGAATTGGAACGGCAGGACTTGTTGTAGGTATAGTCGCAGTCGTTATTTCTGCGATAACTTTCTTCACCTGCGGTCTTTGCGTACTTTGTGCAGCTGGAGTAGCAGCCTCGCTTTAAGCGTATGGCAGGAAATTAAAAGTAAGCGGGTATTATTTATAGTATCCGCTTGCTTTACTTTAAGTGTATATGGAGTACATAGATGAGTATAACATTATTTGGCAGAGATATTCCTCTTTACGGTATATTTTTTTATTTGGGAATAGCCGTTGCTGCGGTTGCGGGAATATTTATATGCAAAAAAAGAAAAATGCCACTTATAGAGCTTGTATATTCGGGGATATATACCTTTATCGGCGCACTTTTGGGTGCTAAGTTGCTTTTCATTGCGGTATCGCTCAAACAGATAATAGAGTATAACATTCCACTTATCAATGTAGTAAAGGGAGGATTTGTCTTTTACGGAGGTATGATAGGCGGATTGCTTGGGATTTGGATATATACGAAGCAGTTTAAACTTAAAATGACAGATTACATGGACATTTTTGCAACGGTATTGCCGTTAGGTCATGCCTTTGGCAGGGTGGGATGCTTCTTTGCGGGATGTTGCTACGGTATGCCATATGAGCATGGATACGTTTATCACACATCTGCTGGAGCAACGCCGTTGGGAATACCTCTGTTTCCGATACAGCTCGTTGAGGCGGGTGTGCTTGTTATTCTGTTTGTGTTTCAGGTAATACTGACGGTCAAATATACTGAAAAAAAGAATATTAACACGTATTTTTATCTTGTTTCATATCCATTTGTCAGATTTGTATTGGAATTCTTTCGCGGAGATGATGAGAGACGGAAATTTTTGTATTTGTCAACATCGCAGTGGATAAGTATATTGATAATACTTGCGACAATGTCTGTGATAGTTATAGGTAACAGAAAGAGAAGGAAAACAGATAGAATAAAAATTGACGGATAGAAAAAAAGGCGTTGCACTGCAACGCCTTTTTTAGCCTTCCCCAGCGGGGAAGGGGGACCGCTTTTGCGGTGGATGAGGAGAGCCCCATCTACGATTATTATCCATTTCATTTTTACATTTTCACAACCATGCCGCCGAGCTTTTGCGCGGTATCATCATCGTGTGTGACGAGAATTACCGTCTTATCCGCGGCAAAATCAAGCAGAATATTCAGCATCTGCGCCTCTGTCTCGCTATCAAGCGCGGAGAAGGGCTCGTCAAGCAGGAGAATGTCTGCGCCCGTCTCCTCGGCAAAAGCCAGAAATCTTGCAAACGCTACTCTTTGCGCCATGCCTCCCGAAAGCTCGCGGGGGTATTTTTTGTTTGCGTCTGCAAGCCCTACGAGAGAAAGATACCTTTGCGCCAAAGGAAAATTTTTCTTACCCAGCACCGCGCAAACATTTTCCTCCGCCGTCTTCCACGGAAGAAGCCTCGGCTCCTGGAACATATACGAAATATCCCCATTACGCGAAATTTCTCCGCCGTCAGCCTCCGTAAGCCCTGCGATAATACGCAGAAGTGTGGTTTTGCCGCATCCCGACTCACCCATAATGGCAAGTCTCTCGCCCCTTGAAAGCTCAAGAGAGAAATTGTCGAGAACGATGTTGTCACCGTATTTTTTTACAATATTTTCAAGCCTTATCATGCGCCACCTCCAAGATCATCTTTGATGAAGTCGCCTTCCTTATCGCAAAAACGATAAGCTTTTCAATTACAAGGCTTATGAGTATTACCGTAAGCGTCCATGCAAACAGGTCCACCGTTTCAATATAGAGCTTTGACTCGTATATCTGCTTGCCGATGGCTATTGCGGGGAGTGCTAACACCTCGGCGGCTATTCCCGCCTTCCACGCAAGCCCCAAGGAGGAATTGAGCGCGGAGACGAAATAGGGAAGCGTTGCGGGCACGTATATATGCCGAACCTTGCCCCACGGGCTCATTTTGTAGACCCGAGCCATTTCAAGCAATGATTTATCCGTCTGCAAAATTCCCGTTTCCACGCTCGTCCAGACGATAGGAAGGACGATAAGCGCGGAGATTATCGACGGCAGAATGTCTCTGCCCATCCACAAAAGCAAAAGCACGATAAAGGATGCCACGGGTATTGCCTTTATTACGGTCATGAGCGGTGAGACAAAATCGTGAAGGAGCTTAAAGCGCGCGGTGAGTATTGCCAGCGCAACGCCCAAGGCGACAGCCGCCGCAGTGCCTATAAGTATGCGGGCGAGCGAGCGGAGAATTATCCCGTAAAAGGAGAGCGTTCCCGCAAGCTCAAAAAGTCTTTTGAGGGTGCGTATTGGCGAGGGGAGCAAAAGCTCAAGCCCGACTATCATGGACAATCCCTGCCATACGCACAGCCAAAAGAGAATTATCAGTAAGGTTTTCAGTGCCTTTTTAATCATTAGCCTTGTAGTAGATATTCTCGTCGGGAACAGCCTCGCCGACGGACTTGGGGTTTATATCATAAAGAGTTTTGAAGAACACGTCAAGCGCCTCTGCCATATCCTTGCCGTCAACGTACTTGATGTTGCACTTCGGGATAGCTGCCTTTGCTACGTTGGCATTTTCAAATATGCCTGCCTCGGCTATGAGGGCAGCCGCATCCTCGGGGTTTTTGTTTACGTACTCAACCGATGCCTTGTAGTCGGAGAGGAACTTTTCTACCGCCTGGGGGTTCTGTTCAATATACTCTGTTCTCGCAACGACGCAGCCCTGCATAAGCGAGCCCTCGGGGAATACCTTGTTCCACTCTGCCGTAAGGTCAAGAGCTACCGTGAGAGACTGGTTTTTGGACTTTGCGATAGTTACCATGGGCTCGGGAAGGACTGCTATCTCAACCGCGCCCGAAATAACTGCCGTGCGGAGGTCTGCGGGCTGCGCGTAGGTGGTGCTGTCAACGGTTACGTTTACGTTTGCCTTCTCGCAAAGTCCCTTGAATATGAACGTGGGGTTCTGTGCGGGGCAGTATACCGTCTTACCCTCAAGGTCTGAAAGTGTCTTTATATCTGCGTTTTTCTCGTTTGCAACGACGTAAAGAACGCCGAGGGTGTTTACTGCGAGTATCTGTATCTTTCCGTTCGTCTTTGCGTAAAGATTTGCGGCAGCGTTAGTGGGAAGGGTAGCGATGTCAAGCTCGCCGCTGATAAGAGCCGCGTTGATGACTGCCGCGTCGGTCTGCACCTCAACGTTATATTTGAGAGCAGAGTCGGAATTTTTTGCGTCAGCCATGAGCTTTGCCATACCAAAGCCCGTCGTGCCGTTAAGGGTTGCAATATTTACCTCGCCCGCAGGCTCTGCGGTGCCGTTGTCCTTGTCTGTGTCACACGCGACGAGCGCGAGTGCGAATGCGAGAATAAGTGTAAGGGAAATTAAGATTTTTGCAATGTTTTTCATAGTGGGTTGCCTTTCTTTTTTTAGTTATAATGTGTAATGCTCAAGCATTTGTTTTCTGTTTATGAGTGTGACGGTCTTGCCGTCCCTTTTTATATATCCGTCGCCCTCGAGCTTGTCAAACGCGCGGTAAAGCGACGCGCGTCCGAGATTAAGCATCTCGGAAAGGGAGACGAGAGACACGGGCAGAGAAAACGAGTTCGCTACGCTTGCAGAATCAAGATATAAAGCAAGCCTGCGCTCAGCACTTCCCGCGGTGAGACAAAGAATTTTTTGATTCAGATAGCAAATTTTACCCGAGAGAAAGGATAAAAAGTTTTGCATAAGCCTCTTGTCGCTTTCCAAAAGCTGCGTAAATTGCTCCTGCGGTATTTCAAGCGTTTTACATTCCTTTTGGGCGATAATGTTGCTGACGAACGGACTGTCGGAATACAAATTCGCTATTCCCATAACGCCGCCGCGCTCAAAGCTTCTCAGCAGTATCTTCTTTTGCGAGTCAAGAGAGAATACCGAAGCACGCCCGCATAAAAGTATTACCAGCTTTTTTTGTTCACACTCGGGGGAATATATTACGTCTCCCGTGCAATAGCTTGAAATTCTGCCGCCGCGTAGCTTCTCAAGCGTGTCGGGAGAGCACCCCGAAAAGAGCGGAATTGCCGTAATTATTTCCAATAGCTCGGACTTTAACACTCTATCACCTCGCAAACTGTCTCATTTGATACAATTATACACCATATAACATATTTTGTCAATAGTAAATGGCAATTAAAAAATTTAAAAAACCTATGTACTTTTTTGTATATTTATGATATAATAATTATGTATACATTTTTTTGGAGGAAATTATGACACTTGTAATTCTTGCGGCGGGCATGGGCTCGCGTTACGGAGGCTTAAAGCAGCTTGACCCCATCACGAAGGCAGGAGAATTTATTATTGACTTTTCGGTCTACGATGCTATAAGGGCGGGCTTTGACAAGGTCGTTTTCATAATCAAGAAGGAAAACTACGAGCTTTTCCGCGAGACTGTCGGCAGCCGCGTTGAGCCTTATATCAAGACTGAATACGCATTCCAGCAGATAGATAATATTCCCGAGGGCTTCAGCGTTCCCGAGGGCAGAATAAAGCCTTGGGGCACGGCGCACGCGCTTTTGTGTGCCAAGGACGAGATAGGCGAGGATAATTTTGCAGTCATTAACGCCGACGATTTTTACGGCAGAGATACGTTCTGCCGTCTTACAGCTCACTTTGCGGATAATACCGACAAAAAGAGCTTTTGCATGGTGGGATACGTTCTCAAAAACACCCTTACCGAAAACGGTACGGTATCCCGCGGAGTTTGCACGCTTGACGCAAACGGCAAGCTCGTTGAGATAAACGAGAGAACGAAAATTCGTGTCGCAGGCAGTGACGCGGAGTATTTTGACGGCGACGAATGGATACACATCAGCGGTGACAGCGTAGTTTCCATGAACTGCTGGGGACTTACCCCCGAGATATTCCCGTATCTTGAAGCAAAGATGAAGGAATTTATGGCAGACAACAGCGGCGACGCGCTCAAAAAGGAAATATATCTTCCCATGGTAGTTGACGCCATGATGAAGGAGGGGATGTGTGACGTGCGCGTCTACACCACCTCGTCCCAATGGTACGGCGTGACTTACCCCGACGATAAGCCCATGGTGGTTGAGAGCATCAACAGATTGATTGATAACGGCGAATACAAGTCAGGACTTTGGAGCAAATAACAGAGTATAAACGGAGAGGCACAAAAAATGGCAGTACTTATTACAGGCGGAACGGGCTTTATAGGCTCGCATACAGTAGTTGAATTTCTTGCGGCGGGCGAGGACGTTGTCATAGTTGACAACTTTTCCAACAGCAAGCCCGTGGTCCTTGAGAGAATAAAGAGAATAACGGGAAAGGATGCAAGGCTCTACGAGGCGGATATTCTTGACAGAGAAGCGCTTGACAGAGTATTTGAGGAAAACCCCGATATTGACAGCTGTATTCATTTTGCGGGACTGAAGGCGGTTGGAGAATCCGTCAAAAAGCCCCTTGAATATTACACAAATAACGTAACGGGTACGGTAACCCTGCTTGAGTCAATGAGGGCTCACGGTGTAAAGACCATAGTGTTCTCGTCCTCTGCAACCGTTTACGGAACGCCCGAGAGCGTCCCGATAAAGGAGGATGCAAAAATAGGTCACGCGGCAAGTCCCTACGGCGAGACGAAAATAGTAATAGAAAAGATACTTGAGGCTCTTTATGAGTCGGACAGTGAGTGGAATATCTCTATCCTTCGCTACTTTAACCCCATCGGGGCGCACAAGAGCGGACTTATCGGCGAGGACCCCAAGGGAATACCCAACAACCTTTTGCCGTACGTTACGAAGGTTGCGGCAGGCAAGCTCCCGATACTCAACGTGTTCGGAGACGATTATAACACTCACGACGGCACGGGAGTGCGTGATTATATCCACGTCGTTGACCTGGCGCAGGCTCACCTTTGCGCGCTTGAATATATCAAAAAGAACGGCGGCATTGAAAAGTTCAATATCGGAACGGGCAAGGGATATTCGGTGCTTGACGTTGTGAGGGCATACGAGCAGGCGTCGGGCGTAAAGGTAAATTACAGAATTTGCGAGCGCCGCGCAGGAGATATTGACTCCTACTATTCCGACCCCACGAAGGCGCGCGAGGTGCTTGGCTGGACGGCAAAATACGGCATAGAGGAAATGTGTGCAGACTCACACAACTGGCAGTCCAAAAATCCCGACGGATACGGCGAGTGATATGATAAGCAAAAGATTTTTCGGCAGAACGCCGAGCGGCGAGGACGTATATATATACGATATTGAAAATAGCAAAATAAAGCTCTCCGTCATGGAGTTTGGCGCGGCGGTGATAAGCCTCTATGCTCCCGACAGAGAAGGAGGGGCTTGCGATATCGTCTGCGGATACGACGACCTTGATTCGTATATTGAGGGCGACGGATATCAGGGCGCTGTGGTTGGCAGATGGGCAAACAGAATAAACAAGGGAAAATTCACGCTTGACGGCGTGGAATACAGCCTTTACTGTAACAATGGTGAAAACCACCTCCACGGCGGTAAGACAGGATTTTCGCACAGAGTGTGGAAGTCCGAGATTACGGGCGAGTGTAGTGTGAGATTTTCATATTTGTCTCCCGACGGTGAGGAGGAATACCCCGGAAACCTCAGCGTTTGCGTTGAGTATGTACTGTCTGATGATAAAATAAGTCTGAAATACAGCGCGCAAAGTGACAAAAACACGATAATAAACCTCACAAACCATACCTATTTTAATCTTTCGGGCTTTGACAGCGGAAAGGTTTTCGACCATGAGCTGAAAGTCCGCGCGCACAGCTATCTCCCCACAGACGAGGGACTTATCCCCACGGGAGAGATAAGGAGCGTTGAGAACACGCCCTTTGATTTTAGAGTGCCGAAGACCATCGGCAGAGACTTTGACCTTTCAAACCGCGACCTTATGCTCGCGGGCGGATACGACCATTGCCTCGTGTTTGAGGACACAGAAAAGTCCGAGCCTGAAATCGAGGTCTATGAGAAAAAGAGCGGCAGAGGAATGAGAGTGTATACGAACCAGCCCTGCGTGCATTTTTATACGGGAAATTTCCTTGTAAATAAAAAATATCCCTTCAAGGGAAATTATCCGCAGTCTCCGCAAAATGCTTTTTGCCTTGAGACAGAGATAATGCCCGACAGCATGAACCACGAAGGCTTCACAAACCCCGTTCTTAAGGCAGGGGAGAGGTACGAGAGGGAAACCTCGTTTGAGTTTTACGTTAAATAATGCAAAACAAAGGCGTTGCAGTGCAACGCCTTTGTTGTTATTTTTTTACTTGATCACTCAACAAATCTTATTGAGCTTATGATCACGTTGCATCCCGTGGGAGCGGTTCGTCCAAAGTAAATTCCGAGCTGCCCCAGATATCCCTTCGTAACGAGAAGCTGTGATATTTTAGCGGATACGGTATGTATCTCTCCGTCGGTAGTCAGCGTAAGCGTTTTCGTTCGCGAGTTCTGTGCGGTAGGATAGCTCAAGCCTCCTCCAAACGACAGACGGAGCGAGTCGGTCGTGCCGTCGACAACCTTGTACGTGACCTCGATATACGTATAATTATCAAGCGCGACGCGCGGGCTTGCGTTTGCGAAATCAAGCACGAAGTCAGACTTGCTGCCCTTGTCCGTGGAGGTCAGAACAAGTCCGTCCGAGGTAAATTCGTACGTCATGTTCTCCGCAGTCAACAGCATATATTCCTTTATCATCTCCTGCGTTTCTTCGTCTGTCAGATCAAGATAGGAATTGCCGTGATTTGCATTTTCGGGATCATGCTTTTCCGAGCCCTTGGTCGTGTAGCAGTAGTTCCAGCGTCCGACGGGAGCAGTGTCACCGTTGACGTACCACTTCATTATGTCGCCGTCCTCACAGGTGTTATCCGTCCACTTGAAGGAGAATTCAAAATCTGCGTCGCCGGTGGGGATACCGAGCATTGTCTTGGGTATGCACACCGTCATGACGTTACCCTGAACGGAGTAGGACACCTTTCCTACGACCTCTGTCTCAAAGCCGTTGCCCGTGAATTTCTCAAGGGTAGCGGTATTTTCATTATCGGGATTTTGCTTGTTGAGAATAAACTCGTAGTTTTCCCAGCTTATATCAGTCGCTCCCATGTCGATATACAGACGCATCCAATACGCGTCGGTGTAGGGAGTTATATCGTCAACCGTGCGGACCATAAAGTAAATATTCTCGCTATCGCGCGCAACCTTCATATCGTAGAAATCGTTGCGTCCCGTGTAGTTCGTATAATAGAGCGGCTGACCCGTTGCGGGATCTATGTATCCCTTGTGATCTCTGTCGGGCAGACCGAAATAGTCGTTATACAAGGGGCCTACGTTGCTCCACTGTGCGTAGTCGCCAAAAATATCTATCGTCTTTTCCTTTGACGCCGCCTCAATGGGGTTCGTGCCCTTGAATTGACGGACGTAATCTGCAAGCAGATAATAATAGTGGTCCTTCAGTATTCCGTTTGAGGGCTCACAGTCGCGGCTGAATTCTGCGTTGTACTGGTCAACGAAGCAGTTGTAATAATCGTTGTTCTCGCCTGCGGGCCAATGGGCAATTCGCATAGCGACCCACTCGTTCCACGCGGTGACGAATACTACCTCGGGGTCAACCTCAAGCGCGTTTTCCCATTGCTCAGAAAGGCAAGCGCCGAAGAGGACGGCGTCCTTTCTCGTATCGTATCCGCGTGAGGTCCACGTGCGTCCGATAATGTTCTGACCAAGGCTCATGGGAGCGAGAACCTTGTTAACGTAATCGTGGTTTACGGCTGTTCCGACCGTTATTTGCTCAACTATTCCGTCCTTGTTGTGGAAATATGCCTGAGGGAAGCGCGACAGCCAGCCCCACTGATTAGGAGCGGATTCGGTATCCAGATATCCTGCGACGTTTGCTCTGAAATCAAAGAAATTGTAAATTGCGTTCTGCTTTGCATCGTTGAGGTCAAAGATCATGTTCCAACCCATTATCATAGGCTTTTCGTCCAAGCGGAACCATACGTCGGAGCAGTAATTCTGTGAGTAGATATTGTCATAGAGCTTAATGAGCTGTATGCGCGTTGCCTCGATAGGTCCGAAGGGAAGCATGAAGGACACGGCAGGTGCGTCAACACCCTCAGCGCGCGCCTCGGAGAATACCTTCATTACCTTCATTGCCGTTTCCATCCACGTGAACGTGCCGTTGGTATTGTCAAAGAAGACAACGTCAATGTCTGCGGCGGCAAGGAGCTCTGCCTGCTTGCGGATGACCCATTCGTCGTCACCGTCATAGTAGCCGTAAACGGGCTCGTCCCAGAAATGGTAAGGACCCATCTCGGTCTGTATTCCAAGCGCATTAAGCTGCTCTATTGACATATTCATGTAATCTCGCTCCGTGTAGCCCATCTCTATGAGCTTATCTATATTTTCCTGATTGTTGTACGCCTTGTAGCTGTCAGCAAATTCGCCGTGCCAGGACCAATAAAAGATAGCGACTATTTTGCCGTCACGGATATCGCCCGTGTCGGTGTTTGTGGACAGAACTCTGTTAAGACCGTCGGTTGCGACCCATTGCGACTGATCTACTATATGCTCTGCGGAGGTGTCTACCT
>JAFTKY010000076.1 GCA_017453005.1 Clostridia bacterium | reverse complement strand
GATGGACGAATTTTGGAAAGCGGCAAAAGACTATAAAAAATACGTTTCTAACCCTCCCGCAAAGTATTTGCTTAATTTGCTTACATATCCTTGGGATATGGACAAAAAAGCTAATTTGATTTATTCCGATTGGGAGCTTACAAAAAACTAAAATCACTACATAGATCCGTTTACAAGCATGGCGCGAAAGCCCGACAGACCCCGGACAACTTTTTACTCCCATCATCGCCAAGAGATAAGCCGATCCACTAACTAAAAACAACATATTGATTTCTAACAACTTAAGGCACGGATCGATTTTGTGATGTTGTCTTACGAAAGCCGTCGCGTTTGCGACGGCTTTCGTGACAGGGGCAGAAGGTGCGAGAATCCACATCAACTCGGCTTTGCCGAGTTAAGGGTTCAGAGCCCGTCGTTATTGCCTACGAGTAAGAAGTGGTTCGAAATCATCCCCCTAAAAAATCACCCCCACCGCTCGTCTGAGCGGTGGGGGTTTTTGCGGTCAATCCGCTTTTATTTGCGGTCTGACCGTGTTGGGTTAGCCGCTTGTGAATTGTTTTGCGTTGTTTTGCGCAACTAAGCTATCAGGGAGCGGTGATATCTATTATCATATATCCTGCTCTGTCGCTTCCGTACCAACGTGCTTTGAGGACGTAGGTCTGTCCTGCCTCAAGATTATAGGAAATGAGGAAGTTACCGTCTTTACCACCGTCATCATTGCAAGCTATCTCGTTGCCATCTGCATCATAAAGATGCGCGTACGTATCCATGTTCGTATTGCTTGTAAACGTCCACTCGCCGCTCGTTGTGGGGGAGATGGTGTATTCGTAGCTCTCGCCCTTACCAACATATACCTTTTCGGAGAGACTGCCCGTTACGTTGCCCGTGTGGTTCTCTTCCTCGGTAAGCGTTACGGCATAGTCAAAGCTTCCGTCTGCTCCGACGGGAACGAACGCAAATCTTACGTCGTACTGGTCAGCAGTGTAGCCGAGTTCCGCCGCGAGGCGCTCTACCTCAACCTTACTGAATACCTTTGCTCTGAGAGTGTTGCTCTCTGTAATTTCTACGCCGTCAAGAATGATGTCCTCACCCGTTGCGCGAAGAACTATGCTTACGTAGTACATAAAGTCTACCTCGTTATTTGCCCAGTAGCCTATAACGTAATGCGAGCCCGTTCCGTAAACGGCGGTCATATCCTCAAGAACTATCTGTCCGTCCGCGCCGTTGATGTTTTCAAGTCCGCATCTCGTACAGAAATATCTGTCCTCGGATATATTATACCAATTGTGACCGTTGGGTGAATGTACGCCCTCGTGCGTGATGTTCTCACAGATAGCACAGTATACGTTGTACGCGCCGTCCTGAGTACAGGTGGGATTCTTGGTCGTCTCGGAATAGGTGTTCTCGTGTGCGACCTCGGTGGTGGTGGTGTCCTCACCGTCACTGTTTCTGTATCTCGTGGTTCTCATGCATCCACCCGAGAAGCTGTACGAGTGATCATACTTGTACCACTCGCCCGAGGCGTTATTGGTATAATAGTCGTAAACACAGAACCTCGTATCCTTATACGTGGTGTACGCGTATTCCGCTTTCGTGTTTGCTCCGTCGGAATTCTTATACGTTTCAACCGTCTTGAATCCGTTTGTGCCGAAGCTTGCCGTGTACGCGCTCTTTACGTAGGTTTTCTCTTCCCAATACTCCGTTCCGTCTGCATAGATGATTCTTTCATACTCTCTGGAGGTATAGGAGCTTCCGTTATACTGAGAGTATTCGTATACAGACTCGTATCTCTTTCTGTGTCCGTTATCGAGAGTGTTGATAGCCACCGTCTCGCTCTTGACCTTGTTGCCGTTTGCGTCATAGTAGGTCTTCGAGGTGTAGCTGCTGCCGCAACGGCTGCAGACAGACTCGGTTCCCTCTACCGTACCGTTGTCTATCTCAGTGGTGGTGTAGCTGTGGTAGGTGTAGCTTGACGTTACGTAATCTATCTCATATTCCCAATCTCCCGTTTCGGGATCGTAACCGAACTGCCATACTACGTGTCTCTCTGCACGGCATTCACCGGGAACAGCTACCCAGTATTCTGCCTTTCTTATTCTGAATGCGCACTGCTCGGGATCGGTAACCGCGCAGGTATAAAGGTATGTGGAATAGCCGAAGGAATTCCAGCCGTCCGCCGTGTACTGGTTTCCGTTTATATAGTCCTCTATCCACATCTCGCACCAGTTGGAATCGAACTCACAGAACGAATCGCTGTAGATGTCCACCGACTGACTCCGTCCGCAAACGCAGCTGGCATGCTCGGCATATCCGCCGCATACGCTTCCGTATCTTGAAAGGTCTATTGTCTCAACGACAAGCCCCTTATGCCAGCTTATTTGTTCCTCATAGGAGTATGTACAGTCACGGCAGGAGTAGTAAATAATGACACCTTCTTCACAGCTTGTCGCACCGTCCGTAAGTCTGCCCTCAGTGATATAATCGTGGGCCGTCCAGGATCTGTTCTCGTATACGGGCTCAAGCGCGCCGCCGTTAGCACTTATAAGTATGGTTGAATACTGTGTTGCAGTACACGTCTGTGCGTTTCTTTCCTCATAGTAAGAGGTCTGTACTCTGAATCCGCACTCGTCGCAGGATCCAACCTCAACGTGAATATGTCTTCCGTCCTCGTCAACGTAATCGTTGTTAGTGTACTCGAGATAGCAGTCCGTATCGTAATATACGTTCTGCTCATATCCGCAGGGACAGGTATATTTCTCAAGCTGTCCGCCGCAAGCACCGATCTCGGAGAGGTCATAATGCTCCACGAGGAAGGTTTCGTGCCACGTGTATTCCTCATCGTGCGATGCTCCGCAGTCGCGGCAGGTGTAGGTCACCGTATAGCCGTCTTCACAGGAGCTGCCGTGAAGCGTGAACGAGTAATCAAACTCGTGGGATTCACTGGTCGAGCTTATATACGCATAATCCTCGATGATTACCGTATCGCCCGACATCAGCGTGTAGCTTCTGTGGTAGAGAAGCTCACAGCCAACCTTTTCGGAATAACTGTCTTGAACCATGAGGAGCTCGCAGTCCCTACAGGTGGTCGTTCTTACCGTATGCTCAACGCCGTAATCATCGGTAACGTATTCCGTATTCACGGAATACTGACATTCAAGGTTGTAATCAAAGCTCTCGCCTTCTCCGCAAGCGCACCTTCTTATCTCAACGTATCCGCCGCAGATTCCGTACTCGGAAAGGTCATAGTACGCCATCGGATACTGATAATGGTAGTATTCTTCTTTCTCCGTCACGTTTCCGCAGTCGCGGCAGGTTTCTATGACCTTGTATCCGTCCTCACAGTTCTTTCCGTAGAGCACGAAGGAATAGCTGTAATCGTGAGCCTCCCACTTGCTGTAAATATCCTTGTATTCGGATACGATAACATTTCCGCCTACGCTTACGGTGTAGATAGCGTACTCTATTTCCTGACAACCCTCCTTGACTACGTACGTATCGCGTATCATCTCGATTGCGCAGTCCGTACACGTGTAGGTTCTTACGCTGTGCTCAATACCGTTTTCGTCTTCGTAGTAGCTGTATGATCCCGTATAGTCGCAGTCAAGGCTATAGTCGAAGCCTGTATCATAGCCGCAGGGACAAGCGTATATCTGAATATATCCGCCGCAAGCACCGTAGTCCGAAAGCTCGTATCTTTCAAGATTATCGGTGCTGTGCCAGTAATATTCACTCTCATAAGAGTAACCGCAAGCCTTACATACACCGCGCTTCATGTATCCGTCCTCACAGGAGGAGCCGTACATATCATACGTGTATTCGTAGTCGTGCTGAGTTGAATATCCCATCATTCCGCTGACTGTCGGGAAGGCTTCGCTGCCGTTTATTCTTACAGTCACGTCACCGTATTCAACGATACGGCAACCAACCTTTTGCTCATACGAATCAAGTGTGACCTCAAGTCCGCAATCGGAGCAGGTGTAAATATTTACGCCATGTTTGATGCCGCCTGCCTCGTACTCCTCGTAAGCATGCTCATAGTTGCAGCCCAAACCGATATCTACGTCGCCCTGCTCACCGCAAGCGCATCTGTATACCTCAATATAACCTTCGCACGCGCCGTACTCAGAGAGGTCATATTCCTCCATAAGGAAGCTGTAATGGCCGCTCTGCTCGTAATTGGAGGAGAGTCCGCAGACCTTACAGTATTCGTGTACCGTATAGCCGTCCTCGCAGGAGGAGCCGTTCATCTCAAACGTGTATTCGTAATCGTGACGGCTCCATCTGTCGGTGCGTCCCGAAACGCCGTCAATAACGGTCTCACCGTTCATAACGCCGGTGTATACTGCGTATCTGTTCTCGTAGCAGCCCTCTATTACAGAGAATCTGTCTACCGTGATCTCAAATCCGCACGTCTGACATACGCCGTGCTCAATATAATGAAGGTTGCCCTCTCCGTCCGTATATTCCTCAACCTTGTCATAGTCGAACTTACAGTCGAAGTAGAAGTTTACGTGCGACTCCTGACCGCAAGCACACGAATAAATTCTGAGCTCACCGTTACAAGCGCCGAATTTTGCAAAATCGTAGCTTGCGCTCGTCATGGTGTTGTGCCAATGATACTCGTCCTCGTAGCTGTATCCGCATACGGTGCAGGTTGCCTTGATGTAGTATCCGTCCTCGCAGCTATCACCGTACATATTTATTTCGGTTTCATACTTGTGATTCTCGCGATAGCCGTAAGAATCCTTAAAGTTTTCTACGAGCGTCTTTCCGTTGAAGCTTATAGTCCAGGAGATATATTCTCTTTCGTAGCAGCCGTCTATTTCATAATAACGGTCGCTGACTTCGATAATTCCACACGTCTTGCATACAGTGGTATAAACCGTGTGGGTTATGCCGTACTCGTCCGTATATTCTTCACCATCGTACGTACAATCATTGCACTCGAAGGAATGCTCCATATTACCCTCAAGTCCGCAGGGACAGCTGTAAACCTTTACGTATCCGCCGCAGGCTCCGAGGTCCGCAAGGTCATAGTTGCCTGTACAGAATGTGTAGTGTCCGTAGCCCTCTCGCTTTTCCTCATATCCGCACTCGGCACATACGCCGTATGCAATAAAGCCATCCTCACAGCTATCGCCGTTCATTTCAAAGGTGTAGCTGTACTTGTGGTTATCGTAGTAGTCGGGAGTACACTCGTAATTGGAGATGACCGTATTGTTTCCAACGGTCACGTTGTAGGTACTGTGTCTGTAATCGTAACAGCCCTCGCTCGTGGTGTAGCTTTCTCTCGTTATCTTAAGTCCGCAATCCTCACAAATGACGTACTCAATGTGTCGATCGTTACCATTATCACCCTCGTAGGACGGAGCGGACATGGTTTGATAATGACAGTCAATATTGTAATAAGTCAAGCCGCTTCTCATACCGCAGGGACATGAGTAGGTGTAAATTTCACCGCCGCAGCCGCCAAACTCGGACATATCGTAGTGTTCCTGAGGAATAGTTTCGTGTCCTTCAGTGACGTACGATGAAATATATCCGCATACCTTACAGGTGCGCTTTACCGAAACGCCGTCGTCACAGGTCTCACCCTTGAGGCTGTATTCGTAATCGTAATCGTGGTTACTGGAGCGATAGTCCTCCTCGTATTCGAATACGCGCTCGCCGTCGAGCTCGATATACATTGCCTCGTATTCTATCTCGTAGCAGCCGTCTTCCTCGTACCACTCCTCGAAGATGATCACAAGTCCGCACTTGGTACAAACGCAACGCTCACCCTCGTGAAGATTGCCATTTTCGTCGGTAACTTCATAATCCTCGTATTCAAAATCGCATTTTACGTTAGGCTCGGAGCTGAGGTATACGAATTCACCGCAGGTGTCACACTTTTCTGCGCGGATGACAACGTCGCCGCAGGACGTGGTTGCGATCACGTGCTCACCGTACTCGCCGTTATGGTATTCGTCCTCTTCTACGTAGAGCACGTCTTCAACGATTATCTTGCCGTTTACACTGAACGTTATATCATAAGTCACTGTCATGAAGCAGTTCTGGCGCTTTGCCTCTGCGTAAACGTCCATCTTGAAGCCGCACACGCTGCACGTTGAACACATCGTAGCGTACATCGTGCCGTCGTCCTTGTTCTGCGTTTCGCCGTACTCGTACTCCATGTCACACATACCGCCGACGTCGTCAATATCTTCAACGTAGTAGACCTCGCCGCAAGCGCAGGTGTTAAGTATAAGCACGCCGCCGCCGCATACTCCATACTGAGAAAGGTCTATCTCTACGGTCGCGTTGGACATGGAATGATCGCAGTCACCCGAGAGGTGTCCGCATACCGTACACTTTCCGCTGCCGTCATACTTGTGAGCAAGCATGGGGATGGTCTGCACCTTTTCATAGCTACAAACCGAGCATACCTGCTTTGAGGAGCCTGCCTCGGTACAGGTTGCTTCCTTGGTTATTACCGCCTCGCCGAGCTTGTGAGCCTCTGTCTCGCTCTTTGCGGAGCACTTGGTACAGGTGTACCAGTGGTGCGACTGGTTACTGCTGAGCTCGTCGCCAAAGGTATGGGGAAGCTTTTCTATAGTCTGCGTTTTATTGTCTCTGTAAACCACGCCACCGAATACCGTCTGCGCATCGTAATGAACGTAGCCCTCGCTGGAGCAGGTCGCATTCTGGCGTGTTGTTGCAATGGTTGCTACAGTCTCAACTACGTGAGACTCGTCACGGCTACAAACGGATACAAGGGTTGCGGTACCGTAATCCTTGCTCCAGGACCACTGGGATTCGTATCTGTGTCCGTATGCAACTATCATATTATCCTTATACTCGTGTCCGCACGCAGAGCAGGTGTGGAGAGTGTAGCCGTTACCCTCGCAGGTGGGTGCGATAGTTGTGTCAATATAGGTGTGCTTGAGCTGAGGCTGTGTCTGAGTATACTCACTGCCGCAGTTGTTACATACGTTCTTTATATATCCCGCTGCCGCGCAGGTGGATTCAACGGTCTCTGCCGCTACCCAATCATGTCCCGTAGCAACGAGCTTCTTGCTGTAGGAATAACCGCATCCGCACATGTATGTGATACTACCCGCGGTCGTACACGTAGCGGGAACCTCATGCGTTTCATCGTATGTATGTCCTGTAGCGGGTACGATATCCTTCTTTTCGCTCTTTGCGCAACGGATACACACCTCAAGGGTGTAGCCGTCCCTCGTACAACCAACTTCAACAATCTTTACACTGAGGTTGTGGCCGTAAACCTGACATCTCTCCTCGGGGGTAAGTCTCGTTACGGAGTAGTAGGAGAAGTGGTTGGTCTGGAAGGTTACGTAGCCGTTGTTGTACGTCGCCTCGATACATACGGGTGTGCCCTCGCTGATGTACCAGATAGCCACGCTGTCAACGTCATCGCCATCGGGAACCTCGTAAGGAATGGTTATGGTTATAAATCCACCGTTGAAGGACGTAATGTTATTCGTTCCGTCGTTCATGGTGAAATTGTAGATGGGATTGTCGCCGAGCTGCTCCTGCTGCTCGGGTGTGAGCTTGTTCATCGCCGCGGTAAGCTCTGTGCCCGAAAGCGTGCCCGCGGAAAGCGTGAGGTCCTTGTCCGCAACCGCGCCGAGAGTAGTCTCGTCAAGCGTCATGGATGCGCCCTTGAGGTCAACTCCGCCCGCTGCCGCGAGGTCGGACGCATTTACCTTTGCGGATTCCTCGGAGGACGCGTCAACCGTGGTCTTGGTTGCGTTACAGCCATTTTTACACGTATACGTTCTTATGTTGCCCGAGAGCGTTCCCTCGTCCCACGCGTGAGCGGAGGGGATTTTTTCTATGTTCTGTATCAGTTCAAATCCGCAATCCGAGCAGGTGAGCGTCTTTACGCCGCCCGCGATACAGCTTGCTTCCGTAGTTACCTTTGCTATGTAATCGTGGTGAGAAACGTGGTCTCCCTCAACATCCTCGCCGCAGGTCTTACACTCGTAGACCTGAACGTAGTCACAAGTCGTTCCCGCAACCTTATTTTCAACGGGGGTAACGCCCAAAATATCATGACCGAGCTCACTTCCGACGTCGTCTGTATAGAAGTCGCCGCAGCCCGTACACGTGTACGTGTCGATCTGAGCAGACGTACAAGTTGCATCGGTAGAATCCGAAAGCTCGTAGTTGTGCTTGAGTGCGTCCTCTGTCTCGTCACAGCGAGAGCAGGTACGGTCGTGTGCGCAGGTGGGTTCGGACCAGTCATGTCCCAGAGCGTCCGTCTCGTTGTCTCTGTACTCGTCGCCACAAGCAGAGCAGACGTGCAGAGTATATCCCTTTTCAAGACAGGTGGGATCTACAACCGTATCGTCATAAGAATGGCCGAGCGCCTCGCCTTCGGTAAGAGAGCATACCGAGCAGGTTCTGGGTGCAGTACAGGTAGCATCCACCCAGCTGTGCTCCGCGATATTTCCGCGGGACTCGCCGCAAACGGAGCAGGTCTCAAGGCTTGAGCAGGTAGCGTCTACCCAGCTATGGGGTATCGTCTCACCGTATTCCTCGCCGCAGACAGTACATATAGCGGGTGTTGAGCACGTAGCAGTGCCGCCCTTGTGTCCCTCGGGCTCATCGCCTCTCTCGCCGCAGATTGAACAATAGCCTGCCGTGGTGCAGTCGCCTCCCTCCCAGTCGTGCTCGCCGAGCTCGCCGTAGGGAAGATTACATACGGTACATACCGCCTTGTCCTGACAGGTAGCCTCACCGCCCTTGTGGCCGAGAGCCTCGCCGTCTGTTTTGCCGCAGGTTATACAAACCTTGGGGGACGCGCAGGTAGCGTCAGACCAGCTATGTCCGAGTGCTTCACCGAACTTCTCGCCGCACTTGGTGCAGGTCGCTCTGTTTTCGCAGTCAGCCGTGCCCTTGTGTCCCACGGCCTCGCCCTCGGTTGCAGAGCAGACCGAGCAGGTCTTGGGAGCGGTACAGGTAGCGTCCGTCCATGCGTGAGCGGAAAGCTCGCCGTATTCAGCGTTACATTTCTCGCATTTTGCCTTTGCCTTGCACGTTGCAGTGCCGCCGCTGTGACCGAGAGCGTCAATAACTCCCTCTTTGGTCTCGCCGCACTTGGTGCAGGTCTGTTCCTTTACACCCGCCTCGGTACAGGTAGCGTCAGTCTTAACGCTCCATTCGCCCCAGAAGTGGGTGCATTCGCCGTTGTCCTGCTCCTTGTTGCACGCCGTAATGCCGATTATGCATACGAGCGTCACAAGAATACACAGAACGCCGACAAGAAAACGTCTTTTAGTGTTCATCTTTTACCTCCAAAATAAGTAAAAAGTTGTTTATTTTCGTCTTCAAAAATATACACTAAAGTGTATATTCACCTTCATTGTATCACATCGGCAGAGAAAAATCAATAGATTTTCATCAATAGATTTTCGTTTTTTTCTCTCTCTCTTACCTGTCCGTTACCTATCAAAGCAATCGAATAGAGACGGCAAATCAAATGCTCATTCAAAAAATTTATCGTTTTTCGATAAATTTGTGTTGACAAACGATGTAAATCGTGCTATAATGCAAAACAGAGAGGAAGAATTTTCCTCAAAAAAGCATAAAGATAGGAGAACCGTTATGTTCAAGCATTCCGAAAAGCTTCCGATAGTCATTTCCGTAATACTCGGAGCATTATTCATCTGCGCATTGGTATTTATGTGCTTCTGGCTGCCCGTTGTCGTCAATTCCCTGATAGACGTATCCGACAATTTCGGCAACCGAAACGAGATAACGGCGGCAGGCAGAATATTCACCATAGCCGACGCGTACGCAATGGTAGCGCTCGCATTCGTTGCAGTCATACTGCTGTTTGTTTTGCTGAGCGTGGTCTACAACAAAAACGTATTCAGCAAAAAGACGAGCCGTCTTCTTTCGGCTATATCCTGGTGCTGCTTTGGCGAGGGACTTCTCTCCCTGCTTTTGATAGTATATTTTCAGCTTGCAATTTGCATAACCCTCGCAGCCTGCTTTTTGGGACTTTGTCTGCGCGTGGTAAGACACGTCATTGAGGAAGCCACCAATATAAAGCAGGAAAACGACTTTACGATATGAGGTGATTGCATGATAATTATTAACCTTGACGTTATGATGGCAAAAAGAAAGATGTCGCTCGGAGAGCTTTCCGAGCGCGTGGGAATAACGCTCGCAAATCTTTCCGTGCTCAAAAACAACCGAGCCAAGGCTATTCGCTTTTCAACGCTTGACGCTATCTGCCGTGCGCTTGACTGTCAGCCCTCGGATATTCTTGAGTACACCCCAGACGAGCAATAATAAAACTAAAAACTCAACCGCAGAAAGGAGACCTCTATGAGCTACGAACCAAACGAAGATATTCGTCGCAAAGACCACGGCGCAAACGCCGCCGAGCAGGCGGCAACCGATATTCCGCAGGCACAGTCCCCCTATTCAAAATACGACACCTTGTTTGCGTGGCTGTCGGTGCTTATGGGTTTTTTGCTTGCCCGCGCTCTACCCGTGACGCAGAATACCCTCGGCGGCACGCTGATGATATGCCTTTTCTTTGCATTTGCTTTAACCTACGTAAAGCTCTCGGGCATGAAGCTCAACGCAAAGGCAGTGCTTTTCGGTGCAATGATTCCTCTATTTTCCTTGGGCTTTCTGACGGGCGCAAACCGTGTTATTCACCGATTTCTGCTCCTGTTCATTATATGCGTGCTTTTGTATTGGACGTACACCGTCTTTAATCTCAACGGACGCAAAATGTTCGGAGAGGGCTTTGTCCGTCACGCGCTCACAGCAATTTTCGTCACCCCGATAATTTCGGTGATATATATTTTTCCCGCGTTTGCGGTAAAAGACGGAGAGGGACGCGGCGGCAGAATACTTCGCACCGCCATTCGTATTCTTATCGGTCTTTGCTGTGCCGTAATTCCCACGGCAGTTATTATTCTGCTTCTTTCATACGACAAGGGGTTCGTGTCTCTCATTGACAAAATATTCTCATTTTCGTTTGAGGATATTATCGAATGTATGGGCGACTTGTTTTTGGGCTCAATATTTGCTATGTTTATTTTCGGCGTGCTTTTCGGCTCAAAGCGCCGCAATCGCCAAAGCAACGGCGAGCCCGACGCAGTCAAGCGAGCTCCCTGCCACGTCATTCCCCGCTCGGCAATATGTGCTACCGTCACTCCCATACTTTTGGTCTACGTCGTGTTCTTTATTTCCCAATGGGATTATTACGTCTCGGCATTCACAAGGGTTCTCCCCGACGAGCTTACGTACGCCGAGTACGCACGCAGCGGATTTTTCCAGCTTTGCGGTGTGTGTGCCATAAACGCGGTCATGCTTTTGCTCTTTAATTTACTTATCAAGCGCACCGAAAAAAAGCACGATATCCTGCGGATAGTCTACTCCTCGCTGATATCGGTATTCTCTCTCATTCTTGCGGCAACGGCGCTCTCAAAAATGATGCTGTATATAGACTGCTTCGGTCTTACGCGCAAGCGAGTTTACGCAACGTGGCTGATTCTCTTGCTTTGCGTGGCGTTTGTGGTAGTATTGCTCGGTCAGTTCATAAAGCGCCTGCCTACCGTCCCCGTGCTCGCCGTGACGTTTATTCTGTTCTTTGCACTCATCTCGCTTCCGAACGTGGACGCCATGATAGCATCCTACAATATCGACGCGTATCGGTCGGGCAGGATAGATATGGTCGACGTGGTCTCAATGCAGGATTACGGCGCATCAGCCGTTCCCTCCCTTATGGAGCTGAAGGAGGACCTTGAGAAAAAGGAAAATCCCTCGGACGAAGAAAAGGCTCTTCTCGGCAGAACGAACAGCACTCTGTCCTCCATCAAGGTGCAGCTCGAGGCGCGCCCCGATAACGTATTTACGTTCAATTTCTACGTTCGCAGAGCAAAGGTCTTGCTTGAGGATATTCAAGTGAGTGCTTCGGACGTATCCTACGCATAAAATTTTTGTCGGACGGCTTCTGCCGTCCGACCTTTTTTATCCGGATTTGCGGCGCGAAGCCTATTGAATTTATCCTTGCATTGTGCTATAATGTGTTTATCACAAGACTAAAGGAGGCTTTTCCAATGTCTGAAATTCCAAAACATCTTCACCCCCGCCCCGACAGATACCGCGATGCCTGGCTGTGTCTCAACGGCGAGTGGGATTTTGAGATAGACAACGAAAACATCGGCGCAGAGAGAGAATATTTCAAGCGGGACGCTCTCGCGGGAAAAATCACAGTTCCCTTCTGCCCCGAAAGCAAGCTGTCGGGAGTTGAGCATAAGGATTTTATGAAATCCGTCTGGTACAGACGCGATATTTCTTTGCCTGCGGAGTGGTCGGGCAAGCGCATACTTTTGCATATTGACGCCAGCGACTATGAAACCACCGTGTACGTCAATAGCGTATGCGTCGGTATACACCGCGGTGGCTACACCCCGTTTGAATTTGATATAACCGACTACCTCAAGAGTGACGGAAACTATATAACCGTACACGCATACGACGATATTCATTCGTGGCGTCAGGTGGCGGGAAAGCAGTCACACGAGCAGGACTCCTTCGGCTGCTTTTACACTCGGACCACGGGCATCTGGCAGACCGTCTGGCTTGAGGCGGTGGAGCGGGCTCACGTCGTCTCCTACAAGGCATATCCGAATATTTCCGCGCCGTCCGTCGCGCTTGACGTGAAGACGAAGGACGCCCTCGGCGCTACTCTTCGCGTCAGGGCGTATTACGGGGGCAGACTTGTCGGAGAGGCGCAAAGCACCGTCGTCTCCGCGGGCACAACGCTGAATATTTCCCTTTCCGAAACACATCTGTGGGAGTGCGGAAACGGCAGACTTTACGAGCTTGAATTTGCGCTTGAGAAGGATGGTTGCGTTGATAAAATGAAGGGCTATTTCGGTCTGCGCGAGGTGTCCGTGACAAAGGATCGCGGCTTGCAGATAAACGGAAAGACCGTCTTCGGCAGATTTATTCTCGATCAAGGCTTTTACCCCGACGGAGTATGCACTGCGCCAAACGACGAGGCGTTGATTTTTGACATTGAAGCGGCTATGGCTTGCGGCTTCAACGGAGCAAGACTTCACCAGAAGGTATTTGAGCCGAGATACCTTTATCACGCCGACAGACTTGGCTATATGGTCTGGGGCGAGACGGGAAACTGGCATCTCGACCACACGCTTCCCGAGGCTATATATTGGTTCTTGCCCGAGTGGCTCGAAGAGATTGAGAGAGATTTCTCGCACCCGTCGCTTATCGGATGGTGTCCCTTCAACGAGACGTGGGAGGTAAACGGCAGACCACAATGCAACGAATTTCTCGATAGGATATACGACATCACGAAGGCGCTTGATCCCACGCGTCCCGTCATTACGGCAAGCGGCTCGTTCCCTACCGAGCGAACGGATATCCATGACGTTCACGATTACGAGCAAAACCCCGAAAAATTTAGAGAATATTACTCCGAGATAGATAAGGGCGTAGTACGCGACCAGATATACAGACAGTTCCCCGGACTTCAGCGCTACGATCCCGAGCTGCCCGTATTCGTCAGCGAATACGGAGGAATAAAATGGGCGATTGGAGAGGACGCAGGCTGGGGCTACGGCAACAGCGTACGGGACGAGGAGGAATATTTCTCGCGCCTCCGAGGGCTTACCGACGTCTTACTTGACAACGGAAAAATCTTTGCGTTCTGTCTTACTCAATTAACCGACGTCGAGCAAGAGATAAACGGTCTGCTCACCTATGACCGACGCTTTAAATTCCCGCCCGAAAGATTTAAGGAAATTTTCGGCAGAAGGTCTGTCATTGAGGACTGATTTCAAAGAAAAATTCAACAGTCGGCTCAGCCGACAAAAACCACCCTTGGCGCACCTGCTTTATCGCAGGTGCGCCAACTCTATTCGCCTACGGCGAGTGATATGCGCTTCGCGCGTGATATTTGCTTCGCAAGTGATATGCGCTCCGCGCGTTTTAAGATTGCAGGCGAATAGAATATCTCTGCGACCGCAGGGGAGCAATATCACTTTTGCGGAGCAAAAATATCACGCCGAGCAAGGCGAGGCATATCACTAAAAAACATCACCGCCCGACAGTACACCTATAAGATGTAACACTCTACACCTTGTAGGCGTAGTGTGTGAAAAGGAGTACGAACAAAAATGCTCGTACTCCTTTTGATTTTGTGGCAGATATAAATCTGACTTATGGCAGGCACCCTCACGGGTGGTTTTTCTTTATGCTTTATACGTTTTTCCTTCTTTTCAGCACAAGGATAAGTCCGACTGCGAGAGGCAGCATCACGGACATTGCGGAAATTGACATTCCGCAGCCGGAGGGGTTGGGCTCTTGCGTGGGTGCGTCCGTCGGTGCTTCCGTGGGCACGTCTGTCGGTGCCTCTGTGGGTGCGTTTGTCGGTGCCTCTGTGGGTGCGTTTGTCGGCGCTTCGGTGGGTGCGTTTGTCGGAGCCTCGGTGGGCTCGTTTGTCGGTGCCTCGGTGGGTGCACCTGCAGGCGCATCGGTGGGCATTTCTACGTCGGGATTTTTGTCAAAATCGGGAATTTCGGGCTCGGTTGGAGGAGTGGGTATTTCCCCTGCCTCGGAGAAATCTCCCGTCAGCGTGATATGTATTTCGCGTCCGAGGCTCGTTGTAGAGTAGCTGAAGCTTCCCTTTCCGCCGAGCAATGCGTAAAGCTCGTTTGCCGCGCCGTTCAAAAAGTCGCCAAGGTCATCTCCGAGATAATAAATTTTTGCCGCTCTGACATCTTCTCCGTCGGCATAGAAAAGCTCTGAAAGCTTTTGAACTCCGTCGGTATCGTCAAATATCCCGCCCTTTTTCTCAAAATAGCCGTAGCCCTCGTGCGAGCATTCGGGCAGGTCGTACAGACTTTTGTCCTCTGCGTGTGTGAGCGAGAAATCCTCAAGCGTTCTGCAAAAATACTCTCTGTAAAGCTCGTCGCCCTGGTCGTCCCACGTCACGTCTGTATAGACGCAAACGCTCTCCTCTATCATTACGAGCGTCCACGCGTGCGGCTCGGCAATCCCCGAGTTTGGCTCTATTGAGCTTCCGCTGACCTTGAACGCGCATATTCCTATTCTTTGAAGCAAAAGCTGATATGCGGAGGCGTATCCCGCGCACACGGCGCGTCCGCTTACCAGCGCTCCGTATGCGGTCTGGTGCAGTCCCTCCTGCACGTACTCCGTATGGCTTGCAAGCACATCGTGAAGATACAGTGCCTTCGCGTAGCTGTCGCCCTCGGGCACTGACGAGATAATGCTCTCGACTACGCTCTCAAGCTGTGCTCTCATGACGGGAATGTCCGAGACGTTGACCGACGGCTGCATGGTCACGCTTACAACCCTTCCGTCCTCGTACGAGGAGTAACCGTAGCCGCCGCCAACCCAAAAGCATTCGGGATGGTCACTCAAAAACATCTGTACGGCGTACGAAAGCTCGTCCGCAGTAACTCCCATACTCTCATCAAGAGATATTTCAAGGCACGGTGACGGGGACAAAAGCTCCTGTTCAAGCCTTTCATATACGTACGCGCAGCCTCCCTCAAGGAGTGACTTTGCATAATATACGTCCGTCTCGTTCCCGTCCGCCGCCACGCAGACAGCCCCCCGGCATATCAGCGTCGCAACGGTCAATAATATCCATAGCGTCTTTACTCTTTTATTCATGCGCGCTCCTCCGTTTCTGTGTGTAGATCCATTATATCATCTTTTGCCCACGAAATCAATATAATATATGTCAAAAATTTTTTCGCCTTGATTTTATTTACTGTTTTTCAAGTATTTTTTTGCGTGTTTGTGAAAAAATTGGCAAATTACGGGGTGTTTTTTCAAAAAATCTATTTACAAGGGGGATTTTTTGTGGTATCATATAGAATGTAGAATTATGCTGGGACAGAATGGTCTGTCCTCGGTGTGTCTACAATAATACCGTTTAAAATTTTTTTATAAATTCAGGAGGACAAAACCAATGGCTATCCAAAGAAAAAAGCTTTCTATGGACGGTAACCAGGCTGCCGCTCACGCGAGCTATGCGTTTACCGAAGTAGCAGGCATCTACCCGATCACTCCCTCCAGCCCTATGGCTGACTTCACTGACCAGTGGGCAGCAGCAGGACAGAAGAACGTGTTCGGAACCACCGTTAACGTAGTAGAGATGGAATCCGAGGCCGGTGCTGCAGGTACCGTTCACGGCTCTCTCGCATCCGGTGCTCTCACAACCACCTACACAGCGTCTCAGGGACTTCTTCTCATGATCCCCAACATGTATAAGATCGCAGGTGAGCTTCTCCCCGGCGTATTCCATGTTTCGGCTCGTTGCGTTGCATCCCACGCGCTTAACATTTTCGGAGACCACTCCGACGTTTACGCTTGCCGTCAGACAGGCTTTGCTATGCTCGCAGAGACCAACCCCCAGGAGGTTATGGACCTTGCAGCAGTAGCTCACCTCTCCGCTATCAAGGGACGCGTCCCCTTCCTCAGCTTCTTCGACGGCTTCCGTACGTCCCACGAGATCCAGAAGATCGAGGTTTGGGACTATGCTGACCTTGAGGAAATGCTTGACAAGGATGCAGTTGCCGCATTCCGCGCTCACGCCCTCAATCCTAACAGCCCCGCTCTCCGCGGTACCGCGCAGAACGGCGATATATTCTTCCAGAACAGAGAAGCTTGCAACAAGTACTACGATGCACTTCCCGCTGTTGTTGAGGAATACATGAACAAGGTAAACGAGAAGATCGGTACGAACTACCAGCTCTTCAACTATTACGGTGCTCCCGACGCAGAGAGAGTTATCATCGCTATGGGCTCTGTTTGCGACGTTATCGAGGAGGTTATCGACTATATGAACGCAGCAGGCGAGAAGGTTGGTCTCGTTAAGGTTCGTCTTTACAGACCCTTCTGCGCGGACAAGCTCTCCGCAGCTATCCCTGCAAGCGTTAAGAAGATCGCAGTTCTTGACAGAACCAAGGAGCCCGGCTCTCTCGGTGAGCCTCTCTACCTCGACGTAGTAACCGCTCTTGCAACTCAGGGCAGAACAGATATCAAGGTTGTCGGCGGCCGTTACGGTCTCGGCTCCAAGGATACTCCTCCCTCCTCCGTATTCGCAGTTTACGAGAACCTCGCAAAGGACGCTCCCAAGGCTAACTTCTCCGTAGGAATCGTAGACGACGTTACAGGTCTTTCTCTTGACGAGAAGCCCGCTCCCGACACGGCTCCCGCAGGCACTATCGCTTGCAAGTTCTGGGGTCTCGGCGGCGACGGTACGGTTGGTGCAAACAAGAACTCCATCAAGATCATCGGTGACCACACCGACAAGAACGTTCAGGCTTACTT
>JAFTKY010000075.1 GCA_017453005.1 Clostridia bacterium | reverse complement strand
TACGAGGGCGCAGAGGAGATAGAGGCAGTTCCTTACGATATGATGATATCGGGTGCGGACAGCAACGCGGCAAGCCGTCTCCGTCTGTGGCGCGCAAGAGATATTCAGAATTTCAATATGGGTCTCTTTACGCAGGGACAGTATGCTCAGGCAGTGCAGAACAGCACGAGAGCCGAGGCACTGTGCAAGGTGCTTTACCCCTCGGATAATCACGAGGAGGGCAAGCTGCTTCGTCTTTCGCAGCAGTACTTCCTTGTATCCGCATCGGTACAGAGCATAATCCGCGACCACATGGCCCTTTACGGCACGCTTGACAACCTTGAGGACAAAGTTGCCATTCACATAAACGACACTCACCCCGCTCTCTGTATTCCCGAGCTTATGAGAATACTCATAGACGATTACTTCTATTCATGGGAGGACGCGTGGAGAAAGGTCGTAAAGATCTGCTCTTATACGAACCATACGGTTCTTCCCGAGGCACTTGAGACCTGGAACGAGGATCTGTTCCGCCTCAAGCTTCCCAGAATGTATCAGATAATCTGTGAGATAAACGAGAGATTTTGCCGCGAGGCTTGGAATGCGTTCCCCGGTAACTGGCAGAGGATATCCAACATGAGTGTAGTAGGCTACGGTGCGGTCAGAATGGCTAATCTTTCCGTCGTAGGCTCGCACTCCGTAAACGGCGTTTCCGCGCTCCACTCCAATATTCTCAAAAAGAGCGTATTCAACGACTTTTATAATATGTACCCCGAGAGATTTGACAACGTCACGAACGGTATAGCTCATCGCCGTTGGCTGTGCTATTCCAACCCCGCACTTGCAGGACTTCTTGACGAGACTATCGGCACGGGCTACAGACACAATCCCACGGAGCTTGCTGAGTTTGCTAAATATGCGGATGACAAGCAGGTGCTTGAGCAGATACGCAAGATAAAGCACGATAACAAGGTGAAGTTTGCAGAGCACCTCTACAACAAGACGGGCAAAAAGCTCAATACACACACCCTCTTTGACGTACAGGTAAAGAGACTTCACGAATACAAGCGTCAGCTTCTCAACGTCTTGAATATTATCGGACTTTATATCGACATAAAGAATAATCCTAATCTCGAGATGCAGCCTCAGACGTTCATTTTCGGCGCAAAGGCGGCTCCCGGATATCAGATGGCTAAGAGAATAATCCAGCTTATCTGCGCGCTCTCAAAGGATATTGACTCTCACCCCGAAATCAAGGAAAAGCTTGACGTTGTTTTCCTTGAAAACTACGACGTTACTACCGCCGAGACACTCATTCCCTCGGCAGAGGTATCCGAGCAGATATCCTTGGCGGGCAAGGAGGCAAGCGGTACGGGATGCATGAAGCTCATGATAAACGGTGCGCTCACCATAGGCACGCTTGACGGCGCAAACGTCGAGATGCTTGACGCGGTAGGCGAGGACAATATGTTTATCTTCGGTATGACCGCAAAGGAGGTCGAGGACCTTTGGACACGCGGCTACCGCTCAACGGAATTTTACGCTAACAACGAGCGTCTCAAGAAGATAATCAACCATCTTTACGCAGGCTTTGCGGGCGAGTCCTTTGCGGATATAGCGGCTTACCTGCTTTCGGGACAGGGTGTAGCTGATCCCTTCATGTGTCTTGCCGACTTTGAGTCCTACAGACTTACTCACGACAGACTTGTGGCAGCTTACACCGACCGCCAGAACTGGTCGAGAATGTCTCTCCTCAACACGGCGGCATCGGGCTACTTTGCGGCAGACAGATGCATAAACGAGTATGCAGAGAAATTCTGGGGAATCAAGCCCGTAAAATAATAAAACACAGGGGAAGCCCACGCGGTTTCCCCTTAAAAAACACGTCAATTTGAGGTCTTTATGCTACCAAAACTCTTTTTACAGATAGACAAAACGGCACACATCAGCATACGAAGGTTTATAGACGCCCGCGACGTTTCGCACATGGGCGCC
Organism: Clostridia bacterium; assembly: GCA_017453005.1. Taxonomy (GTDB): domain Bacteria; phylum Bacillota; class Clostridia; order Oscillospirales; family CAG-272; genus SVTX01. The sequence goes on along the minus strand of JAFTKY010000075.1, from coordinate 10,508 downwards.
TTTGAGTGCGGAGAGATAATAGATCTCGAGGTGTCCGTGCCGAGAAGAATGGGGACGACTACACCCGTTTTGCGAATACACCGCGACGGCGGGTGGGACAGTGATATCCCCATGGACTTCAAGGGCTCGGACAATATAAACGATATGTACTGTCTCGCACTTGACACGGCGTCCCTTTGCGGTGAGGCAGGCTGCGGACTTTTTTATTACGAGATAATGCTCGTGCGCGGTGATCATACCCTTTATACCGACATGCAGAACAACTGTGATTTTACGCTATCGGAGCGAGAGGGCAACAGGTTCAGACTTCTCGTATACGAGCGCGGCTTTAAAACACCCGAAAATTTCGGCAGAGGGGTTATGTATCAGATCTTTCCCGACCGTTTTTACAGAGGGGAGAGCCAAGAGGCGAAAAATATACCCGTAAGAGCCGACGCGATACTGAATACGGACTGGGAAAACGGTATTCCGCAGTTTGCAAAAACAGTTGGTGAGCCGCTTGAGAACAATATGTTTTTTGGCGGAAATCTGTACGGCGTTTGTGAAAAGCTGGACTATCTGTGTTCTCTCGGCGTCAGCGTAATATATCTGTGTCCGATATTTGAGGCGTATTCAAACCACAAGTACGATACGGGAAATTACTTTAAGGTCGACGATATGTTCGGCGGCGAGGCTGCACTGAGGGTGCTCATAGACAAAGCAAGAGAAAAGGGAATATCCGTGATACTTGACGGAGTTTTCAATCATACGGGCGACGACAGTCTGTATTTTAACCGCCGCGGACGTTACGGTGAGGGCGGCGCGTACAACGATAGAAATTCACCGTATTATAATTGGTATCATTTCAAAAATCATCCGTGCGAATACGAAGCGTGGTGGGGGATAGAAATACTTCCGAGGCTTAACCAATCAAACGAGGCTTGCAGAGCTTATTTTACAGGCGAGGGCGGCGTGATACAGAGATATATCGATATGGGTATCGGCGGCTGGCGGCTTGACGTAGCGGACGAGCTTTGCGACGAATTTCTGGACGAGCTTCGCGTCCGTGCAAAATCCGCGTCGGGCGGACAAGCCGTAATAATCGGCGAGGTCTGGGAAAACGCCGCGGAGAAGACGGCGTACGGCAAGCGCAGAAGATATCTTCAGGGCAGACAGCTTGACAGCGTCATGAACTACCCCTTGCGCTCGGCAATAATTGATTTTTGCCTTTGGGGTGACGCGGAAGCGCTTTATAACACCCTGGTTGAGATATATTCCTCCTATCCGAGGCAGGTATCGGACAAGCTCATGAACATCATCGGAACACACGATACGGAGAGAATTTTAACCGTTTTGGGCAGAGATATGGGCGACGAGGACAGGAGCATGAGCGAGCTGTCCGTATCAAGGCTTTCCCCCGAGCAAAGAGTTCGCGGTGTCAAGCTCCTCAAAATTGCCGCCGCGCTTCAGTACACGGTGTACGGTATTCCGTCGCTTTACTACGGCGACGAGGTAGGACTTGAGGGCTATCGCGACCCCTTCTGCCGTATGCCTTTCCCGTGGCATGAGACAGAGACGGCAGAGAGAGCCGAGCTGCTTGATTATTACAAGGCGCTCGGACACATAAGACAGACAGAGGCAGCGTTTGACGGAGGAGATTTCCATATACTCGGACACAGCGAAGCGGCTCTTTGCTTTATCCGTGAGAAGGGTGACTCAAAAATCATCGTCGTAGTCAACAGAGGCGACGGACAGGGGCTCTCAATACCCGACGGCGACGTGTACGTTGACCTTATCAGCGGTGAGGAATACACGGACACCGTTCACATACCCACGGACACCGTGAAAATATTAAAGGACGTAAAAAAATGAAATACGTAAATTCATTAAAATACATAGACGGCTTTAAGCTCTCCTCCGAGGATGATGCGATATCCTCAAGACGAATCTCGGAGCTTTGCCTTGCTCTCGGACAGATAAACCGAGGCGTGAGATTTATTCACGTTCCCGAGGGCGCGGCGGGACACGGATGCGCTATACTGCTTGAGAGTATAATCAAGGCGGCGGGCTACAAGATTGGAAGGGTAGTATCGGCAGAGGATGCGGATTCCCGCGCGTCGGTCTTTATTGGCGGCGAGATACCCTCTATCGAGGACTACAATAAGTGCGTGGCAGAGGTCAAGGCAAAGGTAGGTAAGCTCTATAACGTGGAATATCTCAAGGAGGAGATTGTCTTTGCGCTCTCACTTCTTTTGTGCAGGCTTGAGGGCTGTGAATTTATAATTCTTGAGGGCACGGATAGGCTTGACAGAGTGTGCGCACCCTTTGAGCTGACGGTTATTCCTACCGTATACGATACCGAGAAGGGCATGGAAAAGGTCGCGCGCCTTTGCGATTCCATAAGATGCGGAACGCGTGAGGTGGTCAGCGGCAACCAGAAAAGCGAGATATATAATTACATATCCCAGGTGTGTGCGCCGTCGGGACAGAGGCTGTTTATTCCCGTGAAGGCACAGTTTTGCGTAGTGGAGCAGTCGTCCAGACGCCTTGTGTTCAATTACAACGGCAGAGACGGCTTTGTGATAAAAACCCCGTCTCTTATTATGCGTGACTGCGCCATGACGGTCATTGAGGCGATAATGGCGATACGCAGGGAGGGAATAAGAATACCCGTATCGGCAATTCTTTCGGGAATTGAAGCCGCGGGGGGCACGGGCTCGTTTGAGGTAATATCCTATACACCCACGATTATCGCGGACAATTCGTACGAGACGGACGAGGTCTGCCTTATGTATAAGACCTTCTGTGAGATATTCGGAGACAAAAAATTCTCCGTGTGTATTCCTGCAGAAAGTCAGGCAGAGGCGGAAAAATTGCTCTCGTCGATCCCCACGGAAAGGCTTTGCAGCGTGGTTATATGCGGTCATGATTACGATATGACGGAGTGTTACTCAAAGCCCGTTACCGTTTGCAGAACGCATAAGGACGCCGCAAAAATAATTGCGGCTGACAAGGATATTGAGAGCGTATGGATATGCTATGGAGGTAGCTTTTCGCAGAAGATCAAGTCCGAAATAATAAAGCTTACAAACATATAATTGTAAAACAAACAAATTGTTGATAAAATCCTGAAATTCCGAGCCTTTTTACTATCGTGCAGCTATGAGAGACAAGGGCTCGGAATTTTTTTCGGTGAGCTTCATACAATTTCATTTTCCGCATATAATGGGTTACAGAGGGAAAGAATAGTAGCATCAAGGCTTAGGAGGTACAAATTGGTGACAAAACCGCAAATCATAAAATGCAGTGCCAGAGAAATTCTGGATTCAAGAGGAAATCCCACGGTAGAGGCTACCGTGGTGCTGTCCGACGGAAGTCTCGGCGTTGCCTCCGTTCCGTCGGGAGCGTCTACGGGTATTTACGAGGCAGTGGAAAAGCGTGACGGAGACAAATCAAGATATAACGGGCGCGGAGTTCTCTCCGCGGTAAACAGTATATGCCGCACGATCTCCCCCGCGCTTATCGGCGTGTATGCTACCGAGCAGGACGAGGTGGACAGAATAATGTGCGAGCTTGACGGCACGGAGAACAAGCAAAATCTCGGTGCTAACGCTATTTTGGCGGTATCTCTTGCAAATGCCCGTGCCTGCGCAAACAGCTACCGTATGCCGCTGTATAAGTTTTTGGGCGGTATGGAGGCAAAGGTGTTACCCATTCCCATGATGAATATTCTCAACGGGGGCGCGCACGCCAATAACAACGTGGAGATTCAGGAATTTATGATAGTCCCTACCGCCGCGCCCTCGTTTGCGGACGCTGTAAGAATGGGCAGCGAGATATATCACAAGCTTGGCGAGATACTCAAAAAGGAGAAAAAGTCGACTGCCGTGGGAGATGAAGGGGGCTACGCCCCAAGCCTTGAGTCCGACGAGCAGGCGCTGGAGTATATCTGCCGCGCCATTGAGGCGTGCGGATATTCGGATTCGGTAAAGCTTGCGCTCGACGCGGCGGCGTCCGAGTGGTACTGTGAGGAGGATTCAAGGTATAAGCTGAAAAAACGGGGAATGGAATACGACAGAGACGGGCTTATAAATTTCTGGGAGCGTCTTTGCGGCATGTATCCCATAATTTCTATTGAGGACGGGCTTGACCAGCGTGACTTTTTTGGTTGGAGCAAGCTCACCGAGCGCGTAGGCAACAGGTGTATGCTCGTGGGTGACGACCTTTTCGTAACCAACGTAAAAAGGCTCAAGGAGGGAATAGGCATGGGAGCGGCAAACGCCGTGCTTGTCAAGCCCAATCAGGTGGGAACGCTCACCGAGGTCATTGACGTCACGAGCACCGCGTACTCAAAGGAATATATCGCGGTCATGTCTCACCGCTCGGGAGAGACGGAGGACACGACTATTGCCGACCTTGCCGTCGGTCTCGGCACAAAATTTATCAAGTCGGGTGCGCCGTGCCGCAGTGAGAGGGTTGCAAAGTATAACCGTCTCATAAGAATTGAGGCATCTCTCGGTAAATCGGCAAAATACGGCTTTAATTTCGGTAGCATAAAGCCCACCGTCAAGACCTTTTGCGGTGACGCGTTTGAATAAATTTGCAAAAGCACGCGGTGTCTCGCGTGCTTTTGTCTTTGCCAAAGTCAATAAATACAATTTTTAATATAAAAAGTTGTAATTTTTGTCAATTTACATACTTCTTGGATTATGATACAATATAGATGATAAGGACTGTTGGATTTGGTTCGTTTTGAGTAAAAAAACATAAAAAAGGAGAAGAAAAATGAAAAAAATACTTTCATTGCTTGTCATTTTGTGCATGATCCTCGCTTCCGTTTCCTCGCTTGCTGTGAGCGTTGGAGCAACGGGAACGGAGGAAGAGACCGCAACGGGCAGATTTACCGTCAGCGGCATGAGTGCAATAGTTTCAAAGAATATTATGCTCGGTGATATCGACACGGGTGCTGTACATACGCAGATAGCTCTCCCCTCGGGCTCTACGTATAACCCCTATTCCACCGATGCGGTAATCAACGTGGTTGAGGTATCGCCCAATCAGGGACTTACCTTTGCTGCGCTCAACAACGGCTCGTATAACTGGAGCAAGACCACGATGGGCACCTCTGCTCTCAAGTACAACGAGACGCACGATACGGGTACGGTAATCGCGGCAGTAAACGGCGACCCGTGGCTCGTTCACCACACCGACTATGACGGAGACGGTGCAAAGGCATCCGGTGACGGAGTCAAGCACGGCTCTGTTTCCAGAGGAATTCTTATAGTTGACGGCGAGCTTTACAACTCGCCCCTGACCAACGCGGAAAGCTACCTGGCTGCAAAGGACGGCGGAAGCGGAGAAGAGTACGCCGTAGGTGGCAGCGGCGGTCCCGCATTTGCCGTAAAGGCAGACGGAACGTTTATGATAGGTCAGCCCGCGCTGTCCTTTACGCTGAAGAACGTCTCTACGAGCACAACTCTTACCGCTCCCACGGGCATCAACCGTCTCCCCGCACCCGATGCCATCATGATATACAACCACAGAGTCGGTACGGAATCCATGGCGTATACCGATGCGTACGAGGTATACCTTGAATCCGAGGATCCTGCTTTTGCAATCGGCAAGACGGTAAGAGGTACCGTAACGGCTATATATGAGAGCAACAGCACGGAGGAACGCCCCCCAATAGGTGAGAATACCATTATCATTTCCGCAAGAGGAAACAAAATCTCGAGATTTGTTGCCCAAAAAGAAGGCGAAGAAGACAAAATTAAGATTGGTCAAGAAATCAGCATAAGTGTCAGCGTAAGAAGTGACACGATTGGACAGAAGGCTGACTGGCCCGGTGTTACGCAGGCAGTAGGCGGCTTCTTTACGCAGCTTAATGCAGGCAACATTACGGGTCAGCCCGGAAATGCCACGGTATATCCCTGCTCCATGATAGGCGTTACGCAGGACGGCAAGGCAATGATGCTCAGCGTCACTTCTCAGAAGGATATCCGTCACGGCACGCAGATGCAGTATCTGAGCCAGATATGTAAGGAGCTTGGACTTTACACCGTCGTTATGTTTGACGGCGGCGGATCTACCGAGATGATAACCTACGAGGAGGGCGCGTACGTGAGACGTACGGGCTGTCCCGACGGTGAAAACAGCGTTCGTGCCGTAATCAACGGTCTTGCACTCGTTTATGAGGGTGTCGATATGACGGCGACGAATAACGAAAAGGTTGGCGCGGCGTTTTATGACGGAATAGGCAAGGTAAAGACCTTTGCCTCGGTTGTTAACCATATCAACGGCGTTGGAACCGACGGAACGGCAGACACGAATTTTGCGTCTGTTCTCGTATCAAACACGAACGTGCTTGCAAGCGCAGAGCTTCCTATCACGCTCACGGATACTAAGCTTTCCATTAACGGCTGGTTTATGTCCCACGACGGTCAGACCGATGAGATAAAGTGGTCGGTTGACGGAGGAAAGACGTGGATAGGCACGTGTACCGACGTTCAGTGGATGGACGGAACGGAAGACCATATAGCTGCTGCAAACGCGCACGGCGTTGAAAATGCTTTGGTGGATCACGCAATATTCACGGGAGCAACGGCAGACCTCTCTGCATACGAAGGAAAGACCATAGACGTAACCTTTGGAAGAACGGCGTCCTGGGGTGATACGGTAGCGTTTGCTACTATCACGAACGTAAAGCTCCCCGGTGTTGCAAAGCCCGATATCACGATTACATACGCTCCCTCCTACTCCTTCGCATACGTAGGACACGTTGACACGATAAACGGTGATACGGTAGACCTTAACGGCTTCAGAGATCCCGTTAAGTTCGGCGCGGCTACTAACGCGGAGGAAAAGAACGCGGCTATTACTCCCGCGGTAGTTATAGATTTTGAGCTTCCCGAGGACAACCTGATAAAGATTTCCGGTTGGGCGCAGATGCGTATGGGTATTCTCAAATACGTATGGTCTGTAGATAAGTACAACTGGTACGATCTCAGCGGAAGCGTAACGGAGGCTAAGGGTGACAAGCTTACCGAGATAACGGCAATAGGAGTGAACACGTACGGAATTACGGGTGCTACCGCCGCAAACGCTATATTTGAGGAGCTTACCGCAGACCTTTCCGGCTTTGCGGGAGAGACTGTAAACGTATATTTCGGTATCGTTCCCGCATATAACGGATATACCGACAGAGCTATGCACTTTTTGACTATTGAAAACGTTTCCGTTCCCGTGCCCCATACATGCACTCCCGGTGACGAGGCTACCTGCACCGAGGATCAGGTCTGCACCGGATGCGGCGAGATCATTACTCCCGCGCTTGGACACGATGAGGTAGAGAACGCCGCTCAGGCTCCCACCTGCACCACGGTTGGTTGGGATGCATACGTAAGCTGCTCAAGATGTGATTACACAACCTACGAGGAAATAGCAATGCTTGACCATACGGCAGAGGTTATTCCCGCAGTTTCCGCTACCTGCACGGCGGCAGGTGCGACGGCAGGCGAGAGATGCAGCGTTTGTGATAAGATTATTACGGCTCCCGAGACTGTTCCCGCGCTTGGACACACATACGACGGCGACACCGATGCGGACTGTAACGTATGCGGTGAGCTCAGAGAGGTAGAGCTTCCTTCCGACGAGCCCGCGACTGAGCCTGCGACTGAGCCCGCGACCGAGCCCGCGACCGAGCCCACGACCGAGCCCGCGACCGAGCCCGTAACCGAGCCCACGACCGAGCCCGCAACCGAGCCTACAACCGAGCCTACAACCGAGGATGCTCCCACGGAGGCTCCTGCAAACACCCCCGACGAGGATAAGGACAGCGAGGGAGGCTGCGGATCGACAGTCGGCATAGGACTTATAGGTCTTGCTACAGCCCTTGCGGCAGGATTTGTCCTCTCGAAGAAGAGAAGATAATACTTTAACTTTACAATAAAACCCGCGTGTTATTGCGAGACTTCCCATAAGGAAGTCTCGCAGGTTTATTCGCCTGCGGCGAGTTCTATTGCTTCGCAGTGATATTCGGCTTACGCCGAGTGATATTCGCTCCGCGAGTTTTATAGGCGAATAAAATATCACTGAAGCCGTAAGGCTTCAATATCACTGTCGCGCACAGCGACAATATCACTCCGACGAAGTCGGAATATAACTCTTGTTTTCTCTGCAGATTTGTGTTATAATGAGGCTAACGAAAAGCCTCTCCCTTTGGGAGAGGTGGCGGCGAAGCCGACGGAGAGGGTTAGATTATGGAATGAAACGCCCTCTCACCCGCTATCGCGGGAGCTCTCCCAAAGGGAGAGCCTTTGTGTGCGTGCAACCTCAGGGGGAAGGGCTTTGCCCTGTGCCTTTGTAATACAAAGGCGAAACTGGCGATTAACGATAATAAACGAGGTGTTATTATGGACGGCAAAATAAAAAAATACATAGAAGAAAATAAAGTTTGTTCGGAATTGATATTTAGAAACTGGAGCGAGTTTGTAGAATTGCTTTTTGAGTGTGGAGGTTTTGTAAACGAGATCCTCTGGTTTGAATACGTCTTGATAGACAAGCAAAAGGATTCACTAGGTGGCGGAGGATACGGTGATAAAGAAAATCCCGAATATATGTGGGCTGAAACAATGATATATGACAGAAATATGAAACATTGTTCTTTAGAAGAAATCAGAGCCCATATTGTAGAAACTATTGATGAGTATAAGCCGCATCATTTAGTTCCTTGCTTTTTTGATATTGGCTAATAAAATTGACCCCGACAGACTGTAAAAATCTGTCGGGGTTAATCTTTGTTTTCTGCAAATCAAATTGAGTTAAACATCCTTATGAGAACTAGCCTTTGACACGCGGGTTTTTCTTGACATTTTTAAATATTCGTGCTACAATAAGCTATATTTATTTTTTGGAGGGAGAAGAGATGAGCTCAAAGGTCATGCCAAGGGCTGTGAAGGCCGTGCTGTGGAGCCTTTTGTTCAGTATTGTTTTTATATTGAGCGTGGGAATATTCGCGGTTTGCCTGTGGTACAAGAATACCTATGACGTTGAATTCAAGGACCTGCTCTATACCCTGGCGTCTCCTTTGAAGGGGACGGGGGAGAGCACGATAGCCCTTATCCTCAGCGTTTGTATTCCTGCTCTTGTAATTGCCGTGGCGGTTTGCGCCGTGGCGTCGTTTTTGCTCTGGCGAAAGCCTCCCTTTTTAAAATACGTAAGACGGGTGGTGGCAGGTGTTTGCGTTGCAGCGTTGCTTTTCTCGTGCACTTTTGCGGTTTTTGCCCTCCGCATACCCGCGTATATAAAGTCGCTGAGTGAGAAAACGACCATTTACGAGGATTACTACGTAGACCCCGATGAGGTGGAGATAAGTGCCGTCGGTGAGACGAAAAATCTCATTTATATATACCTTGAGAGCATGGAGACCACCTACGCATCGGTTGAGGACGGCGGTGCGCAATCGGAAAACTATATGCCGAATATGACCGTGCTTGCAGAGAATAATCTCTCCTTTTCCGACAAGGCAGACGGGCTTGGGGGATTTCACACTCCGCTCGGTACGGGCTGGACTATGAGTGCGCTTCTCGCAACAACGTCGGGTATACCTTTTTCATTCCCGCTCGGTGAGAACGGACACAACAAAATGAGCCAGCGTGAAAAATTCGCGTCGGGACTGACTAACCTCGGTGATATTCTGGCAGAGAAGGGATACAGGCAGGAATTTCTGTGCGGCTCGGACAGTGCGTTTGCGGGACGCGACACGTATTTCAGGCAGCACGGAAATTACGAGATATTTGACCTCTATACCGCCCGAGACGAGGGGTATATAGACGAGGATTATTTCGTTTGGTGGGGCTTTGAGGACAAAATACTTTACGATATTGCAAGGGACGAGATAAGCGAGCTTGCCGCGGGAGATGTGCCATTCAATTTCACGATGCTCACGGTAGACCCGCATCACGTTGACGGATACAGGTGTGATTTGTGCGAGGATGAGTACGGTAATAAGCTCGCAAACGTAATTTCCTGCGCAGACCGACAGCTCTCGGAGTTTATTGATTGGTGCAAAGATCAGGTTTTTTACGAGGACACGGCTATCATCATCACGGGTGACCACCCCCGAATGGACACAACGCTCGTCGGAGAGACGGACTATTATGACCGTACGATATATAATTGCTTTATAAATTCTGCAGTCGCACCCGAAGGTGAGACGACGGATCGGGTGTTTACGAGCTTTGACATTTTCCCGACCACGCTCGCGGCTATGGGCTTTGAGATAGAGGGGGACAAGCTTGGACTTGGCGTAAATATGTTCTCGGGCTTGCCAACTCTTGCAGAGGAGATAGGATACGAGACGCTTGAGACCGAAATAAATAAGTTTTCAGACTATTATCTGTTGCATTTTTCATAAAAAAAGGCTTTTACACCGAGGTGTAAAAGCCTTTTTGTTAAATAGTTCCCGTTATCACTACCGTGACGGTACCGGGCTGTACCGTGACGATGCCCGTGCTTGTGTCGCGCGTGTA
>JAFTKY010000074.1 GCA_017453005.1 Clostridia bacterium | reverse complement strand
TCGTCGTCACCGTCATAGTAGCCGTAAACGGGATCGTCCCAGAAATGGTAGGGACCCATCGCGGTCTGTATTCCAAGTGCGTTGAGCTCCTCCATTGTCATATTCATGTAGTCGCGCTCTATGTAGCCCATGGATATGAGCTTATCTATATTTTCCTGGTTGTTGTACGCCTTGTAGCTGTCCGCAAACTCACCGTGCCAGGACCAATAAAAGAGAGCAACTATTTTGCCGTCACGGATATTGCCCGTGTCGGTGTTCGTGGACAAAACTCTGTTAAGACCGTCGGTTGCGACCCACTGTGACTGATCTACTATATGCTCCGCGGATGTATCAACCTTGGGATCGGTGGGATCGTTACGCTCCGGAGGGGGAGCGTCGGTGGGTTCTTCCGTGGGAGCCTCGGTGGGCTTCTCGGTTGCGGGCTCAGTAGGCTTCTCGGTCACGGGCTCCGTGGGCTTTTCGGTCACGGGCTCGGTAGGCTTCTCGGTCACGGGCTCCGTGGGCTTTTCGGTCACGGGCTCGGTAGGCTTTTCGGTCACGGGCTCGGTGGGCTCGCTCGTCGCGGGCTCGGTGGGCTCGCTCGTCGCGGGCTCGGTGGGCTCGCTCGTAGGCGCCTCTGTAGGCTCGTTTGTAGGTGCCTCTGTGGGTACGCTTGTAGGAGCATCTGTGGGTGACGTTGTGTCGCCGTCGTTATTGCAGGCAATAAGACTGACGGACAGAAGGAGTATCAATACCCACGCAACCAAAATGCGTATATTTCTTGTCTTCATGGCGGTCTCCTTTCGCTGTGGAAAAGTTCGCATAAGCTTTTTTATAATTATATCATATAATAACACTTAAATCAACTCCTTTTTTGTGAATTTTAACAGAAATGTCACGAATGAATAATTTGTCGAGGTTGGGGTGTTATAACCGCCCCGTGGTTTGGGGATATAAGGGATAATAAGTGCAGAGTGCGGAATTAAGATCGTAGGGGAGGGGCTTGCTCCTCCCGCGAAATAATCGATAATTGATTGCAAACGGGAGCACCAAGGCACTCCCCTACGACAGAACAATCGATCAGACGGAAATACTTGCAAACGGTAACACCTCATCCGTCGTGTTCCATGACACCTTCCCCTCAAGGGGAAGGCTAAAACGGGCGTTGCGAAAGCAACGCCCGTTTGTCATTTCGAGCTTGCCGAGAAATCACCGAATTTTTGCGGTTAAAGCCTTGGAGATCTTTCGACTGCGCGGCGTTGCCGCTACGCTCAAGATGACACGTTGTCTGTAGGGCGGTGGCTTGCTACCGCCGCGCAAAAAATATGAGGTGAAAAACGGCGGGAGATAACCCCCCGCCTTACGATAATACAATCTCACCGTTTTCCACCGTCAGCTTCACTCTGCCGCCCGACTTTAATTCTCCCGTGAGCATTTTCTCGGAGATTTTGTCCTCAACAAGACGCGTGATGTTGCGCTTTACGGGGCGCGCGCCGAGGTTTTCGGCGTGGGATATTTTTGCTATATGCTCGCAAACTGCTCCGTCGTATTCAAGAGCTATCCTCATTTTTTGCATCTGCGCGGACAGCCTTTGCATGAATACGTCACAGATGCGTGACAGGTCGCCCACGTCAAGCCGCCTGAACACGATAATATTATCCACTCGGTTGATAAACTCGGGCGAAAAGGTGCGCTTTATCTCGGACAAGATCTCGTTTTTCTCGCCCGAATAGTCCGTCGTACCCGACGCGCCAAATCCAAGCGCGTTTTTTGAAATGCTCCGCGCGCCGATATTCGAGGTCATTATTATGACCGTGTTTTTAAAGTCTATCTTTCGCCCACAGCTATCCGTCAGCACTCCGTCGTCAAGTATCTGTAGCAGGATATTAAAGACGTCGGGGTGAGCTTTTTCTATCTCGTCAAGAAGCAGAATGGAGTACGGCGCGCGCTTGACCTTCTCGGTGAGTATCCCGCCCTCGCCGTGACCTATATATCCGGGAGGCGCGCCGATAAGCTTTGAGACGCTGTGCCTCTCCATATACTCCGACATATCTATGCGGACAAGCGACCTCTCGCTGCCGAAAAGGGAACGGGCAAGACATTTACAAAGCTGTGTTTTGCCCACGCCCGTCGCACCCGCAAAAATAAACGAGCCTATGGGGCGTGAGGAGTCCTTCAGCCCCGTGCGTCCGCGCCGTATGGCGCGCGAGAGCTGACTTATCGCCTCGTCCTGCCCGATTATTTCCGCGGACAGCTCCGACGCGAGATTTATGAGCCTTTGCGAATCCTTTTCCATTATCTTTGAGACGGGAATACCCGTCTGCTTGGTTATCATGTCGGCGATATGGCTCTCCTTCAGCACGGGCGAGCGCGGTTTTTTTGTGCTTTCCCGCTTGCGTTCTTCTTCAAGTCTGCCTTCAAGCTCAAGCTCAGCTTGGCGCAGTCTTTTTGCGCCCTCAAAGTCCCCCGAAAGCGTCGCCGTCTCCTTACGCTTTGCAATCTCCCGAAGCTCGCGCTCCAGCTTGTCCGCTCGGCTTTTCCTTGTTAGCTGCTTCAGACGGAGCGACGCCGCCGCCTCGTCAAGCACGTCTATCGCCTTGTCGGGCAGAAATCTGTCATTGATATATCTTACTGACATATCTATCGCGGCGGTGAGAGCCTCGTCGGATATTTTGACGCCGTGGTGCGCCTCGTATTTTTTTCGCAGTCCGCGCAGTATCTCAAGCGCCTCAGCGCGTGTAGGCTCGCTGACCGTTACCGCCTGAAAGCGGCGCTCAAGCGCGGCGTCGCGTTCAATATGCTTTCTGTATTCCTCAACCGTAGTCGCGCCTATCATTTGTATCTCGCCGCGCGACAGGGCAGGCTTTATGATGTTTGCTGCGTCCATCGCGCCCTCTGCCGAGCCCGCGCCGATTATGGTGTGAAGCTCGTCGATAAAAAGTATTATATCGTCGCGCCCCTCGACCTCGCTCATAAGCCCCTTGAGACGCTCCTCAAATTCGCCTCGGTATTTCGCCCCCGATATCATACGGGACAAATCAACCGAAACAACCTTTTTGCCGAGCAAAAGCTCGGGGACCTGTCCGCGTACTATCTTATCCGCAAGCCCCTCGACTATCGCGGTCTTGCCAACGCCCGGCTCACCAATAAGGCAGGGGTTGTTTTTACTTTTGCGGCAGAGAATACGTATGAGACGCTCCGTCTCGGGCGCTCTCCCGATGACTTCTTCAAGTCTGCCCTCTGAGGCGAGACGCGTGAGGTCTCTGCCGTATTTTTGCAGATAACTCGGCTTGCCCGACTGCGCGTCGTATATCTCGTCGTCATTGTATTGCTGCTTGTCGCCCATGGGGGAGGACGAGATAAAATGCTCGACGTCGTTCTTGATTCCAAGACTTGACACGCCCAGACCTTCAAGTATCCGCGTTGCGACGCATCCGTCCTCGCAGACCATGGAGAGCAGAATATGCTCGCTGCCCACAAAGGCTTGCCCGAAAAATGCCGCCTTGCTCTCGGCGTTTTCAATTATTGCCTTTGCGCTTGGCGTCAGCTCGGCGCGAAGGATGACAGCCCCTTTTTTTTCGCCGAGGGATTTTATCTTTTGCATGACCGCCTCAATGTCAGCCCCTCGTCCCTTGAGGATTTCGGCAGCGATCGCGCCCTTCGTATTCATTACAGAGAGCAGCAGATGCTCCGTGCCGATATGTCCGTGACCGAGATCTTTTGATATTTTTCCCGCTCGGGAGATAATTTCTTGCGCTTTTGGTGTGAATTTTGATGCCATTTATTTCTATACATCCTTATAAATTTATGTATTTACAAGCGCATTTTTCTCGGGGAGTGAGAGCAGTATTTTGCGCACCTGCATGGCGCGCTCGCAGTCAAGCTCCGCCTGGCTTTTGACAGCCCCGCGCGCGTTCAGAAGCACCGACGCGGACAGACCCTCAAAGCTCAAGGTATTCAAGGATGCGGGGGTGATATTGCGCAGAAGTCTGTCCGAGCATCCTGCCGAGAGACACAGACGGATATCCGAGCAAAGAGAGATAAGCTCGCACTCGGACAGCGACCCCGAATACGCAAGTATTCCGAGCGCACGTGCCGCATCCTCGGCTATATTAAAAATTGTTTGCGCGCCGAGCTGCTTTAATTCCTCTCGCTCAAGAGCTACTACGTCGCGTATGAGCTTGTTAAATGCTTCAACGCACGTATCCTCGCTCTGAGACAGGTGAGGGGAGTAGGTCATAATGTATATATCCGCCTCCGCGCTTTTGGGGAATATCGGATACAGAGAAATTCCAAAGCTCGCAAGCGTGCGAGACAGAGAGGCTATTTTGTCCGCGCGCGTGAGCAGGGGCAGATACAGCGCACAGCTTATTCTTATACCGCTTCCGCACGTATGAGGGAGAGGGGAGAGGTAGCCGAGGGTTTCGTCGTAGGCAAAATCAAATTCCGCGTCAAGAAGCTCCTCGGCAGAGCTTGATATTTTGTGCGCGTCTTTGACCGACGCTCCGGGGAGAATTGCGTATATGCTGATAAGATTTGCCCCGCCCACGGAGATACACAGACTGCACGGCTCGTTGAAGAAGATAGCCTTATTTTGAGTAAACGCGCAGAAGTCCTCGTCGACGTACTGCTTTTCGCAATATGAAAGCGCCTTGTATTTGTCGTCCTTTTGTATTTTTTGTGTGTGAAAACCGTTCTTTTTGAGCACCGCCTCAATTTTCCCGATGACCTCGGACACGTCACCTTGCTTGCCTGCAAGATTTCTCGTGTATGTAAATTTTGAAAAAAGTATATTTTCCGACATATTGCCGTCGGTATCAAACCATGCCATAGCTAAAACCTCCTTTATTTTGCCGCCTGAAGCTTGCGTATTCTGTCGCGTATTCCCGCCGCGCTCTCGTAGTCCTCGCCCGCGAGTGCCTCGCTGAGCTGTCCTTTGAGCTCGGCAATGCTTTGAGCGGTTTTTCGCTCCGCTCTGACACGACGCGGCATTCTTTTTTCGTTGTCCGTGCTTCTTTTAAGAATTTTTTGGGCGCAGGGAATACAGCGCACCTCTCCCGACACCCTGCAAGCGTCACATAACGGCTCGCCGTCGGCGGTGGTAGGGAGCTTCAGAGTAAGGTTTGAGACGGCTATACATTCGGGTGAGAATATTATCTCGGGGGCTTCGCTTTGCGTCACGGCTGACGCCTGGTTGAAGGTCGACGCGCAAAAGGCGCACAGAGAGTGATTAACTCCGCCCGCGTCCGTAAAGAAAACGGTGGGCTTTTTATTCTTACATTTTTCGCAGAGCATTTTCATCATTCCTTTCTTTTTTCATACATACCTCAAGGGCAGTATGCAAATTCCTTGTTTTTTTATTATTTTGCCTGTTCAGAATATATTTTACAACATCCGTCGCGAAAATATTGTCGCAACGTGTAACGGAAACAAAAAAATTTGTACAGCAGAGATTTCCATAATTTAGCAAAGAATTTTTGAGATTACATTGACAAAATGCACCAAATAGGATATAATAAAATTATAATTGGGGGAGAAGGTGTTTTTTTCGCCCACAATGTGTATTATCAAAAAACGGAGGCCTTTAAATGAACAAAAATTTGACAGTCGGAAATCAGAAAATTTCTCGTCTTTTTGATGTCGGAACGTTTGTGGAAATAGGCGCGTATATCAAAAGATGCGGCTCGTCGGAGAGCTATGACGGCGTTATCTGCGGATACGGCTCTATATCCGGCAAGCTGACGTTCGCGTTTATTCAGGACAGCGACAGGCTCAAGGGAGCGTTCGACTTCACGGGAGCAAAAAAGATAGAGATGCTTTATGAGATGGCAATAAAGAACGGCGCGCCCGTAGTAGGCGTGTTTGACACCGCAGGCGCGGTGGTATATGACGGAAGCTCGGCACTCTCCGCTTACGGCAGATTTATGAGCTGCGTATCAAAGGCATCGGGAATTATTCCTCAGATAGCGCTTTATGACGGCAAGTGCACGGGTATGGCGCTCATTACTGCAAATATGTTTGATATATCCGTGAAGGTAGAGGGTAAGGCAGAGCTTTATCTCAAGCCCACGTCAATAAATAAAGAGCATCATTGCTCTATTGAGGTCAAGAGCGAGGACGAGGCATACGCCGCAGTCCGCAGCCTCATAGAAATTCTTCCCCAGAATAATAAGGACGATGCAAGTGCCATGAGCGGCGACAGCGCGTCCCGCGCGGTAAGTATTGACGGACTTACAGGAGGTGAGCTCGTCTGTGCTATTGCGGACAACGGAGCGTTTACCGAGATAAATGCACGTGAGAGCGGTGTTGTTACGGGCTTTGCGTTCTTCGGCGGCGTGCTTTGCGGCGTTATCGCGTCCAACAATAAGTGCGACAATGGAAAAATCGGATTCATCGGCGCAAAGAAGGCGGCAGATATTATTTCCTTCTGCGACAGATTCGGCATTTCAATTCTTACGCTCGTTGACAGCGAGGGACTTTGCGACTGTGCTTGTCCAGTGTGTACGGCGGCTCTTGCATCTGCATATATTACCGCTACCACCGCAAAGGTTACGGTAGTAACGGGCAAGGCGTACGGCGCAGGCTTTACGCTTCTCGGCTCAAAATCGGTGGGCGCGGATATTGCGCTTGCGCTTGAGGGTGCGACGGTCAGCGTTATGTCTCCCGAGAGTGCGGTAGCGTTTATTATGAACGGCGAAATAACCGCGGATAAGTCCAGAGCGGACGTAGAGGCAGAATGGTGCGAAAAGCACGCGTCTGCAATTGCCGCGGCTGAAAAGGGTGATATTGACGACGTCATTCCCGAGGCAGAGCTTCGCGCAAGAATATGCTCGGCGCTTTATATGCTTGCGGTAAAGTCTGATGGCACTCCCGAAAGAAAATACGCAAGAACACCTCTTTGATAATACGGAGGAACGTTATGAAAATTTTAAAAAGAATAGGAATACTCGCTCTTATCTGTATTCTGATTTTTTCAGCCTTTTCGGTAAGCGTTTGCGCGGCAGAGACTACTGCTGAGAGCGACTACGGACTTGGCGCGATAGAGGGTAAGGACATGAGCATCGCGGAGCGCATTGAGTACGCGCTTCAAGGCACGGTAACGGGGCTTTTGATGATATTCGCGGTGCTCGCGTTACTTGCAATCGTCGTATCCCTCTCAAAGGTTATTCTGTACGACCTGCCCAGAAAGAGGCATGAGCGTGCCAAGGCAAGAGCAGAGAAGGAAAATGTTACGACAACGGTGTCAGACATAACGCCTGAGCCTGAGCCTGAGCCCACGCCTGCCGCACAGACAGACGACGGTGAGCTTGTCGCAGTTATTACCGCGGCAATAGCGGCGGCTATCGAGAGCGGAGAATACGGCAGCGAATTTGCAAGCGGCTTCAGGGTAGTATCCTTCAAGAGAGTAAATACGAATACTTGGAATAAAAGATAATACAGATAGAAAGGTTTGGACATAAAAATGAAAAGATTTAACGTAACCGTAAACGGTGTAACATATGACGTAGTAGTT
Source organism: Clostridia bacterium (assembly GCA_017453005.1). Classification (GTDB taxonomy): domain Bacteria; phylum Bacillota; class Clostridia; order Oscillospirales; family CAG-272; genus SVTX01. The sequence goes on along the minus strand of JAFTKY010000074.1, from coordinate 8,586 downwards.
GAGGAGGTTGGCGGCGCTCCCGCTGCTCCCGTTGCAGCACCCGCTATAGCACCCACAGCCCCCGTAGCGGCTCCCGCAGCACCTGTTGCAGCTCCCGCCCCTAAGGCAAGCGGAGCGCAGGGCGCTGTAAAGGTAACGGCTCCCATGCCCGGAACGATAATGAAGGTCAACGTATCCGTCGGCGCGGCAGTAAAGAAGGGCGACGTTCTTTGCGTGCTTGAGGCTATGAAGATGGAGAACGATATCTGCGCTCCCGAGGACGGCACCGTAGCATCCGTTAACGTACAGAAGGGCGTATCCGTAAATACCGACGAGGTCCTTGTAACCCTCAGATAATAAAATTCCCAAAATTCTGATGAAAGGAAAATAAAATAATGCTTGACGGCATCATTGAAACAATAAAAAATTTCATTCAAAACACGGGAATTGCACAGCTTGTAAATAATAACCCCGATTGGTGGAAGTATCTCGTTATGTACGTGATCTCATTCGTGCTTATATACTTTGCGATCGCGAAGAAGTTTGAGCCGTTGCTCCTGCTTCCCATAGCGATAGGAATGCTTCTTACTAATCTCCCGGGCGCAAATATGTTCCACCTTGATATGTGGGTTAACAAGGACATGACGGTCCTTGAATCCATCAAGGCGGTAATAAGCAACGGCGGATTCCTCGATCTGCTCTACATCGGCGTAAAGCTCGGTATCTATCCCTGTATCATATTTATCGGTATAGGAGCTATGACAGACTTTACCCCCCTTATCGCAAATCCCAAATACTTTCTTATCGGCGCGGGTGCACAGCTTGGCGTATTCGTCGCGTTCTCGGCGGCGTTCATATCTGGACTTTATACTCTCGGTGAGGCGGCGTCCATCGGTATTATCGGAGGCGCTGACGGACCTACGGCAATACTCGTAACCAAAACCCTCGGCCCTACGCTTCTCGGAGCTATCGCTATCGCGGCATATTCCTATATGGCTCTTATCCCTATGATACAGCCCCCGTTCATGAAGCTTCTTACGACGAAGAAGGAAAGACAGATAAAGATGGGGCAGCTTCGCAATGTCTCCCGTATAGAAAAGCTTGTTTTCCCCGTGCTCGTAACGGTAGTCGTAGGACTTATCGTTCCCGACGCGCTGGCTCTTATCGGATGTCTTATGTTCGGTAATATCCTCAACGTATGCGGTGTGACCGAGAGACTTTCCAAGACTGTTCAGAATGAATTTATGAATATCATAACCATTCTTCTCGGTATATCTGTAGGTGCTACCGCGTCCGCACAGAACTTCCTGTCTCTCCAGACAGTGGTTATCATCGCTTGCGGTCTCGTTGCATTCTGTATCTCGACCTGCGGCGGACTTCTAACAGCCAAGATCATGAACTGGCTCTCGGGCGGAAAGATAAACCCCCTTATCGGCTCTGCGGGTGTTTCCGCAGTTCCTATGGCTGCGAGAGTTTCGCAGGTAGTAGGACAAAAGGAGGATCCCTCTAACTTCCTTCTCATGCATGCTATGGGACCTAACGTCGCGGGAGTTATAGGCTCTGCGGTTGCGGCGGGTGTATTCCTGTCGTGGCTCGTTTAATAAGAAGATAGGAGAATATATAAATGGCACAGGTAAAAATTACAGAAACAGTACTTCGTGACTCGCATCAGTCTCTCGTGGCAACGAGAATGACCACCGAGCAGATGCTCCCCATACTTGAACAGATGGATAAGGTAGGCTACCACTCGCTTGAGGCGTGGGGCGGCGCTACGTTTGACGCGTGTATGAGATTTCTCAACGAGGATCCTTGGGAGAGACTTCGTACCATCCGCGAGCACGTAAAGAATACGAAGCTTCAGATGCTTTTCCGCGGACAGAATATTCTCGGCTACCGTCATTATTCGGATGACGTCGTTGAATATTTCGTTCAGAAATCAATAGCAAACGGTATAGATATTATCCGTATATTCGACGCACTCAACGACCCCAGAAACCTCACCACCGCGATAAACGCGACGAAGCGCGAGGGAGGACACGTTCAGGCGGCGTTCAGCTATACCACGGGTCCCGTCTATACTATGGAGTATTACTCCGAGTATGCAAAGAGACTTGAGGATATGGGAGCTGATTCCATCTGTATCAAGGATATGGCAGGACTTCTCAAGCCCTACGATGCGTACGAGCTCGTAAAGACCTTGAAGGAAAGCACCAGCCTTCCCATTCAGCTCCACACACATTACACCGCAGGTCTTGCGTCCATGACGCTTCTTAAGGCAATAGAGGCGGGAGTTGATATTGTTGACACCGCTATCTCTCCCATGGCTATGGGTACGTCCCAGCCTCCCACGGAGACGCTCGTTGCAACCCTCCGGGGAACGGAGTACGACACGGGTATAAAGCTTGAGGACCTTGACCCCATAACCAAGTATTTCACACCTATCCGCGAGGAATATCTCGCAAGCGGACTGCTCAATACCAAGGCACTCAAGGTAGACGTAAACGCGCTAATCTATCAGGTTCCCGGCGGAATGCTTTCAAACCTTATGTCACAGCTCAAGCAGGCGGGTAAGGAGGATAAGCTGACCGAGGTGCTTGAGGAGGTACCGAGAGTAAGAGCTGACGTTGGCTACCCCCCGCTCGTAACACCCTCCTCGCAGATAGTAGGTACGCAGGCAGTGCTTAACGTACTGAACGGCGAAAGATACAAGATGGTTACGAAGGAATTCAAGGGCGTAGTTCGTGGCGAGTACGGAAAAACCCCCGTCGAAATTGACCCCGAATTCGTCAAGAAGATAATCGGAGACGAGGAGAGAATTACCCACCGTCCCGCAGACGATATTCCTCCCGAGCTTGATACACTTCGCGCAAAGATCCCCGCAGGTTACCTTGAGCAGGACGAGGACATACTCTCCTACGCGCTCTTTGAACAGGTCGCGCTCAAGTTCTTTGAGTACAGAAAAAACAAGAAATACGGTGTTGATCCCGCCGCTGACGCACAGCTCGGAATTCACAGCATCTGATTTAAAATGAAAGATCACCAGACGCCACGTTTGGTGATTTTTTCTATATTTTTCCAATGCCTCATATTTATGACGAACCGCTATTTTGGTTGAATTGTCTTTTGAGGGGGGATAAATTGATAATAAATTGTAAATTGTGTGAGGTTTTATGTATTTTTTTACAAAAAAGCCGTTGACAAATTGGTAGTTTTGTATTATAATGAATTGTATTTCGTTGGGCAATCTTGTCAAACTGTTGTTTAAAATGCCCAATAAAATCCATAGAATACAAGGCTTTTTGCCTTGTATAAGTTGTTTTCGGAGATAGTTATGCCTCGATTTTTTGTAAGACAAAATCAAATATCCGACGGCATAGTGAATATCGTCGGAGACGACGCGCATCACATTTCACGCTCGCTTCGCATGGCGGCAGGTGAGCATATCACCGTGTCGGATATGCAAAAGAACGAGTATGAATGCGTGCTTTCGGGCTTTTCGGACGGGCTTGTTACCGCACAGATAATCTCGCAAAGGCAGGCAGACACCGAGCCGTGCTTCACCGCGCATCTTTACCAGGCTCTCCCCAAGGGAGAAAAGCTTGATTACATAATCCAGAAAGCAGTCGAGTGCGGTGTGTCGGAGGTCACAACCTTTGAAAGCGAGAGATGTATTGCTAAGGAAAAGGACCCCGACGGCAAGAAGCTTTCGCGCAGACAGAGAATATCTCTTGAGGCTGCAAAGCAGTCGGGGCGCGGCATAGTTCCGCAGATAAACGCGACGGTCACGTATGAAAAAATGCTTGAGCTTGCCGAGAAATCGGACATAGTGCTTTTCTGCTACGAGGGAGACGGAACTTTGCCTCTCGGACAGGCTTTATCTGACAAGCTTGCGGATTTTGAAAATAAGAACCCGAGCATTGCGATAATTATCGGCAGTGAGGGCGGCTTCTCAATTAAGGAGGCAGACCGCGCGCGTGAGCGAGGCTTTTCGCTTATAGGACTTGGAAAACGAATACTGCGAACGGAGACTGCGTCGGGCTTTGTGCTGAGTTGTCTCGTATATGAATTTGAGCTTTAATAAAAATCAATATAATTAAAGAAAAGGCGTGTCGAGGACTTGACCAGCCGAGAAAGGAATTTTTTATGTCGAACAGATTGTTCCAGAATGTTATCCATCAAATGAAGACGGCAGTTGACCGCGTTATAGGCGTTATAGACGAAAACGGCGTTATCGTCGCTTGCTCCGAGCTTGTAAAGATAGGCGAGGTAAAGCAGGGCGTTCGTGACGAGCTTATTTATTCCGCAGGTCACGTTGTATCGGGTGGATATACATACCGTCCCATCACCGTGGGAACAAAAACAGAGTACATTGTTTTCATGGAGGGTGAGGACAAGATGGCAGAGAAGATGTCAAAGCTTCTGGCAGTATCCCTCTCCAACATCAAGAACCTTTACGACGAAAAGTACGATAAGGGCTCGTTTATCAAGAATATCATTCTTGACAACATTCTCCCCAGTGATATTTATATCAAGTCCAAGGAGCTTCACTTCAACTCCGACGAGCAGAGAATAGTATTCCTTATAAAGTTCTTCGGCAAGACGGACGTCATGCCCTTCGAGATGCTTCAGAATATGTTCCCCGACAAGTCCAAGGACTACGTTATCAGCGTAGGTGAGCACGATATCGTGCTTGTTAAGGACATAAAGCCCGGCACGGACGCAAAGGACATCGAGAAGATCGCAACGAACATCTCCGATACACTCTCCTCCGAGTTCTACACCAAGGTTAATATCGGTGTGTCCACAATAGTTGACAACCTCAAGGACCTTGCAAGAGCATACAAGGAAGCGCAGGTAGCTCTTGAGGTAGGTAAGGTATTTGAGACCGAGAAGAACATAATAAGCTATGAAAATCTCGGCATTGGCAGACTTATCTATCAGCTTCCCACAACTCTTTGCGATATGTTCCTTCAGGAGGTATTCAAGAAGGGTAGCCTTGAGTCTCTCGACCGCGAGACGCTCATGACAATTCAGTGCTTCTTTGAGAACAACCTCAACGTCTCCGAGACGTCGAGAAAGCTCTTCGTACATAGAAATAAACTCGTTTACAGACTTGAAAAGATACGCAAGATCACAGGTCTTGACCTCCGTGAGTTTGAGCACGCTATCACCTTCAAGGTAGCCCTCATGGTTAAGAAGTATCTCTCCTCCAAGCCTGCAAAATATTGATAAAGTCTCATAAAATTAAATAAAAAGGGTTATCATAATCTTATGTGTCAAGCGAAGCGTCTCAACATGGTGGCGTTTCGCTTGATATCATGTTAATAAGTTTTTTTGTTTATTTATGGCGAAAGGTTTGGTGCTTTAATGAATAAATATATCTATACCGTGTCGCGCATAGCAAACGGTGAGGATGAAGGACGGGTAATCTCTATTGTCAAAGCTTGTATTGACGCAGAGGAAGTTGCGGCATCCTGCAAGACATCAAGTATTCGCATTACCGTAAAGGACGGCACTGACAAGGACGAGCTTGAAAGAAAGCTTTCGTACGCACTTATCCGCGAGGGGTATGAGCTTATTCTCCCCGAGGGAGCGGCTACGTTTATTCCCGCATCTGATAAGCCGAGAAAAAAGGCAAGTCACGTCTCGCTCGGAACGGCAATAATTTTAGCCGCCGCAGTCGGACTTTTCTGCATTATGATGACGTTTGGCATCTGTATGCGATATATGTCGCAGAAGCCGAGCGATACACCCGAGTATATAAACGATCTCGTGCGTCTTGACGAGTTCTTCCGCACGTATTCCTACGATGGAATAACCGACGAGGACTTTGGCGAGCATCTGCTCGACGCATATATTGATTATAGCGGCGACATTTACGCGGAGTATTATTCCGAGGAGGAGCTCAAGGCTCTTGAGCAGGACAGAACGGGCGAGTTCGTCGGTATAGGCGTAGGCGTCAGAGAGGGAAAGATAGTTATTGACGGACAGACGCTGACGGCTATTGAAATTATGTCCGTATACGAGGATTCACCTGCCGAGGAAGTAGGCATACGCGTTGGCGATATGATAACGCATATCGGCATAGGCAAGGACGCAAAGAGCGTCACCGAGCTTGGATACAACGCTGCGCTTGACCTGATCGCAGGTGAAGCGGGCAGCTTTGCGGAGCTTGTTTTTTATACCAAGGGCGACAGCGGAGAATTCCAAAAGCGAGAGCTCAAGATAGAACGCCGCAAGATAGTCGGAAAATCTGTAAAGGGTACGGTGTGCGCGACGGATACGACGGTTGGAATAGTAACTATAACGGGCTTTGATTACACCACTCCCACGCAGTTCTGCGAGGCGGTTGACAGTCTCACGAAGGCGGGGTGCGAATATTTTGTAATTGATTTGCGCAACAATCCCGGCGGATACGTAGAGTCCATCGTTTCGGTAATGTCGTATTTCCTTGACGAGGGCGACCTTATAATGACCGTTGAGGACAGAGACGGCAAGGTTACCGAAAGGCAGACGGTAAAGGTGCGCGAAAACGAATATTTCTCAATAAAGAAAGCAGATATCGGAAAATACAAGGGCATGAAGATGGCAGTCCTCGTAAATGAGAATACCGCAAGCGCGGCAGAGCTTTTCACGGCTACCGTGCGCGATTATTCGCTTGGCAAGATAGTAGGCGTTACAACATACGGAAAGGGCTGTATGCAGCGCACGTATATGCTTGACAGCTACGGCATGAAGGGCGCGCTCAAGATTACCACCAATATGTATTTTTCAAAAAGTCATACGTCCTATCACGGAACGGGCATTGAGCCCGACATTAAGGTGGAGCTGAGCGACGAGGCAAATTCCTATGCGGCAGGCTCAATTCCTCACGATAAGGACAATCAGCTACAAACGGCAATCAAAAAATTAAAATAATAACAATATATAAAAGGAGAAAAAACCATGGCAGAGAAGCAGTTGTATACGCCCGAGGGCTATAAGGAGCTTACAGACGAGCTTGACCACCGCAAGTCGGTAAAGAGAGAGGAAATAAAGGAGGCTATCGCTACGGCGCGTTCCTTCGGTGACCTTTCCGAGAACTCCGAGTATGACGAGGCAAGAAACCAGCAGGCAGAGAACGAAGCAAGAATCAAGGAGCTTGAGGCCCTTATTGAGAACGCGGAAATAGTTGACGAGTCCAAGATAGATACGAAGGCAGTATCTCTCGGCTCTACGGTAGTAGTTCTTGACGTAGAAGAGGACGAGGAGATAAAGTACAGCATCGTCGGCTCAAACGAGGTAAATCCTCTTGAGGGCAAGATTTCAGACCGTTCGCCCGTCGGAAGCGCACTCATGGGCGCAAAGGCAGGAAATACCGTATCGGTTACAACGCCTGCGGGAGTTTATCAGCTCAAGATAATAGACGTTTACAGATCCAAGAACGATAACTGATATTGACCTGAAAAGGACGTAAGAAAATGAACGAAAACAAGGAAAATCAGACGAGCGGGCAAGTGCATGACACGGAAAAGCCCGACGGCGACAGTATAAGTCTCACCGGCAAAAGCAAGCTGCTTTCAAGACTTGACAACTTCTGGTTTCATTACAAGTGGCCCGTAATTATCGGCGCGTTCTTTCTTATCGTGTTTATAATCGGGCTCGTGCAGATATTGGGACGAACGGATAACGATGCGGCAGTCGCTTTTGCGGGCCCCGCGTATATATCCCCCAACGACTGCGCGGCAATAGAGAACGAGCTTTCAAAGATATTGCCCGATGACTACACGGGTGACGGAAAAAAGGTCGTAAAGTTCAGCAGCTACACCGTTTATTATGAAAATGACCTTGAGGGCAAGGACACGTCAAGTATAGACTTGTCTCAGAATTCAACCAACAAGGGCAACTACGAGGACTACGTAAGCTCGGGTGAGTGTTCTATATATTTTGTCGGTAAGAATTTCTACGATAATTTCATAACTCATAACAGAGTTCAGTCAATGAGCGATATATTCGGCGAAAATTTGCCCGAGGGAATTACAGCCGACGGCTACGGCGTGCGCCTAGGTGACCTTCCCATATATCAGCTTGACGCCTTCCGCGTAATGCCCGAGGATACATACGTGTGTCTGACAAGGCCCTACATTTACGGCGAAAGCTCCAAGGAGGACAGGTATGCCGAAGCGGTTGAGGTATACAAGGCAATTATAAACTTTGGTCAATAAAGAAAAAGCCTGAGGCGGCGTGTGTTTGCTTCGGGCTTTCTTTTTTATCACCCAAAATTCACCTGAAGAATACCAAAAGCAAAGATTGAGTTAATACGGTGTTAATTTTTAAGTGGTAAAATATTATTTGAAATATAAGGGTATTATATTTATATATCAGATAATGCCCGGGTCAGGAGAAGGCAATGGGAAAATTCAAGGAAAAAATGTATAGATTTATGTACGGCAGATACGGTACGGACGAGCTTTATTCGTTTATAAGCATTCTTGTCCTCGTGCTTTTGGCGCTTGAGTGGATACTCAGCATATTCATTGGCAAATACCTTATCGGTGCGATAATTCTGTACGTCATAATAACGCTCAACCTCGTGCTTATTATATGGTCTGTGTGCAGATGCTTTTC
>JAFTKY010000073.1 GCA_017453005.1 Clostridia bacterium | reverse complement strand
CGTGGGCGTTGGATATTTGAGAAGGGCTGACCTTAGTACGAGAGGACCGGGTCGGACGCACCTCCGGTGCACCAGTTGTTCCGCCAGGGGCATAGCTGGGTAGCTGTGTGCGGTTTTGATAAACGCTGAAGGCATCTAAGCGTGAAACATGCTTCAAGATTAGATATCCCATCATCCAGAATGAGTAAGGTCACTTGTAGACTACGAGTTTGATAGGTCGGAGGTGTAAGTGCAGTAATGTATTCAGCTGACCGATACTAATAGACCGAGGGCTTGAACCTCTTTCAAGGTATACACCTTGAGGGTTCTTAAAGTTTGAGTTTCTTTTTCTCACTCACTTTACCTATTCTCGATTGGAAGTTAAACGACGAACACTTTTTATAAAAGTTTTATATAGATCGCAACATCAAAAATGATGTTGTTTTTTGTTTTATTGAGCATTTGAATTTGAACGCAAGGAGAAAATCATGACCTTTGAAGAGAGAAAGGCGCAGGTCAGGTCCTATCTCGGACAGACCGTCGACATAGAGATAGACCGCCCGATAGGCTATATACACAAAAAGGAAAAGTATTCTCTTACATATAAAATAAATTACGGCTATATTCCGGGCGTGCTTGGAGGAGACGGTGAGGAGCTTGACGTATATCTTCTCGGAGTTGATAAGCCTGTGGAGAAGTATCGAGTGCAGATAATCGGTATAGTCCACCGTCACAACGACATTGAGGACAAGCTTGTAGCCGCACCCGTCGGCATGGCGTTTACCAAGTCTGAAATACAGGCGGCGGTGAATTTTCAAGAGCAGTATTACGATACGGAAATAGAAATCGCAAAATAATATACTATATGTTTACAAACAAAACAAGCGACGGAAGAAACAATATCTGCGGTAAAAATGTTGCGAAATTCCGCAAGGGAATGGGTATTTCTCAGCGCGAGCTGTCCGATAAATTACAGCTTGCAGGTCTGGACGTAGATAAAAATGCCGTTCAAAGAATGGAATCCGGGCAACGCTTTATTACCGATATTGAGATAATATATCTTGCAAAGGCGCTGGGCGTGACGCTCGGTGAGCTTTTTGAAACAGAAAAATAAGACTTTAAAAGAGGGATATTTATGCAGGCAAAGAAAGAAATCAAGAAAAATCCGCACAAAAATCACCGCGAAAGAGTAAAAACCAAATATCTCAAATACGGACTTGAGTGCTTTGACGACCATCAGGTCATGGAGCTTGTACTGTATTATTCGGTTGCTCAAAAGGATACTAACGTCATGGCACACGACCTTATCAACAAATTCGGCAGTCTGCGAGGTGTGCTTGAGGCAACTCCCGAGGAGCTTTGCGAGGTTGACGGCGTCGGTATGCACTCCGCCGTGCTTTTGGGTCTCATACGCGATATAAACAGAAGATGCATTCTGTCTGACACGCGCACAAGTGAGGTTTTTGATACCGTATCGAAAATAGGTGAGTATTTGCTGGCGTACTTTTCGGGACTGACAAACGAGCGAGTTTGCATTATGCTGCTTGACAATTCCATGAGACTTATTGAGTGCGTCAATCTGGCTGACGGAAGCGTAAACGGTGCGCAAGTTGATTACCGACTTATCGCGCAGACGGCTCTTGCAAAAAGGGCGGCGTCTGTGGTGCTTGCACACAATCACCCCGGCGGTCTTGCAGTGCCCTCGAGAGAGGACAGAGAGGTCACTCGTGCGGTTGAGGCGGCGTTGTCGGTCGTCGGCGTCAATCTTTTGGAGCATATCGTCGTCGGAACGAACAATTTCTTGCCGACCATGCTTGGCAAATATTCGTACGTACGCGCAACACCCATTGACAATAAAATGCCCGAGGATTTCTACGGAACGTTTTACGATGTATAATAATATCAGCCGTCGGTATTGACCGACGGCTTTTTACGTCCGCAAAATTTATAAAATTACTTGCAATTACCTTGAAGGTGTGATACAATAAGCATGATATTTTGTATTGAGTTGGAGGTTTAGTATGAAATATTCGATGCAAAATCCGTGGATACCCGAGCGTGAGGCAACGGTATGCACGTGGAAGGTGGACTACAACCGCGGATATATCAGCAACATGGCAACGTCGCTTCTTGTTGATTTTATCTCCATGTCAAACCGTCAGCTTGGCGAATACGTCAAAATGATGAAGGCGTGCGGCTTTACGGGAATTCAGGTAACGGACATGGTCTCCGCATGGCGCGCCAGCGGCTCGTGGGAGATAGTTCACGATCGCTACAAGGTCTTAGCGGATGAGCTGCATAAAAACGGCATGAATTTTACGGTCTGGTGCTGGGCGGCGGAGTTTTCGGGACACGGCTGGCACGATAAGGACGCAGTATACGTCAATGCAGACCCCACGCGTCCCGCCTGTGAGGACGAGCGCGTGCTTGCTACGTTCAATAAATACTACGATATATACGCAGATCTTGCACCCTATGCAGATCGCGTCATCGCGCATTTCTTTGACCCGGGCAATTTAAACGATACGCCGAGCATTTTGTATTTTACAAAGCTTTTGGCGGACAAATTCCGCGAGAAAAATCCCGATATAAAAATAGCGGTAGATACGTGGGGCTGTCCTCCCACTTATCCGAGTGAGCTCGTGGCGGCGGGAATGAGCGATATTATGCTTATGGAGCTTCCTTTTCTGCCTACTTGGCGCGAGGAGGGAAAGCGCGCAAGATTCCGCGAGGATGTAAAGGCGCTTGGCTGTGGACTTGGCTCGTGGGGTTGGTACACGTGCGAATATGAGATAGACCAGATGCCCATTATGTGCGTAAACAACCGAGTTCTTTCACACGTTTACAACGAGACGAGGGCGCAGGCGGACCACGTCATGATCCCGTCGTATTGGAGCGAGATGGATTCATATCATCTGCTCAATTTCTTCTCAATGTACGCCGCAGGACATCTGCTTATTGATCCCGACGCCGACCCCGACAAGATACTTTTCGAGAGCGCAGAGGCAATTACGGGCGTGTCAAACTCCGAAAATACTCAAAAGCTTGTGCGAGTGCTTGAGCTGATACGCGACGCGCGCAGCGGAGATAAGTGGGATACGTATTGGTGGGGAGAGAACAGATATGTTATTTTGTGCGGCGATTACGCACCGATCTTGGCGCGTGCGGATGCTTGTATTTCTGACCTTGAATCGTTAACAGATGAAGATGAGCCAACGGACGGAATCCCTTTTCCGATAAAGAGAAATTACCTTTATCGGTTGATGATTCCTCACCTGCATCAGATACGACAGTTCGCCGAGTTTCGCGTGGGCTACGAGGAGCTGAAAAAGCTTCGCGCAGACGGAGCTGACAAGGCAACATTGCAGGCAAAGGTGAACGAGCTTCCGTTTGAGGTACCCGAATACAACTGCGTTATAGGTCTTTGGGGGCAGCCCGAGGCGAGATGGGCGTATAATATCCTCAGTGTATTTTGCATAGAGAATGGGCTTGAAATTCCAAAGCGACACGCGGTGCGCTATATATACAAGCGCCGAATGTTTGACGCGCTCTGCACAAGACAAAGAGGACTTGACTATCCCCTGTACGTTACTCCCGCGTTTTATGAGGGCGGCGTGCCGTACAGCGCGGAAATGGCGTCGGAGCTTATAGGAGAGCTTGTGGACGAGGGCGTACTCATTCGCCGTGACGACGGCATGGTTGCGCTTGCAAACTGGTCTGATTTCAGGTTTGATTTTAATATTTAGTTTATATTCCCCCACATGGCAAAACACGGTTATGCACTCATTTTGCCGAATTCTCTTGACAAGAGCAGTGGGCGGTGTTATAATAATCAAGTAATAGAAAATTATTTAGGAGACAAAAATGAAAAAGTTTTTTGCTGAATTCAAGAAATTTATAACCCGCGGAAACGTACTTGATATGTCCGTCGGTGTTATCGTCGGTGGAGCTTTCACCGCAATAGTAAACGGCATGAGCAACTTTATTCTCAAGCCTATCATCAACTGGCTTCTTGCCCTCATTCTCGGTAAGGACTCGCTCAGCGATATCCACACATATCTTGTAAAGGTAATGAAGGACGTAATTGAGACCAACGCAGAGGGCGTTGAGGTGGTTACAGGTCAGGAAATTGACCTTGCAAACTCCATCTACATAGACTGGGGCTCGTTCATCAATGCGATTATCAACTTCATACTCATTGCGCTCGTTCTCTTTATCATCGTTCGCACCATCAACAACATGAAGGACAAGGGAGAAAAGGCAAAGAAGACAAAGCTCACAAAGGAGCAGAAGAAGGAACTCAAGGCTGCAGGCGTAAAGAGACGCGACAAGGCGGCTGTTGCGGCATACTTCGCAGAAAAGGAAAGACTTGCGGCGGAGGCACAGGCAAAGGCTGACGCAGAGGCGGCAGAGGCGGCAAGACTTGAGCGCGAGGCTAATCCTACGGCAGAGGATCTTCTCAAGAAGATAGTCGTTCTTCTTGAAGCCAAGAACTGATATAATTTTGTAAGACCGACACGCGCAGCGATGTCGGTCTTGCTATGAGGGCGAGGGAATAAGATGAAAGGGAAAATTAAAATTGAAATAATAATATTTTCGCTGATTCAGCTTGTTCTTTACGCGCTGATATTCACCGTTGGCGGAGACGCGGTACGGTACGGCGTGGTGCTATGCGCGTTTTTATTCTCACTCATATTCGTATCAAAGGACAAAAACAGCTGTTTCACTGTTGGCGCGCTGGGATTTACACTTATAGCGGACTTATTTTTGGTTCTGCTCGACCCCGCCCGTCAGCTCGCGGGAATGGTATTTTTCTGCGGAGCACAGCTGTGCTACGCCGCAAGAGTTCATTTCTTTTTTGAGACGAAAATAGCGAGGAAATTTACACTCGCGCTGAGAGCCGCGGCGGTTTTTGCAGTACAGATAGTAACCCTTGCGGTGCTTGGAGGGTCTTACGACGCGCTCTCTGCGGTGTCAATGTTTTATTTTACAAACCTGATACTTAACACGGTATTTGCTTTTATAAGCATAAAAAAACAGCCCGTGTACGCTTTGGGAATGCTTGCGTTTGTGTTTTGCGATGTTTTCGTAGGACTTGGTGCGGCACTCGGTACGTATCTTGCGGTATCCGAGGGGAGCATAATATATATGCTGGCGCATCCTCCGTTTGACGCAGTGTGGATATTTTACGCGCCGTCACAGACCTTGATAGCGATCAGCTCTCTTGTGGGCAAACCCTTGATAAAAAACATAAAAAGGCGGTAAATTATGCAATCGTTGAGATATTTATACAGAATAGGCATAGGCCCTTCGTCTTCGCATACGATGGGACCTTGTACGGCGGGTAAGAGATTTTTGGCAGAGAATCCCGACGCTGACAGATACAAGGTAATACTCTACGGCTCACTTGCAAAAACGGGCAAGGGACACATGACGGACGCCGTACTGTACGAGGTGTTTGAGGGACGTGATTGCGAAATCATCATGGACTGCGAGACCGAGCCCGACGAGCATCCCAACATGATGGACCTTATCGCTTATAAAGACGGCAAGGAGACTGTTCGCCGCGCGTACAGCATAGGCGGCGGCGAGGTGCTTTTCAAGGGCGAGGTAAGAGACGTGCACGCCGAGGTCTATCCCTTGAATTCCTTTACGGACATTGCGGAATACTGCTATGACAAGGAAATACGCATCTGGCAGTACGTCGAGATGTGCGAGGGACCCGAAATATGGGACTATCTTACAGAGGTATGGGAGACCATGAAGGCGGCTGTAAAGGCGGGAATAACCACGGACGGCATCCTGCCCGGCGGAATCGGTACGCAGAGAAAGGCAAAATATTTGTACCGACAGAGCCACATTGACGAGAGCGAGGAGACCAAGACCAACAGATTCGTCTGCGCATATGCGTTTGGCGTCAGTGAGCATAATGCGTCGGGAGGAAAAATCGTGACTGCACCAACGTGCGGTGCTTGCGGTGTCGTGCCTGCGGTTATGATGTTCTTGCAGAAAAAGAGAGGCTTTTCCGACGAGAAGATAATTCACGCTCTCGCAACGGCGGGAATAGTCGGAAATCTTATAAAGACCAATGCCTCCATCAGCGGTGCAGAGTGCGGATGCCAGGCGGAGATTGGAACGGCGTGCGCAATGGCTGCGGCGGGTGCGGCAGAGCTTTTTGAGCTCGGCATCGACGAGATAGAATATGCGGCGGAGATATCCATTGAGCACCACCTGGGGCTTACGTGCGACCCCGTTCGCGGGCTCGTACAGATACCCTGCATTGAGAGAAACGCCATTGCGGCTATGAGAGCCCTCAACGCCGTAAATCTTGCGGATTTCCTTGCGGACTCAAGAAAAATAAGCTTTGATATGGTAGTCAAGACCATGTACGAGACGGGTAAGGACTTAAAGGTCATGTACCGAGAGACCTCCGAGGGCGGACTTGCAAAGCAATTCAAATAATTTAACGAAAAAAGAGAGCTTGAGTAAAACTCAAGCTCTCTTTTTTTGCTTGTCGCCATCCATGGGTGCGATGTTTTCCAGGGAATATTCGAGGCACTGAATGACGATTTTGTTGACGGAGGTGTTGTACTCTCCCGCCAACCTTTCCAGCTGCTCCACCACGTTCACGGGGATGCGAAATGTTTTGTTTACGGATGGATATCCTTTTTCCAGTTCAAGCATATATGTACCTCTTTTTCGTGCTACAATCATTATACAATAAATTTGTGACGAAATAAAGACTTAAAATATACTAAAATAATATTATAAATATGAATATAAATATCTTGCAAATATCTTGCAGATGTGATATAATGAAAATGGATTAGTGTATATACACACAGGATGATCATAGAAAAGGCGGATAAAAAGGGAAAATGAGTGCATACAAAAGACTGAAAAAGCGTGTTTACGAAATAGTAGGACCGACGGGCAAGGGGGATACGGCGTCCACCGTATTTGATATTTTGCTGTGCGCGCTCGTGCTTGCCTCCTGCGTGGCGGTAATAATAGACCTGTTTTTTGGCGTATCCGACGGATTGAGACGGGGACTTGAGATATTTGAATACGTCACTGTGGGTATATTTGTTTTCGAATATATCGTACGGCTCTGGTTGAGCGACCTTGAATATCCCGAGTGCAAAAACAAGCTCCACGCGATGTGGGAATACATCACGTCGTTTGATTCGCTTATCGATATTCTCTCAATAGTATCTGTGCTTTTCAACGAGATACCCAAGGAGTTTGCAATACTGCGAATGGTAAAGCTCATAAAGCTCGTGCGACTTGTAAAGATGTCGGACTACATACAGACCTCGGGCAAGCTTGAAAAATTCATAAAGCGCGCGCAGGTGCGTACAAACGAGATAATCGACAAGGGAAAAGAGGGGGACGTTGTCTCCAAGATATACGATATATCCTCCGTGGTGCTGATATTGCTTTCGGTCTCCTTCATTTTGATTGAGACCTTCCCGATATCTGCGGCGGCGCACAGGTTTATATATATCTTTGAGATAATTATTGCTTGCATATTTGCCGCGGAGTACGTGCTCAGGGTGTGGACGGCTCCCGTTGATTTTCCGAATATGCGCCCCGACAAGGCGAGAATGAAATATATATTCTCATTCATGTCGCTTATCGACCTGTTATCCATCGTACCCGTATTCGTGGCAAATCTTCCCACTGCGACGGGAATACTCAAGATATTCAAGCTGTGCAAGATACTGCGTCTTGTCAAGGCGAGCAGATACCTTGGAGGTATAGCAAACTTCGGCCACGCTATACAGAAAAAGAAAAAGCAGATAGCCATGTCCATCATTGCCATAACGATCATGATAATGATATGCTCGGTGCTTATGTACTCCTTTGAGAACAAGGAGCAGCCCGAGATATTCTCAAACGGCTTCAGCGGAGTTATGTATAGCATACAGACGATGGTTGACGCGGAATCGGATATTGCTCCCGTCACGCCGATAGGTCAGGCGCTTTCAACGCTTATGCTTCTGCTTGGAGGCTGTATGTTCGGCGTACCCGTTGCCATAATAGCCACGGGCTTTGAGGATATGATAGCCGAGCAGGCGGGGGACGATGAGCAGGAGGACACGGAAATATACGAAACGCTCAAGCTATACGACGGTATGAGTGAGACTGACAAGGAGAGATTCAGAAAAATAATAGAAATAAGAGACACGGAAAAAACTGAAAACACAGAAAAGGAGGAGTAAAATGCTTAAATACGATCCCATAGAGGACACCCCCGAGTTTCAGGCAATAAAGGACGAGCTTGAAAAAAAGATAATAGAGAAAATAGGACCAAATAGCGGAATGGGCTACTGTTATCTCTATTGGAGCACCAAGCGAGAGATACTCAAAAAGGATTACGGCATAGACTGGAAGTCCCCCGCAATTATGAACCCCCGCGTCAGATTTGACTAAAAAAGAGGTGGTCGCATGTCAAAAACCCAAAAGCTCCGAAGACTTGTAAAGCAGGCAAAAATGGGCAAGCCGTACGCGATGTATCAACTCGGCATTTGCTATCAGATAGGACGTTATTTTTCCCACGATATGAGCAAGGCATCCGAGTGGATATCCGCCGCGGCAGAGCAGGGCTTTGCCCCTGCCGTGGAATGGATGCAGGATTATTATTTTGACGATGACGCGTCGGTCCAGGCGAATTCTTAGCGAACACACAAAATATGTGATAAAAGGAGAAGCTTATGAAACCGCAAATCGCATTAAAGCTTGATTACAGCCCCTTTAACGAATATACGAGAATACAGGTGGAGACGGTGCGCGACGAATGGATAAGAGCATACCGTGAGATATCGGGAAAAGACACGTCAAGGGAAAAGACCTGCGCTTATCTTATCGACCGTATCGAGCGCGCGGCGGAGCTGTTTATTCGCAGATACGTTGAGCCCACAGTGTCCGACGCGATAAGTCACGACGACTATTATTACGAGTGGCTTGAGGAGATAAAAAAGGAGCAGGACGATACCCTGGACGGCGACTTTCCGCTCGGAAACGGGGAGGACATGGAATTCGCCTCACCATATTTCACTGTCAGAGAGCTTGCACTGATTCAGGCAGGCTGTGCGGATGAGGTGTACGCGGGATACTACGTGGAATACGCCGACCGCGTGCTTGTGAGAATGGGAATTTTAGCAGAGGCAAGGGGAGACTATCACGAGGCAGCAAGTGCTTATTCGGGAGTATGCTACAGTAAGACCATACAAGAGCGCGAGCACGCCTGCCGCCGCAAAGCCAAGGAAAATGAATAAAAGGGAGAGACTATTATGTCGAACAATAAGCTTGAGCTTTTGAAAAGCTACGAATTTGATAAAAGAGAGACCCATAACAGAGACGACAGTGAGGGCACGTGGAGTGCCACGGAAAGCGTCACGGCGCTTCACACGTACAGCTACAGGGGAAATGCTTATATTGTGATGACGGTCTGGTACTACTCGGGAGAGGGAGACATGGCAGACTCGGATCACTACAGGTCCTTGTCCTTCAGGGTATATCCCATAGACCTCGCCGACGCGGAGAGTGAGGAAAGAGTGCGGCAGATAATGTCAGGCACGGAGGGCTTTGAGAGCCACGCGGGAGGATACCCGAATGTTGATATCAGAACAGAGGACTCCTTTACAAGATATATCAGCGACAAAGTCAAGGGCGCGATAGACGAATACCTCGCCGTCAAAAAGAAAACAGAGGCGATATCCTCGGGACAAGAGATCTTGCCTAACGTTGTCAAGGTTTACTACCGTGATATGCCAAATACCGAGGTCATCTATGATTTTGGCTCTCACGCGGGGCTTGGACAGGCTTTCTACAGATGCACGAGCGTCAGTATACATGAGCTTGAAATTCACCCCGATTGCAAGTCTCCCATTGACAGACCTCTGTGCTATTATTATCCCGCAGATTATGGGAAAATAAGTGTCTGCATAGTCCCCGACTTCTTCGACCCCGCTCCCGTGCTTGTAGTGGCACGCTCAAGCAAATTTCAAACGGGGAACAGCGCGGTTATATGCGCCTACGTAGACGAAAGCCCCGCACCTCTGACACCCGACGAGGTGCAGAAGCTCATGGATTTCGCAAACAGATAATAAAGGAAATAATACATATACAAATTCAGATATAAGGAGATACAGTAATGAAAAGATTTTTCAGATTCACAGCGTTTTTGCTTTGTGTGGCAATACTTGCGTCAAATCTTGCGGGATGCGGATCTTTGTTCGGCGGTGATGACGAGGAGCCTGATGACGAATTTAACCCTCCGTACCTTGAGAATTATTATGTCAACAAGCACTCTCCCGTGGCTAAAAAGGGGGGTGTGGAGGTCTTCAAATATGAAAGCGAGCAGTCCTACTCCTTTACGGTAGGCGGGCACGACTATCACGGCGGTGTCGTGCTTCAGTACGATTACGGGACAGCCGAGCATTTTGACGTGGAATTCCCGCTGGACGGACAGTACGACTATTTTTCGTTCGTGCTTGGCGGTGACTTTACAAAGAATCTTCAGGACTCGTCGGGTAATGATATATACAGCACCGTTGATTTTGCAATGGAAGGCGCATATCCTACCATAAGCGGAAAGCCGCGCGATATGAAGGTCGGCTTGCAGTTCATTATCGACGGCAAGGTGCAGGAGGAGATAGTCCTTTCCTCTTATGACGTGGCAAAGAGATATACGTATGACGTCAAGGGTGCTGATACCTTTGAGGTCAAGGCGGTGACGGGGGATGATTTCCTCGTTGCTATGATGGAGATCACGGTATGGAACGGCGAGGCGCAAAAGACGGGTTATACTCCCGAGCCTGCGGGTGACGCGCCCGTTAAGCTCATACGAGATCTGAAGCCCTATCTGATCCCCAACAACATTGATATGAATTACTATCCGAACGCCGCCTCAAGCGAGCGCAACTACATCAATATGAATGCGGTGAGATTTGAGGACGCTATTGCCGCCTCCGTTTCCGAGGCGCTTGTAAAGGATGAGGAAAAAAGCATCTTCTTTGACTTGGAGGGCAAATACAATTACCTGACCTTTACCGCGGGCGCGGCGGACAGAACCACCAATTTCGACGAGGGCAGCGTATGGCTGACGGTCTACGCGGACGGAAAGATCCTGCTTGAAGAGATCATATCCACGCATGACCTTTACAAGCGGTTTACGTTGGATGTAACGGGCTGCCGTCAGCTTAAATTCACTTGGCTTCTTGAGAGCGGAAACGAGCTT
>JAFTKY010000072.1 GCA_017453005.1 Clostridia bacterium | reverse complement strand
TTGCGGTTAGGCGTGATACTCTTAACGGAGTATCACGCCAGTTCTATTCGCCTGTGGCGAGTTCTATTGCTTCGCAGTGGTATTCGGCTTGCGCCGAGTGATATTCGCTACGCAAGTTATAGGCGAATAGAATATTACTGAAGCCGTAAGGCTTCAATATCACTATTGCAACAGCAATAATATCACTCTTTGCGAAAGCAAAGAATATCACTAAAAAAGCAGAAGAAAAGAGAGAACGAAGTGGTTTTTACTCCACGTTGTTCTCTCTTTCCATTTTTATTGCAAGTTTCGCATTTGTTTTACAAATGCATCGGGCTATACCCATACCCTTATTTCATTTCTCCGCTAAGAACACCACGCATTCCCCGCAAGGATCTTTTTGTTTTATCTTATTCACAAATGCAGTCTTCCCAAGAGGTTGCTCCGCAATCGCAGGACCATTCGTATTCACATACGCAGTCCTCCCAAGAGGTTGCTCCGCAATCGCAGGACCATTCTGTTTCGCAAACGCAATCCTCCCAAGAGGTTGCTCCGCAATCACAGGACCATTCCTCCTCAACGTATTCCTCATACTCGTCTGCATCCTCGGGCTCGGTTATTTCAAGCTCGCCCTCGTCGTAGTATGTGTACGTTACGGTGTTCATGGACGTTGTATCAAAGGTCATAATTACAAGGTCTATGCTCATTTCAACAACCGTGGATATAGAAGCAAATCTTCCCTCTGCGTCAAGCGTTATGGATATTGCCATGTTCGTTATCATATCAGAAAATGCGTCATCCTCGCTCTCCGTGGGTGTCCAGCCTCTGAGAATATACGTAACGCCTCCGTCCTCATTCTCGGTAACCTCAACATCCTCAAACATAGAAAGCTCGCTGCCGTATACGTACTGAACGCGCTCGTAGAAAAGCTCGTCTGCGTATTCCTCGTCGGAAAGTATCGTCTTTTCCTTGTACTCCTCACCCTCCATCGAGTAGTAATTGTAGAGAACTCCGTTGACAAGGGTGTAGATATCAAAGCTTCCGTCGGAGCTGCGAAGCTCACTCATATATCCGTCCGCCGTGAAAATTACGGTCTCTCTTTCGATCGTAGGTCCGTCCTCAGTCTCCTCCATCATCGCGTCGTCATAGACCGTCTCCGTGATGACGTCCACCTTGAAATTGGGGTTATCATCAATATACTTGTTTGCCGCGAGCAATGACTCCTCGATCTCTTCAAGGTCTATTTCATCGGGTGCCTCGGTGGGTGCGGACGTGGGTGCTTCCGTAGGAGCAGACGTGGGCGCTTCTGTGGGAGCAGACGTAGGTGCTTCCGTAGGAGCGGATGTGGGCGCCTCGGTGGGTGCCGCAGTAGGGGCGGACGTGGGCGCGGACGTAGGACCTTCTGTGGGTGCAGACGTGGGTGCCTCGGTGGGCGCTGTTGTAGGCTTTTCGGTAGGATCTTCGTTCTTGTCACACGCGACGAATACGCAAAGCATAAGCGCGCATGCAATGATCAATGCAAATATCTTTTTCATTTTTCTTGTTCTTAACTACTCGTTAAGTCCTTTCTGTATTATTTTACGGCAGAATGCCGATTTTTAACAAATCATCCTACCTGAACGTAGGATTCCGCGTCTGCGGGAATGTGTATTGTGACCTCCGTATCGTATTCAAACTCGTAGGTCTCTACATACTCGAGGTAACCGCTGTTTGTCACAAGGGTTTTGTAATACATCACCACCGAGATAAATCTTCCCTCTTCATCAAACAAAATGTCGCAGTAAGCGTCCACCATCTCCTCATATACGGAGCCCGACAGACGCGCGCTGACAGTACCGTCGTCATTGTAGGTTATGGAATAATTTGTGTAGTCCTCAACCAAGAAGCCGGACGTAAGAAACGTAAGCTCTGCCGCCGACAGATAATCCATTTGTCTGTAATAATCATTAGTAGAGTATTTTTCCTTGATTATCTCCTTGGTGCCCGAATGATTGTTTTCGAAATACCAATATACCATATTGCCTGCGAGACGCTGCGTATATACGAAGCTACCGTCCTCGTCCGCGCCGTAATAGTAAGAGTTAGTCCCGTTACCCTGGCCAATCATATTATATACGGAGCATGTATATCCCATCTGTGAAAGCACATCGTCGGGAGTATGAACAGTGCTTCCCTCGTATGTAAAATCATTATTGCAGATGTAGTCTATCGCATCGTCGACAAGAAGATACATTTCGTACTTCGTCTCATCCGAATCTCCGTCCGAAGAGTCCGTCTCGTAGCTGTCCGCATCCTCGGGAGCGGTTATCGTGACTTTAACGTCGTAATCAAACGTGATGACCTTCGTGTAAAAGCAACTCATAGCGTCGCCACTTTCATCGTACGAATAATAAGTGCTCTCCGTATATACGTCAACAAAGCGTCCGTCAGCGTCAATATGTACGGTTACTATCTCGTACTCCTCGCCGCTCTGCTCCTTCATGATAACCGTTATAGCTCCGTCATCCGCATATATTATCTCAACGTCTGAGTAAAACCAAGGCATAAGATTTGCGCTATCTACTATCCATGAATACGCAAGCTCTATGTCTTCCTCGGGTATTTCGCTCTTGTACTTGTAAATTTCATTTCCCGAAGGAAAGGTATAGCAGGTCTTATCATACAGAATATTATCCAAAAGCGTCAAGGTATACGACACGTCCGCATAAACCTCTTTAGAGTACGCGTCCTTTCCGTTCGCCTTTACAAATCCCGTCTCCCGCTCCGTCGTGCCGTCCTGATAGTCATATCTCGCACTCGTATGTGACATAAAACTGCCCGTCATAAGCTTTTCCTGCGCCGCCGAAAAGATCTGCTCTGCAGCCTCCGCGTCGGGATCTCCCGTCATACCGTCGGGAGAAAACAGCTCATACTCGTCGGCATCCTCGGGAGCGGTTATTACAAGGCTCTCGGCATCGGAATATTCAAATCCAAGCTCGCAGGACATTGAAAACTCAAGCTCCTCCAAAAGCTCTCCGTCAACGTACAAGCAGTCGGCGTATATATTCATATTTGCAAGATATCCGTCGGGCGTTACCGCTATCTCCATTGAAATAGACTCAACGGTAGCATCGTCCGTAGTAGGTATCATGGACACCGTGAGGGTCGCCGTACCGTCCTCGGAGCGCGTGAGGCTTTCGTAGGATATATCAAAATCAAGCTCCTCGCCGCTGTCGTTATCGGTATCCGTATCGGGTGTAAATCCGATAAACGAGCCGAGAAGCTCGTCAAGCTCACCCTCTTCTATTACGTATTTGTATTTCATTTCCTCGCGAGCACCGTCCTCGGGCGTCCACCACAGATAAAAATACACCTCATTCTCTACAAGCGTAAGCCTTGCGCCGGTTATTCCGTCGTCATACTCTACAAGCATATTCCCGTTTGCATACGAGATGATAACGTCCTGTACGCCAATGCTGTCATCTATCATGTCCTCCATGACTATCTCCGCACCTGCGTTGCATATCCAATAAGGATTATTTGCAAAGCTCGCGAATGCCTTGTAGATCAGGAACTCTGCCTCAAGCTCGTCAACAGTCTCGCTTGGGTGCTCGGTCGCGGGCTCGGTCACGGGCTCGGTAGGTGCCTGCGTTGGCGCCTCGGTGGGTGTCACGGTCGGTGCCTCAGTCGGTGTAGTCGGAGCCTCGGTGGGTGCCGCTGTGGGGGCTTCCGTCGGAGCTGCCGTGGGGCCTTCCGTCGGCACTGCTATCGGTGCTTCGGTGGGTAATGCCGTGGGGGCTTCCGTCGGAGCTGCCGTGGGCTGTTCCGTGGGCTTTTCGCCGTCACACGCAACAAGCGCGCAGAGCATCAATGCCGCAATTACAATACACAGAATTTTTTTGATTTTCATAAATCTTCTCCTCTCATACCTTTGGATTTGCGGTCTATACAAAAATCCTCTTATCTGTATAACTCAGAAAAAATTTCAGTTGGTCACGCGTTACAGATAAATTTTACCACTTTTTCATTGCTACAAACACATTATAACCTGTTTTAGGTTAAAAGTCAATGGTTTGTACTAAAATTTTATATAATATTTTATATAGAAACCGACCGACCAACAAAAAGGGAGAATTGTATGTATCGCAGAATACGTGATCTACGCGAGGACAGAGACCTGACACAGGCTCAGGTCGCAAAAATGCTGCAAATGTCACAGACGGGCTATTCAAAGTATGAAACGGGAGAAAATGACATCCCCACGTCCATACTCATACAGCTCGCAAATTTCTATGAGACCAGCATTGACTATCTTCTTAATCAGACCGACGAAAAAAAACGCTATCCCAAATAAGAAAGACGGCAGATGATCTGCCGTCTTTCTTTTACTTTATGAATTAAGCCAACGCGTCTATAAGTGCTCTGAATTCCTCTCTCTCGGGGTAGTCCGAAAGATCAAGTGCATTGAGGCGCGCAAGAATATCACCAAGCGTTACGTCTCCGATATACTCACTCCTGTGAAGTATCATGCAGGTCTGTATAACGCAGAGGAGAAATTCCGTGTCCTCGGTCTGCTCCTCGCACGAGCCGCTTATTTTGTAATCGTTGGGGCGGCTGATGGTCTCGCCGGGATTTTTGTATCTGACAGCGAGCGTT
Source organism: Clostridia bacterium (assembly GCA_017453005.1). Taxonomy (GTDB): domain Bacteria; phylum Bacillota; class Clostridia; order Oscillospirales; family CAG-272; genus SVTX01. The sequence continues at coordinate 17,252 of JAFTKY010000072.1, read as the reverse complement.
GCAAGAGCGTCCTCTATCAAAGCTCCCTCGCAAAGCTTTATCTCGTAGCAAACGGTGACCTGATGTCCCGCACCGACCTCGCCTGCGTCCTTTGTATCGTCCTCAAAGTCTTCTTTATTGAGAAGTCTGTTTTCATATCCGATAAGACGGTACTCCGAGATATAGTCCTTATCAAAGGTTATCTGGAGCTTTACGTCCTCGGCAACCGTGTAAAGCGTGCCGAGAAGGTCCGTGCCAAGCACTCTCTCCGCCTCGCTCTCGCCGTCAATATAGTAATATACGCCGTTGCCGTTGTCAGCAATCGCCTCCATATTGGCGTCACGGTAATTGCCCGTTCCAAAGCCGAGAACCGAGAGATAAACTCCCTGATCTCTCTTTTGGGAGATGTATTTTTCAAGCTGATCTGCCGAGGATATGCCTACGTTGAGGTCGCCGTCCGACGCCATGATAATTCTGTTATTTCCACCCTCGATATAATGCTTTTCGGCAAGTCTGTACGCCTCGGTAAGTCCCGCCTCGCCGTTGGTCGAGCCGCTTGCCACAAGTCCGTTTATTGCCGATATTATCATTTCGTCCTTGTTGCCGGCACAACCGTCAAGCACTATTTCTTCCTTGCCCGAGTATGTGACGATGGATATGACGTCGTTCTCGTTAAGATTTTCAACGAGATACGAAAAGGCCTTTTTAAGCAAAGGTAATTTAGCCTCCGACCTCATAGAACCCGAAACGTCAATGAGAAATACAAGGTTGTTGCCGCAGCTCTCCACCGCGTCCTCTGCCTGGAGCGTGAGGCGCATAAGCAGGCTGTCCTCATTCCACGGGCAGTCTACTATCGACGTTGTTACGCCGAAAAGCTCGTTATCCTTGGGCTGATTTACGCGATAATCAAAATAATTTATGAACTCCTCCGTGCGGAAGGACGTGCCCGCTCCTATAAGCTCACTCAGGCTATATCCCGAATTTACGAGCTTTCGGAAATAGGTATATGACGCGGTATCAACGTCCGCCGAAAAGGTGGAGATGTTTTCTTTATCTGTGGAAATAAAATCATTTTCGTCAAACACGGGGGCTTGCTCTGCTTCGTCGTCCCCGACGCCTCCCATACTTGAGGGTCCTTCGTTCGTTCCGCCCTCGGGCGTGACCCCCTCGGGCATTCCGCCGTAGTATATGTTATCACCGCTATCAGGCTTGCTGAAGGTCGGAGGCGCGGCACTGTTTCCCGAGCCGCCCGGCTCATTTTCACCGTTCTCCATGCCCAAATCCACATCTCCCTTTTGAGCGGAACAAGCCGCAAATGACAACAGCATTATTGCCGCCAAAAGCACGCTTAAAAATCTTACTGTAAATTTCATAACCGTAGCATCCTTTCAATAATTCTTATTTTTCATTGAAGAATTGCCGAAACACACAAAATAAAGTCAGCCGTCGGGTATATCTCAGCATCGTATTCAAACACCTCGCTGCCTATATTTCCCCGATTGCTTTTGAGGTATGGCGAGAGCACACTGCCGCCCGAGATTATCCACACCTTACATTCAAGCTCGGGTGAGCTTTCTCCGACCTCGTCTCCCTTGCCAATCTTACCCATAAGCTCTTGAAGCTGAGTCTTCTGAAGCGAGGCAACGTAATACCCGCTCTCTCCCGAATACTGCCATACAAGGTAGGAATTGCCGTCGCGGTAAGGAAGCTCATCTTCCGAAAGCTTTTCGTACTCTCCGTCAAGCTCGGACATCACCTCGTCAAGGCTTGTCGGCGTCGGTGAGGTTGGCGACTTATCGTTCTGAAATCTGTCGGAGCTTATGAAATCAAGCGCGCCCACAGCTCCAAGCACAAGCATTACGGAAAGCGCTACACACGCGGCGATAAGCGCAAATCTCGGTGCGCGTCTTTGCGGACGGTAGGAAAGGGCTTCGGACAAAAGCGAATCGTCTATCTCGCCTATGCGGTCAAGCAAAAGCTCGGCTTTTTTAATTTTATTGCTCATAACAGCCCCTCCCTTTCCAGCTCGTCTCTCAGAGCTTTTCTTACACGGAAAAGAGTTGTCTTGACCTTGGATTCGCTAATACCCATTCCCGCAGATATCTGCTCGATGGAATGAGAATAAAAGTATCTGCGCACGAACATCACGCGCTTTTCCTTGTCAAGAGAATACAGAAAGCTGTCAAGTGCCTCTCCTAGCCGCTTGCTTTCAAGCTCGTCGTCAATACTCTCGCCCGACGGGATACAGTCGGTCAATTCAAGCACGAGGTTATCCACTCCTCCGCGCTTTTGACGGTGCTTTTGTCTGTGACGGTCAATGGAGATACGCCTCGTTATTTTCGAGAGGAACGCGCCGAGATTGTCGGGGCGCGCCGTGGGCATAGAGTTCCACGCGTCAATATACGTGTCGTTGACGCACTCCTCCGCATCCTCGCGTGAGGACAGCAGCGAAAAGGAAAGTGAGTTCAGCATCCGTCCGTACTTTTTGTCGGACTCTGCTATCGCGCACTCGTCTCTGTCCCAATACATATCAACGATCTTGCAGTCTTCCATACTTGTCCCTTCCGTGTTGATCTTTGGTGACTTTTTTGTTTCGGCTTGGGGAATTTATCCCCGCTCACCCTATAAGTCGCCAAGAATTTATTTTGGTTACACTTTTTTGAGAAAATTTCAGAATTTTTCTACATATATACTAACACAAAACAGTGTACTGTGTCAAGAACACAGCACACTGTTGGTTTTTATTATCTCACTCTCTCGCCGAGAGGCGTGTCCTTATCAAGGAATACCACGCGGACAGTCTCCTCGCCCGAGGCGAGTATCATGCCGTTGGACTCAATCCCGCAAAGGGTTGCGGGCTTGAGGTTAGCAACGATTATGACCTTCTTGCCGATAAGTGCGTCGGGCTCGTACCACTTGGCAATACCCGATACGACCTGTCTCTGCTCGTAGCCGAGGTCGACCTTGAGCTTCAAGAGCTTTTTAGCCTTCGGAACCCTTTCGCACTCGATTATCTTCGCGGTGCGAAGCTCTACTCCCATAAAGTCCTCAATGCCGATAAGTGCACAGCCCTCGGGCTTTTCGGGTACAGCGTTTGCCTTCTCCGCTGCTTCTGCCGCCGCACGCTTTGCAGCCATTTCGGCTTCAAGCTCGGAGAGCATCTTTGCCTCGTCAACTCTGGCAAACAACACTCTGGACTCGCCAACGCTCTGTCCCGCCGTCATGCCGCCAAAGCACTCAATACAGCCGACTGTATCGTAGCCCGTCTTATCCGTACCAAGACGCTCAAGCATCTCCTTCGCGGACTCGGGAATAATGGGCGTGAGCATTACGGCGCCCCAACGGATAGCCTCAAGCAGATTGTAGAGCACCGTTCCAAGACGCTCGGTCTTTGTCTCGTCCTTTGCAAGCACCCAAGGTGTTGTCTCGTCTATATACTTATTTGCTCTATTGAACATAGCGAAAACGCAGTCAAGCGCATCTGCTATGTGGTAGGAATCCATGTTCTTTATAAAGCCGTTGTACGCCTCAACGCAAGCCGCCTTGAGCTCGCCGTCAATATCCTCTGCCGCCGTGGGAGCTTGGATCACGCTTCCGAAATACTTCTTCTGCATGTCAAGAGTTCTCTTGAAGAGGTTACCCATGTTGTTTACGAGGTCTGCGTTGAACCTCTTTATTACGTTCTCGTACGTGATAGAGCCGTCGTTTGCGTAGGGCATCTCTGAGAGCGCGTAGTAACGCACACCGTCAACGCCAAAGCGATCAGCAAGCTCGTCCGCGTAAATTACGTTACCCTTTGACTTTGACATCTTGTCCATTCCAAAATTGAACCAAGGGTGTCCGAATATCTTTTTGGGAAGCGGAATGTCAAGCGCCATAAGGAATATAGGCCAATAGATAGTGTGGAAACGGAGAATATCCTTTCCTATTACGTGTACGTCAGCGGGCCAATATTTCTTGAAATGCTCGGACTGCTCCTCAAACGTCTTGTCGGGATCGTAGCCTATTGCGGTGATGTAGTTCGTGAGCGCGTCAAGCCAAACGTAGGTTACGTGCTTTTTGTCAAACTCAACGGGTATTCCCCACGTAAAGGACGTACGGGAAACGCAAAGATCCTGAAGTCCTGCCTTGAGGAAGTTGTTTACCATTTCCTTCTTTCTGGACTCGGGCTCAATAAACTCGGGGTGAGCCTCAATATGCTCCATAAGTCTGTCGGCATATTTGCTCATTTTAAAGAAATACGCCTCCTCGGACGCTCTCTGCACCTCGCGTCCGCAGTCGGGGCACTTGCCGCCCTCTGCCTGCGTGTCGGTAAAGAAGGACTCACAGGGGGTACAGTACCAGCCCTCGTACGTGCTCTTGTATATATCGCCCTGATTGTAGAATTTCGTAAATATCTTCTGAACTGCCGCCTCGTGGTAGTCGTCCGTCGTACGGATAAAGTAATCGTGGCTGGAATTCATCTTGCTCCATACTCCCTTTATCTCGTCCGCTACGCCGTCAACGTAAGCCTTGGGAGTAATTCCCGCCTCGTTTGCGAGGTTCTCTATCTTCTGTCCGTGCTCGTCCGTACCCGTGCAGAAGAATACGTCGTATCCCCTCGCTCTTTTGTATCTTGCTATCGCGTCGGTAGCTATGACCTCGTAGGTATTACCGAAATGAGGCTTTCTGGACGCGTATGCAATCGCTGTCGTTATATAGAACTTTTCTCTGTTTTCCATAATCCTGACCGCCTTTCTTTTTGCTTCATTTTATTATATGTATTATAAACGTGTTGTTTTTTGACGCAGAATTCACTGCGTTATTTTTTTGACAAAATAGCCAATACAGATTTATTATAACAAATCTTTTCACATTTTACAATAGGTATTTAAAAATATTCTTATTTTATTTGGGTTTTTGCCCCTTTTTTATAGTTTGAATTTCATCAAAGCATCAAAAAATTTAAATATTTTTTTGTTTTGACGGCTTAATATAGTAAATATGCAGGGATTTTAAAAAGGCATTTGTGCAAAATGACAACAGTTTTGAAAATTGGCTATTTTTGGATTTATAGTACAAAATTGTAAATGTATTGCTATAATCTGTAAATAACTTCCATTTTTCGCGACTTCAAAAGTGGTATCACGTTATTTTTTTATCACTTTTTTTGACAAAAAATTGACGCTCTCAAAAAATGCGAAAAAACCGTAAAATTGGGGCAATTATTTTGTAAGAAATTCCACCTGTTTTTCTTAATAAAGCCCTTGCAATTTATGTTTGGATTTGTTATAATGTATATGTAAACGAATAATTTTCGCTAAACTAAAATTACTGGAGGAAAACTATGAAGATTCTGGTTATCAACGCCGGTAGCAGCTCTCTCAAGTATCAGCTCTTTGATATGGAGACCGGCGGAGTTCTTGCCAAGGGTCTTTGTGAGAAGATCGGACTTTCCGGTGCTATTACGCATAAGCGTCCCGGCAAGGAAAGCTACGAGGCAGATTATCCCATGCCCTCTCACAACGAGGCTATCGCGCTCGTTCTGAAGCTTCTTACGGATCCCGAGCTTGGTGTAATCGAGAGCGTTGACGAGATCGGCGCAGTCGGACACAGATTTGCTCACGGCGGTAAGATCACAAAGTCCTGCATTCTCGGTGAGGAGGAGCTCAAGTACATTGAGTCCATCATTCCCATCAACCCCCTTCACGGCCCCCCTGCTCTCAAGGGCGTAGCCGCTTGTAAGGCAATTCTGGCTGACAAGCCTATGGTAGGCGTATTCGATACGTCCTTCTACTCGGGCTTTGACAAGAAGTCCTACGTGTATGCACTCCCCTACGAGTGGTATGAAAAGTACGGTGTTCGCCGCTACGGCTTCCACGGTACGTCTCACCGCTTCGTATCCGCAAAGGCGTGTGAATTCTTAGGTCTTGACTACAACGAGACGAAGATAGTTTCCTGCCACATCGGCTCGGGCTCGTCCATCACGGCAGTTGACTGCGGCAAGGCAGTTGACACGTCCCTCGGCTTCACTCCTCAGGAGGGTCTCCCCATGGGCACGAGATGCGGCTCCATCGACCCCTCTATCATTCCCTACATCATTGAACAGACGGGCATGAGCGCATCCGAGGTCAACGATATTATGAATAAGAAATCCGGACTTCTCGGCGTTTCCGGCGTATCCAACGACGCGCGTGACGTTTGGGCGGCAGCAGACGCAGGCAACGAGCGTGCACAGCTTGCTATGGACCTTCTCGTTCACAACGCAAAGAAGATAATCGGCTCGTACGTTGCCGAAATGAACGGCATTGACGTTCTTATCTTCACCGCAGGTCTCGGCGAGAACGACAGAAAGACCCGTCAGCTTATCGCTGAAAACATGGAGTTCTTCGGAATCAAGCTTGACGCTGATTACAATATGTCCTGTCCTCGCGGCGAGAACGTAATCATCAGCACACCCGATTCCAAGGTAAAGGTTGTCGTTATTCCCACCGACGAGGAATACATGATCGCTTCCGACACCTACGATCTCGTAAAGTAATTTTGAATCATTCCCACCCGCACCTGCGGGTGGGCTGAGATAAAAAAGAAAAAATTTAAATCTGAAAGGATATAAGAAAAATGGCACAGTCACCTTTTGAAATCAAAAAAGAAATCTGCGACATCGGTAAAAGAATTTACGACCACGGCTTTGTTGCAGCAAACGACGGAAACATCTCCGTAAAAGTTGGCCCTAACGAGTACTACTGCACACCTACAGGCGTATCCAAGGGTTACATGACTCCCGATATGATCATCAAGATCGACGGCAACGGAAACAAGATTGACGGTAGACTCAATCCCTCCTCCGAGATCAAGATGCACATGAGAGTTTATCAGGAGCGTCCCGACGTAAACGCTGTCGTTCACGCTCATCCTCCCGTAGCTACCGCTTTCACAGTAGCAGGCGTAGAGCTTGATCAGTACATACTCCCCGAGGCAATTCTTACCATCGGTAACGTTCCCACATGTGACTACGGTATGCCCTCCACCATGGAGATTCCCGAGTCCCTCATGCCCTACATCCAGAAGCACGACGCGTTCCTTCTTAAGAACCACGGTGCTCTCACGGTAGGTAACACACTTATCAGAGCTTGCTTCACCATGGAAGAGGTTGAGTTCAACGCAAAGATCAACCTTTACGCTCGTCAGATCGGCGCAGGCGCAAACAGCCGTATCGACGAAATCTCCTGCTACGAGCTCGAAAGACTTATGGAGCTTCGTAAGAAGATGGGTCTTCCCGGTAAGCACCCCGGCTGTAAGTCCTGCCCCAACAAGGGTACCTCCAACTGCAAGTGCAAGGACAACGGCGGCTCCTGCTCCTGCGGTCACGATCATTCCGGTGATGACCTCGTTGCAGACATCACAAGAAAAGTTCTCGCTGCTCTCGGTAAGTAATTTTTAAGTTAATACACATTAACACACACTGAAAAATTATTTTGAAAGGAGCGTCCGAAAATGGCAATCAATCTTACGGAAGCGCAGGTCAACGAAATAGTTGCCCGCGTAGTTTCCGAGTACAAAAAGCCTGCCGCAGACAGCGGTAAGGAATGGGATTCCACCCAGTATCACGGACGCAAGCTTATAGGCGTTTACGCTACGATGGAAGAAGCTATCGCAGCGGCAAACGAGGGCTATAAGGCAGTCCGTTCAATGTCGGTAGCTCAGAGAGAAAAAATAGTCACTGCTATCCGCGAGTTCACTCGTCAGGATGCGCAGATCATGGCAAATCTCGGCGTTGCCGAAACAAAGATGGGACGCGTTGACCACAAGTACGCAAAGCACCTGCTCGTGGCTGACAAGACCCCCGGCACGGAGGACATAATCGAAGAGGCAAGAACAGGCGACCACGGTCTCACCCTGACCGAAATGGCTCCCTTCGGTGTAGTCGGAGCAATTACTCCCTCCACCAACCCCTCCGAAACAGTCATCTGTAACTCTATCGGTATGATATGCGCAGGAAACGGCGTTGTATTCAACCCCCACCCCGGCGCAATTGCAACCTCCAACTACGCAGTTGACCTTGTAAACCGCGCGGTAGCATCCGCGGGCGGCCCGAAGGTCCTCGTAGCCAGCGTTGTTAAGCCCACGCTTGACACCGCTAACGTAATGTACAAGCACCCCTCCATCAAGCTTCTCGTTTGTACGGGCGGCCCCGGAGTTGTAAAGGCAGTTCTCTCGTCCGGTAAGAAGGCGATAGGCGCGGGCGCGGGCAACCCCCCCGTTATCGTTGACGATACCGCTGATATAGATAAGGCTGCAAAGGACATCATCGACGGTTGTACCTTCGACAACAACCTCCCCTGCATCGCAGAAAAGGAAGTTTTCGTATTTGACAACGTCGCTGACAGACTTATCTCCGGAATGGTGAAGAACGGTTGCTACAAGCTTACCCGTCAGCAGGCAGACCAGCTTGCAAGCGTTGTTCTTGATTCCAAGACCGACCCCAAGACGGGCAAGGTAAGCTATGCTGTAAACCGTGACTGCGTTGGTCGTGACGCAAGAGTTCTTCTCGCAAAGATCGGCATCAACGTAGGTCCCGAGATCCGTTGTGCAATAGCAGAGGTTCCCTTCGAGCATCTCTTCGTTCAGGAGGAGCTTATGATGCCTATTCTCGGTATCGTAAGAGTAAAGGACATCGACCAGGCTATTGACTGGGCTGTTAAGGCAGAGCACGGAAACAGACACACGGCTCACATGCACTCCAAGAACATCGACAACCTCACACGCTTTGCACGTGCGGTTGAGACGACGATATTTGTAAAGAACGCGCCCTCCTACGCCGGCATCGGCTTCGGAGGCGAAGGACACACGACGTTCACCATCGCAGGTCCTACGGGCGAGGGTATCACCTCGGCTCGCAGCTTTACGAGAAAGCGCCGTTGCGTAATGGTTGATTCCTTCAGAATCATCTGATGCGCTCGATAGGAAATCTTCAGAAAGGAAACACGAAAAAATGGATATTACTGCTTCACAGATCGAAAGCATCGTTCGCTCGGTACTCAGCTCCATGGGCACGTCCGCCGCTCCCAAGGCAAACGGACCCATTCCCAAGGTTGCAAACGTTGCGATGCTTACAGGTCCTAAGAACATTGAAATTCAGCAGCTTCCCATTCCCGAGCTCGGAGACGACGATATCCTCGTTAAGGTCGAGGGCGCAGGCATCTGCGGCACGGACGTTCACGAGTGGAAGATGGACCCCTTCGGTCTTATTCCCGTCATTCTCGGTCACGAGGGCACGGGTGAGGTCGTTGCTGTCGGTAAGAACGTAAAGGTAGATACCGCAGGTAAGCCTCTCGGAGTTGGTGACAAGATAGTTACCTCCGTTATGAGCTGCGGCGACTGCTACGCTTGCCGTATGGTTCCCGGCAGAACGAACCTCTGCGACAATCAGGGAGTTTTCGGTCTCGTCGGCGACAAGAGAGGCCAGGCTGAGGGCAACCGCGTAAACGGTTGGTTCGCTGACTACATGGTTATTAAGGGAGGCTACGGCGTAACCTACTTCCAGGTAAACGAGCTTAACCTCTATCAGAGAATGATTCTTGAGCTTGCGTGCGTATGCGTACACGCGCTTGAGAGAAGCCAGAAGACAGGTCTTCTCAATTTCGGCTCGAAGGTTCTCGTTCAGGGCTGCGGTCCCGTTGGTCTCGTTATGATCACGGTTCTCCGCGCTGCAGGTATCAACCACATCATCGCTGTTGACGGTAACGAGGACAGACTCAAGACCGCACAGAAGATGGGCGCAAAGACGACCGTATGCTTCAAGCGTCCCGACGAGGACACGCTTGAAAAGAGAGTTGCAAAGGTTAAGGCCGTTGCAAACAACGTCGGCGTTGACTTTGCATTCCAGTGCACGGGTGCTCCCATAGCTGCACAGGATATTTACGATTACATCCGCCGCGGCGGCGGACTTTGCGAGATGGGCTTCTTCGTAAACAACGGAGAGTACAAGATCAATCCCCACTTCGCTATGTGCAATAAGGAAATCGACATCGTAGGCTCTTGGGACTACTCCGCTGAGGATTACCCCAAGACGGTAGCATTCCTTAAGCAGTGCGCAGAGATGAACATTCCGATTGAGGAGCTCATCACTCACACCTATCCTCTTGATAAGATGAATGAGGCTATGGAAACGAACGTAGCTCAGAAGGGTATCAAGATCTGCTACATAAACGATAAATAATCGAGGGCGTAAATCATGGCAGCACTCGGTATGATTGAGGTGTACGGCTACACCACCTCGATAGTAGTTGCAGACGCAGTCGCAAAGGCAGCGGATGTAAAGGTTGTAGCTATCGACAAGAACAAGCCCGCAAACGCGGATAAATGTCCCGTTCCGCTTGTCATGGTCGTTAAGTTTGAGGGCAACGCGGGCGCCGTTCAGGCGGCTCACGATGCGGGTGTAAAGGAAGCTAAGGACAGAGGCCTTTACATCACGAGCGAGGTCATCGCAGGACTTGACGAGAGTGTTCAGTGGTTCGCAACGCTTACCGCAACGGGCAAGGACAAACTCAGAAACATGGACAAAGCGTCCAAAAAATAAGTTTATAAAAAAACATCATAAAAATCACAAAAAGGAGATTTACAATCATGAATGAAGCACTTGGAATGGTAGAGACAAGAGGTCTTGTTGCAGCAATCGAGGCAGCAGATGCAATGGTAAAGGCAGCTAACGTAGTTCTTATCGGTTCTGAAAAGATCGGTTCCGGACTCGTAAGCGTAATGGTTCGCGGAGACGTTGGAGCAGTTAAGGCAGCAGTTGAGGCAGGCGGAGCAGCAGCTTCCAGACTCGGCGAGGTTATTGCTACACACGTTATTCCCAGACCCCACGCAGACGTTGACAAGCTTCTCCCCACACTTAAGTAATATCTTAAAGGTTAAATTCACAAAGAACACTTTAAAAAGGAACTTACTTGACTATGGAAAAAGCTATTGCGTTGCTTGAGGTTCGCGCGATGGTAACTGCCATCGTCGGTCTTGACGCGATGGTCAAGGCGGCGGACGTCAAACTTATTCATGTCGAGAAGCGTTTGGGCGGCTGGCTTGTAACAGTTGTTGTTGAAGGCACCGTTTCCGCTGTGACCGCTGCTCTTGAAGCAGGCAAAGAGGCCGCAGCAACAGTCGGAAAAGTAATGTGCGCCGAGGTTATCGCTCGCCCGCATCCCGACATCATGAAATTCGTAAAAACCGATCCCGGAGTATAAGCTCCCGCGGTTTAAAAAAAGGCGCAGGGCTCCTCCCTGCAAAGCACATTGTTAAAAAATAAAATTTATAAAGGAGAACAAAACAATGGAAGCACTTGGAATGGTTGAGACAAGAGGTCTCGTAGCAGCAATCGAAGCAGCAGATGCAATGGTTAAGGCTGCAAACGTAGTACTTATCGGTTCCGAGAAGATCGGTTCCGGACTCGTAAGCGTAATGGTTCGCGGAGACGTTGGAGCTGTTAAGGCTGCTGTAGAGGCAGGCGGTGCAGCTGCATCCAGACTCGGCGAGGTTATCGCTACACACGTAATTCCCAGACCCCACGGTGATGTTGACAAGCTTCTTCCCAAGCTTGGCTAATATCGGCTATACGGCTCGGAATTGATCTGCGCGAGAGCGCAGGTCTGCGCCGCTGACTTCTGGCAGGTGCAACGTTGTCTCTCCCGAAGAAAAAAAGTCTTCGGGAGAGACAGAGTGATAATTGACGTATAAATGGGATAAAGACCTTTACCCCGTCTATATGGCAACTATCGGTTACCGTACTTAAAACTTGTAAAAAAAATTGTATAATATTCGATAAAGAAAGGATGCAGTAAAATGGAACTCACCTCCGCAGCAATCGCTGACATCGTAAAAAAAGTTATTTCCGAAATGGGAGAGGGCGGCTCTCAGGCAGACACCATCCCCGTAGGAATTTCAAACAGACATATTCATCTGAACCGCGAAGACCTCGAAACGCTTTTCGGCAAGGGATATGAGCTGACTCCCATGAAGGAGCTCTCACAGCCCGGTCAGTACGCTTGTAAGGAGACCCTCACGCTCGTCGGTCCCTCCATGCGCTCTATTGAAAACGTCCGTGTTCTCGGTCCTCTCCGCAAGTCCAGCCAGGTTGAGATATCGGTTACAGACTCCTTTATCCTTAAGGTAAAGCCCCCCGTACGCGAGTCGGGTAAGACACAGGGCTCCGCTCCCGTGACCATCATCGGCCCCAAGGGCATCGTACAGCTGAGTGAGGGTTGCATTATCGCAAACCGTCACATTCACATGAGCCCCGCTGACGCCGTCAGATTCAACGTCAAGGACGGCGACTACATAAACGTAGACGCATTCTCGGGCACGAAGAAAACGAGATGGTACGATGTTCAGGTAAGAGTTCACGAGCAGTTCAGACTTGAAATGCACGTTGACACGGACGATGCAAACGCAGTAGGCTTCAAGAACGGCAGCACGGTGACCGTTGCAAAAGACTGATTCAGAGGTATTTGATATGTTAAAGGGAAAAGTAGTAGGACACATAGTTTCCACAAATAAGATAGACAAGCTCGTAGGCAGCAAGTTTTTGGAGGTTCAGCTCATTGAAAATGACGTCATAACCGACAAGTACATAGTTGCCGTTGACAGAATGGTAAGCGCCGGTATCGGCGAGACCGTTCTTATCACGACGGGTAGCAGCGCAAGAATGGCACTCGGTGACGAGTACGCACCCGTTGACGCAGTCATCGTAGGAGTAGTTGACAAAATAAGCCAGTAATCCACAAAAAATACGCCCGAGGTGGCGCATAATAGCGCGAAATAAAAATGTCCGATTTGAAATCAATTATAAAAAACGCAGGCATTGTCGGTGCGGGCGGCGCAGGCTTCCCTTCTTACGCTAAGCTCAATGACGGCGCAGAAATACTCGTTATAAACTGCGCGGAATGTGAGCCGCTGATGTATACCGACTATATGCTCATGCGAGAGGAAATGTCAAAAATAGTTGAGGGCTCGCAGATAATTATGGAGGCGTACTCCATAGACCACACTCTTATCGCAGTCAAGAAGCACCGTGCAGAAATGCTGGGGCTTGCCGAGGGGCAGATGCTCGGCGAGAGAGTGTACGTCAAATGCTTGCCCGACGTCTACCCCATGGGAGACGAAATAAACTTAATATACGAGGCTACCGGCAGGCTTGTAAAGCCCGGCAATCTTCCCATCACGGCAAAAGTGATAGTTCTCAACGGCGAGACGGTATACAATATCCGCCAGGCAGTCAGAGAGAACACGCCCTTGACCGAAAAATGGGTGACCGTCGGCGGAGATATTCCCGAGAGATTTACGGTGAGAGTTCCCATCGGCATGAAGGTATCCGAGCTATTCTCAACGCTTGGAATAAAGGTACGCCCCGACCAGGTCATGATAGACGGAGGCCCCTCAATGGGAGCTATTACGCCCCACGAGACCGCCGTTGTCACAAAGACCACGAAGGCTTTGCTTATTCTTCCTAAGAATATAAACTGTGTCGCTCACAAGCAGATATCCATGGACGATATGCTTCGCCGCGCGGCGTCCTGCTGCTGCGGCTGTAACCGTTGCACGGAGCTCTGCCCGAGAAATCTTCTCGGATACCCGCTTGAGCCTCACAAAATGATAAGAGCCGCTATGACAAACGCGGTTCTCAACAACCCCGACCTTATCAAGACCGCAACTCTTTGCTGTTCTTGCGGAGTTTGCGCCGAGGCGGCTTGCTGTCAGGATATCTCCCCCAAGGACGTTATCCTGCATCTCAAGGGTATACTTGCAAAGACGGGAACGAAATTCGTCGCAGGCAGCGAGGAATATCACCCCGACAGCGACAGAAAATACCACATGATAGCCTCCTCTAGATGGGAGGATATTCTCGGAGTACGCAAGTTTGACTACGTCACAAAGTACATACCCGAGCAGATAAGGGCGTCAAAGGTAGAAATAAAGACGTCCCAGCACATCGGCGCGCCCTCCACACCCACAGTCAAGGTCGGAGACAGCGTGACTATAGGTCAGACGATAGCCGAGGCGGCTGAAGGTCTTTCCGTGCCGCAGTACGCGTCTATTGACGGCAAGGTAGTATTCGTTGACGCAACGAAGATAGTAATTGAAGCATAATTTCAGAAAATATATAAAAAGCAGGTAACAAAATGTATCAGGCAATAGGTGTTATTGAACTTAAAAGCATTGCAAAGGGTATCGAGGCGACCGATGCGGCTCTCAAGAGCGCGGGAATAAGCCTTATCTCCGCGCGTCCCGCTTGCCCCGGTAAGTTTGAGATGATCCTCACGGGTACTATCTCCAACGTATCAAGCGCAGTGGACCACGTAAGAGAAAGATTCGGAGATAAGCTCGTTGACTCCTCGGTAATCGGTAGAATAGATCCCCAGGTCATCACTGCCCTCTTCGGCACGATGGCGGCAGAGAAAAAAGGAAGTCTTGGAATTATTGAGACATTCTCCGCGGCAAGCATTATCAAGGCGGCGGACATTGCGGTCAAGACCGCAAAGGTCGAGGTATACGAGCTTCGCGTTTCCAGAGGCATGGGCGGCAAGGGTATCGCGCTTCTCACGGGCGACGTCGGAGACGTCACCGCGGCTGTTGAGGCAGGCGCAGGATATGCAAAGGATCAGGGACTTTATCACAATTCCGCAGTTATCCCCGCACCTCATGAGCTTCTTTGGGAACAGATCTGATTTAAAAAAACATAAAAGGATCATATAACAATGGGAAAGATTAAATTTACGATTGAAAAAAGCCCTCGCATCCAGCGTCTTGTTGACCATCTTTACGCCAACATGCCCGAGATCGAGGCAGACAGAGCCGAGCTCGTCACGGAAAGCTACAAGCAGACCGAGGGCTTGCCGATAATTCTTCGCCGCTCTGCCGCATTCAGACACATTCTTGAAAATATTCCGATAGTTATTCGTCCCGACGAGCTTATCGTAGGTAGTAACTCTATAGCTCCCAGAGGCTGTCAGACCTTCCCCGAGTACTCCTTTGAGTGGCTCGAGAAGGAATACGACACCTTTGCGACACGTGAGGCTGACCCCTTCTACATTTCTCCCTCCACGGTCGAGAGACTTAAGAAGGTCTACCCCTATTGGAAGGGCAAGACCGTCAGCGATCTCGCGTTTGAGAGCATGGACGAAAAGGTACGCGACGTGTTCCTCAACCACGGAATATTCACGGTAGGTAACTATTTCTACAACGGTATCGGCCACATCAACGTAGACTACCCCAGAGTAATCTACAAGGGACTTGAGGACATTATCGCAGAGGCAAAGGACAGAATTTCAAAGCTTGACCTCGGCAAGGGCGACTACATCAGACGCCGCCGCTTCCTTGAAGCTATAATCGAGAGCTGCGAGGGTGTTATCACCTACGCAAGACGTTATTCCGACTTGGCACTTGCCGAAGCAGGCAAATGCACCGACAGCGTGCGTAAAGCGGAGCTTCTCAGAATTGCCGAGGCTTGTGACCGCGTTCCCGCCAAGCCCGCTCGAAACTTCTACGAGGCTTGTCAGGCATTCTGGTTCGTTCAGCAGCTTCTTCAGTGCGAGTCCAGCGGACACTCCATCTCCCCCGGACGCTTTGACAGATATATGTATCCCCTCTTCAAGCAGGATATTGACAACGGCAGCATGACGCTCGAGCAGGCGCAGGAATATCTCGACTGCATCTGGGTAAAGCTCAATGACCTTAACAAGGTAAGAGACGCCGCATCCGCAGAGGGCTTTGCAGGCTACGGCTTGTTCCAGAACCTTATCGTCGGCGGTCAGGACGAGGACGGACTTGACACCACGAACGAGCTCTCCTATATGTGTATGGAGGCACAGCTCCACGTTCGTCTCCCTCAGCCCTCCCTTTCCATCCGTGTATGGAACGGTACTCCCCACGATCTTCTTATCAAGGCAGCATCCGTCGTTCGCGAGGGGCTTGGCGTTCCCGCATTCTACAACGACGAGGTAATAATTCCCTCCATCATGTCCAAGGGTCTCACTCTTGAGGACGCGCGCGACTACTGTATAATCGGTTGCGTTGAGCCTCAGAAGGGTACGAAGACCGACGGCTGGCACGATGCAGCATTCTTCAATATGTGCCGTCCCCTCGAGCTTGTATTTTCCAACGGTGTGGACAAGGGCGAGCAGATAGGTCCCAAGACCGGCAACGTCGAGGACATGACCACCTTTGAAGAGTTCTACGAGGCTTACAAAACTCAGGAATTGGCTCTTATCAAGATGATGGTACATGCAGACAACGCGGTTGACTACGCTCACTCCGTCCGCTGTCCTCTTCCCTTTGAGTCATGTCTTTGCGACGACTGTATGGAAAAGGGTCTCAGCCTTCAGGAGGGCGGTGCGCACTACAACTTCACGGGCCCTCAGGGCTTCGGTATCGCTAACATGACCGACGCGCTTATCGCGATGAGAACCCTCGTATTTGAGGAAAAGAAGGTCAGCATGGCTGAGATGAAGCAGGCGCTTGCAGACAACTTCGGCAAGGGTATCATGCCCAAGAAGGCGCTTGAGCTTACCATTGAAGCTGCAAAGATGGCAAACGCACAGGGCATCGACATAAACGAAAAGTTTATCGCCGACGTATATACGAGCATTACCACAGCGTCCACGATATCCGACGCAAAGAAGGCAAGATATCAGGAAATTCTTGATATGATCGCCGCTCTTCCCAAGTACGGTAACGACGACCGCGCAACCGATATGTTCGCGCGCGAGGTATGCAACACGTATACAAAGCCCTTTGAAAACTTCACCAACCCCCGTGGCGGCGTATATCAGGCAGGACTTTACCCCGTATCGGCTAACGTTCCACTCGGCTACCAGACGGGCGCAACCCCCGACGGAAGACTTGCATACACCCCCATCGCAGACGGCGTAGGCCCCGCATCGGGACGTGACGTTTACGGTCCTACCGCAACGGCTAACTCCGTATCACGTCTTGACCACGGTATCGCATCCAACGGTACTCTCTTTAACCAGAAGTTCCATCCCTCCGCGCTCTCGGGCATGGAAGGACTTGAAAAGTTCGTGGCATATCTCCGCGGTTACTTCGACCAGAAGGGTATGCACGTTCAGTATAACGTAATTTCCCGCGAGACGCTTCTCGACGCACAGAAGCATCCCGAAAACTATAAGAACCTCGTTGTAAGAGTTGCAGGCTATAGCGCACTCTTCACGACCCTCTCCCGCTCACTCCAGGACGATATCATCAACCGTACAGATCAGTCGGGACTTTAAGGGGAGGAGAAG
>JAFTKY010000071.1 GCA_017453005.1 Clostridia bacterium | reverse complement strand
CGCTCATATCCACAACCGTACGTCAGTTCTGGAAGGATACCATCTGGGAGGGAATAGACTACCTCTTTATCGACTGTCCTCCCGGCACGGGCGACGTACCCCTTACGGTATTCCAGTATATCCCGATAGACGGTATAGTTATCGTTTCCTCACCTCAGGAGCTGGTTTCCATGATAGTTAAGAAGGCGGCAAACATGGCGGACATGATGAAGGTTCCCGTGCTTGGTCTCGTTGAGAACATGAGCTACGTCAAGTGCCCCGACTGCGGCAAGGAAATAAAGATATTCGGCGACTCGCATATCGAACAGATTGCTGAGGAATTCGGCTACGATCTGCTCGCAAAAATGCCTATCGACACCGAGCTTGCGTCCTACGTGGACAAGGGCTGGATAGAGCTTACAAAGGCAAACTATCTTGAGGATGCCGCAAAGAAAATAGTAGAAAAGTGTAATAAGTAATCAGACACCATGTAAAACACCGTGCGATACCGTTCGGTGTTTTACTTACCCATTATGAGAGGTATATGAAGATAAGAAAATTTATCCCCATAGCATTAAAGACGGGAGCGGTGCTGCTCACGGCGGCGCTTTTGCTCTTACTCTCGCTTGTCATCGTCAATCTTGCGATGGTTGACGCCACAGAGGAGGACATAAGCTCTCACGAGGCAATTCCCACAATGGCAGAGGGCGAGCATTTTGATTATATACTCGTCTTTGGAGCGGGCGTGCGTGATGACGGGTCGCTTACGGATATGCTTCGAGACAGAGTAATAGTGGGAGCGGACCTTTATCTTGCGGGTGTTGCTGACAAAATAATCATGTCGGGCGACCGCTCGGGAGAGAATTACGACGAACCCACCGCCATGAAAAGCTTTGCCATAGAGCTTGGCGTTCCCGCAGAGGATATTATATGCGACTTTGAAGGGTACTCAACACACGAATCTCTTGACAGATTTGAGAGAGATTACGGCGATGCAAGCGTTGTTTTGGTCTCACAGGAATATCATTTGCACCGAGCTCTGTACGTAGCAAAGGAGCAGGGTATTGACGATTGCACGGGCGTGTCGGCTGACCTTGACACGTATCGCAAGCAAGCCGCGTATAATTTCCGAGAGTATTTTGCAAGACTTAAAGACCTTCTATTTTTGAATTGAGAACTGCAATGAAGCTGAACAAGAAAATTATATTTCAGATATGTGCCGTGCTTTGCTCGGCAATCCTTCTGCTGACGTTGACCGTCGCGATTATAAACGTCGCTATGATAGATACTGCGAAGGACAACATTTATAAGCCTGAGAATATTGATAAAATATCCGAAAAATACGATTATATTCTCATTCTCGGCACGGGACTAAATGAAGACGGCACACCTATTGACCGTCTTGCCGACAGAGTAGAGGTAGGCGTCAAGGCTTATAAGAGCGGACTTGCGGACAAAATAATCATGTCGGGCGACCGCTCGGGCGACAGTTATGACGAGCCCACCGCCATGAAAAAATACGCCGTAGAGCTTGGCGTACCCGAAGGTGATATAATATGTGATTTTATCGGATATTCCACGCATGAGAGTATGTATAACTTTAAAACATCGTACCCGGACGCGTCGGTTATTGTAATAACGCAAGAATATCACCTTTACCGCTCGCTTTATCTGTGCAGAGAACAGGGTATTGAGAATGCTGTCGGTATCTCGTCAACGCTTGACAAATATCCAAAGCATCTGTGGCGAGAGACAAGGGAAATACTTGCAAGGGTTAAGGATTTTATATTTTTGAACTAAAGAGGTTTTATGAAAAAATTAAGTAAAATTACTATTGTAATACTGTGTATCGTAGCTGTATTGCTCGTTGTCGGACTTTTGTTTCTTTTCCTGAAATATATACCCGAAAAAAAGGCGGAACAAGAATGGAGACGGCAACTTGAGGAGTATTACAACGCCAAGATATCGCAGTATAAAGAGGAAAACGAAAAATACGCGGACTATGAAATTGACGTCGCGTTTCTCGGCGATAGCTTAACCGACGGATACGACGTAGCAAAATACTATCCCCAATACAAGACCGCAAACCGAGGAATAGGCGGGGACACGACCGTAGGACTTGAAGCGCGGCTTGACGTGTCCGTCTATGAATTAAAGCCCAAGGTCGCCGTAATGCTTATCGGTGCAAATAATATGCAAAGCATGATGGAAAACTACGAGGACATTCTCAACGGCTTTAAGGAAAATATTCCGGATACCGAAATTGTTCTCATCTCACTCACCTCAATGGGCGGAGATTGGGGAAGGAATAATCAGCTTGCGGCATATAATAACGTCAAGATAAAGCTTTTGGCAGAGAAGTACGGCTACGAATTCGTGGATATGTATTCTGCACTCATGAATATAGAGACGGGAGAAATATACGACGAATACACCACCGACGGAGGACATCTCACCCCTGCGGGCTATGAGGTCTTCACACGCGAGCTGACACCTGTACTCGAATTTCTGCTCAATGAAAATAACACGGACTGATGTCCGTGTTATTTTTTTACGTATTTCTGTCCACATTTTTCATGACCTTGAGATTTCCTATCTTTTCGGCTCTGCGGTCAAGCTCGGAAAGGACGTCCTTTATATCAAGTCCCTTTTCGGCACACATTACCGTAAGGTGATAGATAAGGTCGCAGACCTCACCGCAAAGCTCTTCCTTATTGTCATTTTTTGCGGCAATTATTGTCTCGGCAGACTCCTCGCCCACCTTTTTGAGTATCTTGTCAAGTCCCTTGTCAAAGAGATAGCAGGTATACGAGCCCTCCTGGGGATTTTCCTTTCTGTCCATAACGACAGCATAGAGATTTTCAAGTGTATTGTTCATTTTATTTCTCCTTATTACATAACGGTTTTGTCGGTATTCTCGTCAAGCTCTCTGAAAAAGCACGTGGTATGTCCCGTATGGCAAGCGGGTCCGCAGGGAGTGACCGAGACGAGAAGGGTATCGCAGTCGCAGTCAAATTTTATGCTGTCAACAAGCATGAAATTGCCTGACGTCTCGCCCTTGCACCAAAGCTTGTTTCGCGAACGGCTCCAGAAGGTAGCCTTACCCGTATCAAGCGTTTTTTGAAGCGATCGTTCGTTCATATACGCAAGCATAAGCACCTCGCCGCTGTCCTTATTCTGAACTATCGCGGGGATAAGATCACTTTTTTTAAATAAAAAATTTATATCCATTAAAGTCTTACCTCCACTCCGTTATCTCTCAAATATTTCTTGAGGTCAAGTATTTCAAGCTGTCTGAAATGGAAAAGCGTTGCCGCAAGCGCCGCATCCGCGCCCGCGTTGAAGGTATCAAGGAAATGAGAGGGAGCACCCGCGCCGCCCGACGCGATAACGGGAATAGAGAGCATATTCGCAACCTTGCCCGTCAGCTCGTTGTCAAATCCGCACTTCGTACCGTCCGCGTCCATTGACGTGAGCAGTATCTCGCCCGCGCCTCTGTCTGCGACCTCACACGCCCAGTCAAACACGTCAATACCCGTGTCAATTCGTCCTCCGTGGACGAAAACGTGGAATATACCCTCGCCGCGCCCGTTTATTCCTACGCGCTTTGCGTCAATAGCGACCACGACACATTGCGAGCCGAATTTTTCCGCCGCGTCTGATACGAGCTTTGGATTTTTGACCGCCGCCGAGTTTACGGAGACCTTGTCCGCACCCGCAAGAAGCATGGTACGAAAATCATCTACCGTCCCGATACCGCCACCGACGGTGAGGGGAACAAACAGCTCCTTCGCCGCTCGCTCAACCTGAAGTGCAAATGTTTTTCTGCCTTCGTGTGTTGCGGTAATGTCAAGGAAGCAGACCTCGTCCGCGCCGCAGCTATTATAATATTTTGCATTGTCAACAATGTCGCCCGCGTCACGCAGACCGACGAAATTAACACCCTTCACCACGCGTCCGTCCTTGACGTCAAGGCAGGGGATTATTCTTTTTGCAAGCATATTTTTATTCCTTTGAAAGTTTGATTGCCTCGGACAAGTCAAGCGTGCCCGAGTATATGGACTTTCCGCATATAGCACCGTAAAGTCCCATATTTTTTATCGCCTTGATATCGTCAATATCCTTTATGCCGCCCGACGCGGTGATATTACACGAGACAGCCCTTGCAAGCGTGTCAAGCATTTCAAGATTAGGTCCTTCAAGCGTACCGTCGCGCCCAATGTCCGTAAATATTATGGTCGACACGCCCAATTTTTCAACCTCACGCGCAAAATCGGTATAGTAGAGGTCAGTTGCCTCTATCCATCCCGCCGTCGCAACGTAACCGCCCTTGGCGTCAATTCCAACGGCTATCTTGTCACCGTATTTGTCAACGGCCTTTGAGAGAAAGGAGAGGTCGGTCGCCGCCGAGCCAAGTATCATACGCGCAACGCCGCAGGCGTTTGCCTCCTCAATATCCCTCATGGTACGTATACCGCCGCCAAGCTCAACAGGAATACCGAATTTTTCTGTTATCTCATACACGGCTCTGCGGTTTTTCATAGCACCCGCGCCGTTTTTCGCGCCGTCAAGGTCAACCATGTGGATGTACTCCGCACCTGCGTCACAAAAGCGTTGCGCGGTGAGAATAGGGTCCTCTGCGACCTTGCCCGCACTTGAATATTCGCCCTTGTAAAGACGGACGCAGTTGCCGTCAAGCATATCTATTGCAGGGAAGATAATCATAATTTTTCTCCGAATTTACTTAATATCCGCAAAATTTCTGAACATTTTAAGTCCCGTATCGTGACTTTTTTCGGGGTGGAACTGAGCGCCGCGCACGTTCATGTCCAGAGCCTTAACGATAGCGGGAATTTTCTCGCCGTAATGCGACGAGGAAATTATATACTCGTCCGTCGTATCCGCGCGGAATGAATGCACAAAATACACGTAATCGCCGTCTGCAACACCGTCAATGAGCTTGTCACTGCAATGGTGGGTAAGACTGTTCCAGCCCATGTGGGGAATTTTCAGTCCCTTGGCGTCAATGGGAATGACGCGTCCGGGGATAAGCCCAAGGCCCTTGGTTCTGCCAAATTCAAGGCTCTCCTCAAAGAGAAGCTGCATACCGAGACAAATACCCAAAAGAGGCTTTCCGTCACGGCACTCGGCTATTATTTCATCCTTAAGTCCCGAGGCTTCAAGAGCCGCCATAGCGTCGGGGAACGCACCCACACCAGGAAGAATGAGCTTGTCCGCGCGGCGAAGGTCGGCTATATCCGACGAAACTGTCGCCTCTGCGCCAATAAAGCTCAATGCATTCATGACCGAGTGCAGATTTCCCATTTTATAATCAATTACAGTAATCATCATCCAAGCGTTCCTTTGGTGGAGAGAATGTTTCCGTCGCGCAGGCAGGACGCGTCACTCAATGCTCTCGCAAACGCCTTGAATATTGACTCCGCCTTGTGGTGATCGTTCTCGCCGTAGAAGTTTTCGATGTGCAAGGTCACGCCCGCGTTCATTGCAAAGGCATAGAAGAACTCGCGGATCATTGCTGACCCAAGCTCGCCTATCATCTGATAATCGTAGAGTGCGCTGTATACAAGATAGGGGCGTCCCGAAATGTCAATCACACAACGGGAAAGGGAATCGTCCATAGGCACAAACGAGCATCCAAATCGGTTTATAGCCGACTTTGAGCCTACCGCCTGCGCAAACGCCTGACCGAATACAATACCGAGGTCCTCAATAGAGTGGTGATCGTCAACCTCAAGGTCTCCCGACATTTTAAGGTCTATTTTCAAGTGACCGTGAACGCAAAGCGCACATAGCATGTGGTCCATAAAGCCTACGTTGGTAGTACCCGTAAAGCTGCCCGCCTCGTTCTGAGAGAGTATCTCAAGGGAGAGGTCTATTTGCGTTTCGCTTGTGTTTCTTACTACATTTGCTTTTCTCATAACTTAGTCCAAGCCTTTCATAATATCGGTTATTGCGTCATAGAGAAGAGATAATTCCTCGTCCGTGGATGCCGTAATGCGAAGTCTGTCGGGAGAAAAATATCTTACGGCAACACCGCGGCAGAGCAACCCTTTGTATATCTGCTTTGAGCTGCTATGCTCAAGATAAACGAAGTTGGCACACGTGGGGTGAATTTTTGCGTCGGGTAAAAGCTCTGAAAGCTTTATTGAAAGCTTTTGCGCCTGCACCGAAAGATATCTGCCGTTATCTATGTCACCTTCAAGCACAAGTCTGCCAAGCTCCTGGGAGAGGGAATTGACGTTATAGGGCGAGCGCGCTACGTTTATCGCGTTGATAAGGCTCTCGTGACCGACTGCAAAGCCGAGACGGAGCCCCGCCGCACCGAACGCCTTTGACAGCGTGCGGAGAACAATGAGATTTTCGTATTTGTCGCACACGTCAAGTATTGACTGATCCCAGAAATCCATATACGCCTCGTCGACTATGCAAAGCGCGGGGCATTTTTTTACAAAGCTCAATACCGCCTCTCGCTCAAAGCCCTGTCCCGTAGGGTTGCAGGGATTGGAGAAAATAACGGCTCTCGCGCCCTTTTCCTTTACAAAGTCAAGAAGGGTATCAAGACTGTAATTTTCGTCCTTCTGCGTGAAAAATACGGTGTTTTCGGACAGCCCCGCGTAGAACGCATACATAGAGAACTCGGGGGTTGCCACCGCAAGTGAATCTCCCTTGTCAAGCAACGAGGTCATTATAACGCTGATAAGCTCGTCCGAGCCGTTGCCCGCAACGACGCGCGAAGCGTCCACGCCGTACCTTTTCGCAAAAGCGGCACGGAGGGCTACACACGACGGGTCGGGATAGCGGTCAAGCGCGTTTGACGAAAGCCACACCGTAAATTTTTCAATTATATTCTGCGGAATGGGGAACGGGGACTCGTTTGCATCAAGTCTCACCCTATACTCACCGCAAATGGGCTCGTAGGGTGTTTTGTCCCTCATTTTTTTTGAAACGTAATTCATTGTATCAATTCCTTATTTTTTAAGTCTTATCCTTACGGAATTTGCGTGAGCGTCAAGTCCCTCGACCTCGGCAAATCTGATAACCGACTCAGCATCGCGAAGGAATGCGTCCTCGGAGTAGGAAAGGTAGCTCATTTTCTTTATAAAGTCGTCAACCGAGAGGGGAGAGGAAAATCTCGCAGTGCCCGACGTAGGAAGCACGTGGTTAGTGCCCGCATAGTAGTCACCCATAGGCTCGGGAGAAAATTCACCGATAAAAATACTTCCCGCATTCTCAACGAGGGAGAGCTTGTCCTCGGGGCTTTCGGTAACTATTTCAAGATGCTCGGGAGCTATGATATTCGCAACGCGGAAGGCGTCCTCAATGTCGGTGGCAATAACGCAAGCCGACCAATTCTCAAGAGAAACCGACGCTATCTCGGAGCGGTTGAGCCTTGCAAGCTGCCCATAAATCGCTTTGTCTACCTTCGCGGCAAGCGTTTCGTCGGTTGTAACGAGCACCGCACTTGCGGCTCTGTCATGCTCAAGCTGAGAGAGAAGGTCTGCCGCGATATAATCGGGGTTTGCGGTGTGGTCCGCAACCACGCATACCTCGGAGGGTCCTGCTATCATATCAATATTTACTATGCCGTAGACCTGACGCTTTGCCTCCGCAACGAACATATTGCCGGGACCGACTATCTTGTCTACCTTGGGCACAGACTGCGTGCCGTAAGCCAGAGCCGCTACCGCCTGCGCGCCGCCGACTGCTATCACCTTATCAACACCCGCGATTTTTGCCGCCGCGGCGATAACGGGATTAAGTCCGTCCGCCTTCGGGGGAGTGACGAGGATTATTTCCTCAACGCCCGCAACACGCGCAGGAATACAGTTCATAAGCACGGTAGAAGGGTACGCCGCCGTACCACCGGGGACGTACACACCAACTCGCTTGAGGGGGCGCACGATACGTCCGAGCTTTTTTCCCTTGGATTCAAACTCATATCCCTCGGAGAGCTGCTTTTCGTGATATATTCTTATGTTGTCAGCCGCCTCACGCATTATCTCCCAAAGCTCCGCGGGAGCCTTGTCCGCCGCTTTGTCTACCTCCTCGGGAGAGACAACGAGACTTTCGGGACGGCATCTGTCGAATTTCTCGCAGTAATCAAGAAGTGCCGCGTCGCCGTTAGCCTTTACGTTATCTATAACGTCGCGCACCTTTTCGGTTATGTCCGCGCTTGATGTTTCCGCGCGTTTATCGAGAAGGGAAAAGAGAATTTTGTCCTCGCCCTTGTCCGTTCTGTATATTTTCATGGTTTTATCCTCGCTTACTTATTTTGATGCTTCTACCTGAGCCTCGATTTTGGAAAATAACTTATTAAGCTCACAGTTTTTCAGCTTGATGGACGCCGTGTTTGCAATACATCTCGCAGAGATATACGCCACGTCCTCGTATACGTCAAGACCGTTTTCCTTGAGCGTTGCACCCGTTTCAACTATGTCAACTATCGCGTCCGCAAGTCCGAGGACGGGAGCAAGCTCAACCGAGCCCTCAATTTTGACTATCTCGCAATCAATACCCTTTGCCGCAAAGAACTTCTTCGTTACGTTGGGATATTTCGTGGCAATTACCTTGTGACCGTAGCCCGCGTAAAAATCCCTGTCCCTGATACCCGCAAGAGCGAAGCGGCAGATACCGAAGTTGAGGTCTATGACCTCGTAAAAGTCACCGCCCATCTCCATAATGGTATCACGTCCGACAAAACCGACGTCACACGTTCCGTGCTCAACGTAGGTTATAACGTCCGCCGCCTTTGCGAGAACTATCTGCAAATCCTCGTCAGCATTTCCCGAGGGACATTTGAAGAGCAGCTTTCTGCCCTTGTCGTCAAGGTCACTCATATCGTACCCGCAAGCGCGGAGTATCTCTATCGCCTTTTTTTCAATTCTGCCTTTTGTAAGAGCAAGCTTTATCATAAAAATACCTTCTTTAGTCTCATTTTTTAAGATACTCTGCCGCCGCGATTATGTCCTTTGCTCCGTTTTCAAACGAAAGCTTTTTGGTTTCGGGGAGAGTAGCGGGAGAAAGCTCAGAGAGAGCGGAGATGTTCAAACCGAAGCCGCAAGCAGAAAGGTCAGAGCCAAACGCATCAAGGAGGCTGTCGTATCTGCCGCCCGAAAGCACCGCCTCACCAATACCGTCAACGTAGCCACGGAAAACTATTCCCGTATAATATTCTATCTTTTGAACTATTCCAAGGTCAATAAGGAGCATTTCTCCGTATCCCGCCTGGGTGAATACGTCAACTATATAGCGTATCTCTTCAAGTATTGCAAGGGCGTTTTTGTTGCCGTATGCGAGCTTTTGAGCCTCGTCGATAACCGAAATACCGCCGTAAAGTCTCTGGAGCTTGCCCGCAAGCTCCACGGCCTTGGGGTTCTTGAGCGCAGTGGTGAAGGTATATTCTCCCGAATTCTTTGCCGCGATATACATGCGCAGGTTTTCGGTATCGTTTTCGTCAAGCCCGTATTCGGAAACGAGTGCCTCAAAGAAGGACGCGTGACCTATCTCGAGCTTTGCTCCGTTTCCGCTTGCCTTGAGTGCCTCAAGAGCAGTAAATATACAACGAATATCCTCCTCGCGGCTTTCTCCTCCGATTATCTCCACACCCGCCTGAAGCATCTGCGAGCGCTTTGCGTGGAACGCCGCACGGTTGCGGAAGACCTCCTGCGAGTAACAAAGTGTCAAGGGAAGGGTCTCGTCCTTGAGCTTTGACATAGCCACACGCGCGATAGGTGAGGTGTTGTCGGGGCGAAGGACTACCGTTTTTCCGTCCATATCCGAAAAGCGGAAAATGCTTTCCTCCTTGATATCACTCTTATCGTGGTTGAACGCCGTGTAATATTCAAGCACGGGGGTGGATACGGGCTTGTAGCCCAGCTTGTAAAAGAGGGAAAGGAGCTTGTCCTCTATCTGTCGGGGGGCTACCGCTTCCTCGTATATAAGATCGCGTGAGCCTGCGGGTATATTCTTAATATTTTTCATAATTTTTCTCAGTTCCGCTTTAGCGTT
>JAFTKY010000070.1 GCA_017453005.1 Clostridia bacterium | reverse complement strand
GGACGTAAGGCTCTTAACCTTACCCGTGTACTGCTTGCCTTCCTCGATGGATGCCCAGAAAGCTGCGTCTGCCGCTCTCTTCTCCTCGCGGAGAACTACGCGGATAGAGCCCTTAGCCTTCTTTTCGTAGTTGCGTACCTCGGTAAGCTTGAACTTAACCGTCTGGCCCTTCATAACGGAAAGGTCTGCGTCCTTGCCAAGTCCTGTCTGGGACTCGTGGATGAATACGCGGGTCGCATCGGTAAGAACGATCACGCCGCCCTTAACGATCTCAATAACCGTACCCTCGAGAATCTCGTCGTTCTCTTTTGCGGCTACGATCTTCGCCCAGCATCTGTCGGAATCTACTCTCTTCTTGGAGAGAGTTGCAAATCCCTCAACGTCGCTTACGCGAATGACGAATGCATCAACTGCATCGCCGATCTTGAACATTTCGCTCAACTTTACACTGGGATCATCTGTTATCTGGTCTGCTTTGATGATGCCGGTAACTTTTGCGCCGATGTCAAGCTGAATCTCGCCGTCGTTGACTGCGGTTACGTAACCCGTAACAGTATCTCCTGTATTTAAAGTCTTGAGTGAATCCTCAAGCAATTCTGCAAAGTTTTCAATTGCTTCGCTCATGGTTGTTTGTACCTCCTGTATTATGTCGCTCGGCGTCGATGCACCGGCGGCTATTCCAATTTTAGTGTAGCTGAGATTTTTATAAGGAGCCGTCTCCTCCGCGGTCTCAACGAATACTGTGTTTTCACACTCCGCGCGACAAATGTCGTATAGCTTTACCGAATTTGAGCTGTCGCGGCTTCCAATAACTATCATGAAATCACTATCCGCCGCAAGGCTTTTAGCCTCGGTCTGTCTTTTTTCGGTAACACTACATATTGTATCATAAATTAAGGGTTTTGCATATACCTTTTTTAAAAGTTTTTTCGTTTTTTCAAATTCTTCCAAATTTTGAGTTGTTTGAGCGACCACGATTGGTTGTTTTGCACAATCAATTTTCACCCTTCCGTCGCTTATCGCGCTCTCAAGCTGGCTTGTTTTGGAAAAAATGAACTTATCCCCTTCAAATTTACTGCAAAAGCCGAGAACCTCGGGGTGCTCGGGGTTTCCGAACACGAGCAGCAGCCCGTCGCTTTGAGAGTTTTCGGAGACTATTTTGTGTATCTTCTTGACGAACGGACACGTACAGTCAACAAACGAAAAATACTTGTTTTCCGCAGAAAGGCGCAAAAGTAATTCCTCCGTCTGCATGGGAATTCCGTGCGCGCGGACGAACACCTTGACGGGGGAGCTGTCCGTGGCGCTCTGCGCCAAAGCCTCAAGCTCGGGCTCCGACGTGACGCCCACTCCCTGCGACCTCAATCTGTTATTGTAGATATTGTTATGAATGAGCTTACCGAGCGTGAATATTCTCTCGCCTGCCGATTTATTTTTCACCTCGTTCTCCACTGCTCTTGCCGCGCTCGCGACGCCAAAGCAAAAGCCCGAGTTTTCAGCCACCCTTACGGTCTTACTCATTTGCTTCACCTATGCTGCAAATTTTGTCAAAAATGTACGCCGAGATGCGAGCGTATTCGCCCTTTGCCTCCTCGTCGTACGCAAGCTCCTCAAAGGGTATGGGCTGACCGATGTAGACGTCAACTCTGCGGAAGGGCGCCCATCTCATTTTCTTTATTCTGACAAAGCACGGGAGCACCTGCACCTGAGCCCTTACGGCAAGCATTGCAGCGCCGTTTTTGACCTCCGTGCCTCTGGGGTCTACGTGCATATATCTGTGTCCCTGCGGGAACATTCCGACGCACATTCCGTCCTTTAGCATCTGTATCGACTTTTTTATCGCGCCGACGTCATTTCCCTTTCTGTCCACGGGGAAAGCACCGAGAGCCTTTACAAGTCCGCGCACGAGCGGTATTCTGAACAGCTCCTTTTTCGCCATAAAATGCGGCTGCTGATGCTTTGTTGCCGCGCAGAGGAATACGGGGTCTGCGTTTGATATATGATTTGATACCATAAGATACGGCTGGCTGACGGGCTCGTTTTCCGCTCCGTGAATATGTATTCTGAACAAGAAACGAACTATACCTCCAAGGGTCTTATGGAAGGCAGCATACGTTTTGCTTTTCAAATTATTATCCTCCGATTTTCTCGTTTATAAGCTTCATGATAAATTCAACGGACTCTTCAAAGGTATAGTCCGAATTGTCAAAAACTATCGCGTCGGGGGCGGCTATTGCGGGGGCGATATCTCTGCCGCTGTCCGCCGCGTCACGCTCAATAAGCTCGCGGAGAACGTCCTCGTAATTTACCTTTACTCCCTTTGCGACAAGCTCGTTGTAGCGTCTCTGCGCTCTCGCCTCGTTTGACGCGGTGAGAAATACCTTTATGTCGGCGTCGGGCAAAATTACCGTTCCTATGTCTCTGCCGTCCATGATAACGCTCTGCTTTCGCGCTATCTCCTTTTGAGTTTCAAGCAAAAATGCTCTTACGCTGGGAACGGACGAAACTGCCGAGGCGTACATGGATATATCGGGCTGACGTATCCTGTCGCCCAAATCCTCGCCGTTGAGATAAACGTGCTGTGCTCCGTTTTCATATACGAGCTCGACGGTAATGTCGGAAAGCATGGGGGTCATGACCTCGGACTTTTTCGCATCGTCTACCGACGCGCCGTGCTCTCTTGCATAGTATCCGACGGTTCTGTAAAGTGCGCCCGTGTCAACGTACACGATACCCGCGCGTTTTGCAACCTCTTTTGAAATTGTGGATTTGCCCGCTCCGCCGGGCCCGTCAATCGCTATTGCTATCATAATCTGCGTCTCTTTCTTGATATTTTTTTACCATTGCGCCGCGCTCTCACCCGCAAGCACCGCGGTGGAAAACGCTATCTGGAGATTAAAGCCGCCCGTGTATGCGTCAAGGTCAAGCACCTCGCCCGCAAAATACAGCCCCGATACAAGCCTTGACTGCATGGTTTTGGGTGTTATCTCGTTTACCGCGACACCGCCCTTGGTCACTATCGCCTCGTCAATGGGGCGGAAGCGAAGAAGCGGCACGTCAAATTCCTTTATCGCGGCTACGAGATTTTTTCTCTCCTCACGGGTTATGGAATTGACCTTTTTTCGCTTGTCTATACCCGATTTTTCTATTACGGGCTCTATCGCCTTGAGCGGCAAAAGGTCGCCCATGGCGTTTATAAAATCCTTGTTCTGATACTTCTGAAAATCCGACAGAATACGCGCGTCCAGCGTCTGTGTATCAAGCGCGGGCTTGAAATCTATGCGCGCGGTATATCTGCCCTTCTGTATATCGGGAATATGAGCCGAGGCGGAAAGCACGAGCGGTCCCGTTATTCCGAAATGCGTGAACATCATCTCGCCAAAGTCCTCAAATACGGGCTTTTCGTTTTGCGTATCAACAATTTTCAGAGTTACGTTTTTGAGGGAAAGCCCCTGCATTCTCGCGCATACGGGGGTGTCCGCGACTATGGGGACGAGCGAGGGGGTAAGCGGTGTGACGGTATGCCCAGCCTGACGCGCGAATTTATATCCGTCACAGTCAGAGCCCGTCTGCGGATAGGACTTGCCTCCCGTACAGACTATTACCGCGTCACATTCGTGTGTGTGCTGTCCGTCGTTTACACCGATAATTTGTCCGTCCTCAATGCAAAGGGAGGATATTTTGCGGTTTATAACGGTTACACCCACCTCGCGGCATTTATCCGCAAGCGCGCTCACTATATCCTGCGCCTTGTCGGAGACGGGAAACACTCTGCGTCCGCGCTCGACCTTGAGCTTTACTCCGCAGCCCTCAAAAAATTCCATGGTGTCCGCAGGCTCAAATCGGCTCAGTGCTGCGTATAAAAATCGGGGATTGGTGGGTACGTTCTGCAAAAAGTCGTTGATGCCGCACTCATTCGTTACGTTGCATCTTCCCTTGCCCGTGATACGAAGCTTTTTGCCGAGGCGGTCGTTTTTTTCAAACAGAGCCACGTCCGCTCCGCTCTGCGCGGCAAATATCGCCGCCATCATGCCCGCCGCACCGCCGCCAATGACAGCAACACGGCGCGAGCCGTCATTTTTAAAAGCCGACACGCTCATGTCAATGCTCCGTTTTTTCGTATACGTTATATTCGTCCCATATCTCCTCAAGACGGCGAAGTCTCTGCGAGAGAAGCTCTCCGTTCTGACGGGAAACCGCGACTATAAGCGCGTTTATGACCGACATGGGTGCTACGAGCGAGTCCGTAAAGGACGCCATGTCGCTCTGCGCTACGAGTGTCTGCGAGGCGTTGGCTGCAATGGGTGAATTCGCACTGTCGGTCAGCGAGACAACGTACGCGCCCGCGTTCTTTGCAAAGTCAACGCATTTGATAATGCTTTTTGAGTATCTGGGGAAGCTTATCGCTATCATGACGTCGCCCTCACCTATGCTCATGAGCTGCTCAAAGGTCTCGTTACCCGAGGTGGTCTGTATGAGCTTGACGTTGTCGAATATCATGCGGAGACCGTAGTTGAGAAAATCCGCCAGAAACGACGACGCTCTCATACCGAGAATGTATATGTTTTTTGCCGAGGATATATGATTTACCGCCTCGGAAAATGCCTCGCGGTCAATACCCTCGCTGGTGTGACGTATCCTTTCAATGTCCATGCCGAGCACCTTGCCGATAACGTCGCCCTCACCGATGAGGCTGTTCGTTACCTCAACTCGCTGAACTGCCGTCAGCTTTGAACGGATGAGCTCCTGCAAGGACCTCTGGAATTCGGGGTAGCCCTCAAATCCAAGCTCCATGACGAAGCGCACCACAGTCGACTCGGAGACCTTGACCTCCGCGCCGAGCTTTGCGGCGGTCATAAACGCCGCCTTGTCATAATGCGCCTTTATATAATTTGCGATGTGCTTCTGTCCCTTTGAAAAGCCGCGCTCGCCTTGTTCGATAAGCTTAAGTATGTCTCTTTTCATAACGTCCTCCCGTTAAGTGCCGTGGGAATACTACTCTTTTTATTATACATTTATTATTTTATTTTGTCAATGGAAAAAGACAATTTTGGGGCAAAAAATTATCCCCCGAAGCAGCAAATCTGCTTCGGGGGATAGGGATCGTCATTTGAAATACCCGTCCGGGCTTACGGGGAGCTTTTTAAACGTAGTTCTGCACTCAATTCGATTTTTTGTTATCTCGCTATTGAGATATTCATAATCAATCGTCTTTGCACGGCAAAGCTCTAACATACGTTCTTTAAACGGAGTGGTATATGCGTCATTTGTGACGTTTTCAAAAATTCTTTCCGCGCCGTCAAAATCTCCAAGAAGATATTTGGTTACGCCCAAATTCACGTCATTTATGTTACACTCATTTCGGTGATTCAAATAAAACAGATCATTTCTGTTTTTTAGAGCAAAATGTAATGCCGATAAATTCTTTAAGTCACGATACGCTTCGATGATTCTGTATATTGCCGTTTCTACTTCTTCATACGCTCCGGGGGTCTCAGCAATCTTTTGCGTATCAAAGCTTCCCCAAGGCATTGCGTATTGCGAGATAACAAAACGGTTGCTCCATCTATAACTAAAATAAAATCCAAATGTATGTACGCTGTTGTCCTTCCAGAAAAACTGAACTCCGGTCTCAACAAAAACTCCGCCTATCGGACATGACCGAATCGACATTAAGTAAATATAAAAACCGTTATCGTCCCCCCAGAACTTGCCCGTAGAGTTTGATAGCAAACCATACTTCTTCAATGAGTTGGCTAATTGCTTCATGAATTGCTTATCGTATTCTGTCATTTTATTGCTCCTTTATTCTGAATGTTGAAAACAACTTGTTTTTTGTGAGAGATTATTTACCAAAATATCCGTCCGGATTTACGGGGAGATTTTTAAAATATTTGCGAAGTGATAATCTGTTTTCCGTAATTTCATTGTTTATGTAGTCATAATCAATTTTTTTTGCTCGGCATAAGTTTATTATTTTATTAAAATGTTCCCTTTCACCTATAATCGACGTAATATACTCCAACGATTCTCTTGTATCATCAAAATTTCCCAATAAATAATTGATCATCGCAAGCTCAACGTCTCTTTTTTGACTATTCTCGCGAAATTGATGATAGTGAAAATCCTTCCTTTTCAAAAGTGCTTTCCTGAATTTTTTCAAGTTTTCAAGCTCGCGGTACATATCTATATTTTTGAATAGGCATTTTTCCACGTATTCGTATGCGCCGGGAGTTTCGAGGATTTTTTGTGAATCGAAGCTGTCTTGAGTCCACAGCATATAGTTATCAACCGTCACCCTGTTATCACCAAGCTTATCTTCAAAATAAAATTCAAAAAGAATACTACCGTCAGGTTTAAACCAACAAAAGCGTACACCGGTTTCAATATAAACTCCGCCTATGGGACACGGTCTTACCGACAATACGTAAAGGAAAAATCCGTGGTCATCCGCGCAAAGTTTCTTGGAAGAATTACATATTAACCCGTGTTTTTTGAACGATTCCATCAGTTGCAACATGAATTGCTTATCGTATTGAGTCATATTATTTGCTCCTTTATTTTACTTTTCTCTTCTTCAAAAGAATATACCCTGCCGAGAGTGCAGTCGCAAGTCCTATAAGACCTGCTCCTACCGTTGACCCGCAGCCCTTCTGCTCGATGTCACCACCGCACGATGCCGTTTCGGTGGGTTCCTCCGTATGCTGCTCGGTTACGGGCTCGGTCACGGGCTCGGTTGCGGGCTCTGTTACGGGCTCGGTTGCGGGCTCTGTTACGGGCTCGGTTGCGGGCTCGGTTACGGGCTCGGTTG
>JAFTKY010000069.1 GCA_017453005.1 Clostridia bacterium | reverse complement strand
TTCTCCTTTCATTGTCGCAATAAGCTTGACATCTTATTGTACCATGTTTGGAGAATTTTTGGTATAACCTTTGTTTCCCACCCGCACAGCGGGTGGTTGTCTGTTTCGCACTTCGTGCTCAACCTGCCTAAAGGCGTAATAGAAGGAACTCCGTTTTGGTGCGGAGTTCCTTCTTGATTTACTGCCCGTTATCTGTTATAATATTTTTAGTGAGTTTTTTTGAAAATTGCGTGACCTTTTGAATTTTTTGTTGAGTATATTGTAAAGACGTTCTAACTTTACAGGAGGTGACCCTATGGAGGACAACAAAATAGTCGAGATGTATTGGCAACGAGACGAGTATGCAATCGTTGAAACCAAGCAAAAATACGGCAAATTATGCTACGGCATAGCACACAACATCTTACATAACCACGAGGACGCGGAGGAGTGTGAGAACGACACATATCTCGGCGCGTGGAACAGCATGCCGCCGCACAGACCGCAACAGCTCTCCGCTTTTCTCGGAAGAATAACCCGTCGCATATCCATAAACCGCTTCAAGCAAAAAACCGCGCAGAAGCGCGGAGGCGGTGAAACGCTGCTCGCGCTTGACGAGCTTCACGAATGTATTCCCGACGGCTCGGGCATTCAGCAGCAAATGGAAAGCGAGGAGCTTGCAAAGATAATAGACAAGTTTCTGCGCGGACTTGACGCAGAGGAGCGCAACATCTTTCTCTGTCGATACTGGTATTTTTATTCAATAAAGGATATCTGTGCAAAATTCGGATGTTCGCAGAGCAAAATTAAGATGAAGCTTTTCCGTACGCGCGAAAAGCTGCTCGTGCGTCTTGGAGAGGAGGGTGTGTTTATATGAAGGACAAGGACATCTACAAGCTTCTTGATGCAATAGGTATGGTCGGTGACGACCTCATAGCCGCATCCAACAAAAGAGCAATCAACCCCTGGCGCAAGAGAATTATAATCATCGCGGCGGTGCTGCTTCTCGCGATACCGCTCTCCATACCCGCCGCAATGTATTTCGCAGATAACGAGCTCCCCGGTGCACCCACCGAAGCTCCGACACACTCTTTTCTCGAGCCGCCTACGGAAAAACCGACGGAAGGCATCATACAGGTCCCAACGGAAGCACCAACGTCAGCTCCTACCGAGCGTCCCACGGAGATACCCACCGAGCCGCCGATTGACTGCACTCACGAAATAACGGAGATCGTTATTTCCACGCCGCCGAGCTGTACCGCCGAGGGCCTTTCCTACGAGCGCTGTACCGCCTGCGGAGAAACGGTAGCTCAAAAGACGATAGCTATGCTGGCTCATACGCCGAACAATACTACCGTATGTACCGAGCCCGTTCTCTGTACGGTATGCTCGTTTGAAATTTCTCCCATGCTCGGTCACCTGGATTCCTCAGTATATCGCTCGTCCTCGGCAAAGCACTGGAAGGAATGTCCCAGATGTGCGGAGGGATACGATTACGCAGACCACGACTTTACCGAAAAGCAAAACACCACCTGCGCCGTATGCGGCTGCTCAAAACTTGATTACACGTCTATGATAGACGAGCAGGCGTACAAGGTCACGGGAATAGGCTTTTCAACTGACGTTGACGTTCTTATCCCGTCCTCGCACAACGGCTATCCCGTCACAGCCATCGCTGACGGTGCGTTTGCAAACACGGGTATTACGAGCATTGTTATACCCGACACTATAACGAGCATAGGACGCGGTGTTTTTGAGGGCTGTAATAATCTTACAAGCATCACCCTACCCTTCATGGACCATCCACTCCCGTATTATTTCAGCTTATCCGAGGACGCCGACGCATCGGTAATCCCCGAGTCGCTCAAGACAGTAATAATCACGGGCGGAGAATCCATCCCCGTGGGCGCGTTTGAGGGATGCACTTCTATTACGTCGGTTGTGCTTCCCAACACGTTGACAAGTATTAGCCAGCGGGCTTTTGCAGGATCCAAAATACCGGAAATTTTAATTCCTTCGTCCGTTACATGTATCTGGAAAAGCGCATTTGAGTATTGCGAAACGCTCAAGCTATCAATTTCCTCGTGCGTTACAACCATTGGAGATCACGCATTTTTGGGCTGTACGGTAACCGAACTGCTCATCCCCTCGACCGTCACAAGCATCGGTAACGCCGCCTTTGACTCCGACACTATATCCTTTAATGAGTACAACGGCGCAAGGTATCTCGGAAACCTCGAAAATCCCTATCATGCCCTCATAAGCGCCGCCGGCGTAACGACGGATACGCTGGAGATACATCCCGACACTGTGGTTATTGCTACTAACGCCGTTTCTAAAAATAACGCGTTAAAAAGCATAACCTTCCATGAAAAGCTGACGCACATTAACGATAACGCCTTTTCTAATTGCACCTCTCTGACCGAGTTTGTTTGTGACGGAATTGCGAATATAAAGTCAATTGGCAAAAATGCCTTTTACGGTTGCTCTTCACTGAAAACCGTATCTACCTCTTCCACCCTCACAACCATCGGTGAATATGCATTTGGATTCTGTAAATTGCTTGAGCACATCAATCTTGAGGGTATTGTCGGAGAAATTCCCATGGCGGCATTCACTTCTTGTTATTCCCTGAACAATATCACCGTAGGTGACGGCGTTACCGCGATAGGCAGCGAAGCCTTTAGAAAGAATTACGCTCTCACAAACATTAACCTTAGCTCCGCTATAACAAGCATAGGGGACTTTGCATTCTCCTATTGCAGCAGTCTTGAAGCTATTGCCATTCCGGACGGCACAACTGAAATATCACAGTACGCGTTTGCGTATTGCAGAAATTTGATTTCTGTAACAGTCCCATCGACCGTAAACAAAATAGGGGAAAGCGCCTTCCTTGGATGCTACAAGCTTGTAGAGGTTATAGACCATTCCGATTTGAGAATATATCCCGGTTCGGATCAAAACGGAGGTATAGCGTATTACGCAGCAGAGGTCCACACGGGCGACAGCAAGCTTGTAACATACGGAGATTACTTGTTTTACGACGGTGAGGTCAATCGCCTCGTCTCATATAACGAAAATGAAGCTATTCTTACTTTGCCATCCGATTTCAATGGAGAAAAGTACGGTATAACCTCGGGCGCGTTCTACAATAACACTACACTCGTGAGTGTGACGATTCCGGACGGCGTCACAACAATCGGAGAATATGCTTTTGATGAATGTACCGCTCTTACGACCGTTTATATCTCCGGGAAGATTGATAGCATAAGATATCATGCGTTCTACAACTGCCCCGCTATCCAATCCATATCTCTTCCCGTAAAGATCAGTGACAGGGACGGCGTACAATACCCGATGGGTTACATTTTCGGAGGCAATACCGGAACATATGAATTAAAAACCGTCAACCAATCGTATTTAGTCAACGGAGACAGAAGGACCAAATCCTACGTTATCCCTGCGTCGATCGAGCATGTTACGATTTTTGGAGACAGTGTCAGCTACGCCATGTTTGAAGGCTTCTCTTCTCTTGTATCCGTTACATTCGCAGATTCTATATCAAGCATAGAAGCCTGCGCGTTTCAGGATTGCTATGCTCTTGCAGAGGTCCATATCACAGACCTTGTAACCTGGATCGAATCGGATTTTGAATCAAATCCGTTGCAGTATGCGCACGACCTTTACGTTAACGGAGAGCTTGTAAAGGATCTGGTCATCCCAGACGGCATTACTAAAATAGGTGACTATACGTTCAAGAGCGCGAGCATTACAAGCGTTGTTATCCCCGACAGCGTTACAAGCATCGGAGCCAACGCGTTTATAGGATGCAAATCTCTGCAAGCAGTAGACTTCGGACACGGTCTGAATTCTATAGGCGGATATGCATTCAAGGACTGTGATTCGCTTGTGTCGGTATTCCTTCCCGATTCAGTCGTGAGCCTGGGCTCGTATGCATTCGATGGCTGCGACCTGCTTCAAGAGGCATCCACAGGCAATGGGCTAAGCGTTATCCCGTCCAGATGCTTTTATAACTGTCCCAAGCTGTCAGCTCTATATTTGGGAGACTCTGTTACGGTTGTAGACGAATGCGACGTCTTTTCAAAGGGCTCGGATTATTCTCCGCTGAGCATCTACGTATCCGATATATCCGTATTCTTGGGCATAGATTGGATATGTGATCATTACACGTTCTCGGTTCGTCCCGAAACGCACATATATGCAAACGGTGAGCTGGTCGAGCATCTTGTAATCCCCGATGACGTCACGGAAATAAGCCAATTTGCATTTGCCCGTTGCGTGGATCTCAAGAGCATTACGTTAAATTCAAATATAACCTCTATCGGACGAAATGCATTTTACGAATGTACTCTTGACGCCGTCTATATTCCCGACATCGCTCAGTTTTTGTCCATTGACTTTGGCAATGAAACTGCCAATCCCACCTACGTGACCAATGAGGTATATATTGGCGGAGATCTCCTTGGCGACACCCTTGAGATTCCTTACGGCACAACAAAAATAGGATCATACGCCATATTGAACAAATTGGGAATCAAGGAGCTTATCATCCCGGAAACGGTCACGGATATACAGGAATCCTCCTTAAAGTACGGCTACTATCCGAGCCTTACCGTACCCACTCATCTTCTGGAGGGTAAATATCTCAACAAGGGCGGCGTTAGCGAGCTCAAGCTTATCGGCAAGCGCATAACCCTAACCTCCGATCTTGTCAGTGGATTCAAATCACTCAAGTCGGTTAATTTCGGAGACAGCGTGTCAATTGTTGCGACAAGCGCCTTTGCCTCCTGCAAGTCGCTCTCAAAGGTGACATTTGAATCGGGTAATATGTCCGTAGGCTCCGATGCGTTCAAGGGCTGTCCCATAACGGAGGTACACGTAAGCGATATAAACGAATGGGTAACAATCTCGTTTGCCAGATCTACAGGCTATAGCGGACCGTGCTCTAATCCCGCCACTATTGCGGGCAAGCTCTACTGCAACGGTGAGGAGGTCACGAAGGTGATTATTACCGAGCCCGTGGCAAGCATCGGCCAAGGTGCGTTCTACGGTCTGACAAGTATAACCGAGATACAGCTTCCCGATACGATTACAGCGATAGGAGAATGTGCTTTCTACGGATGTACGTCTCTCGAGCAGATAAATCTGCCAAGCTCGCTCGTCACAATAAAGAAAGAAGCGTTTAAGGAGTGTACGACATTGGAAACCCTGATAATCCCAAAAAGCGTGCTCACAATCGAGCAGAACTCCATCCTCGGTTGCCCCAACCTTACTATATACTGTGAAGCAGAGCAAAAGCCTGCAGGCTGGTTCTACGTGGCATGGAACCAAACCTCGTGGAACCCCGATAAGATCCCCGTAGTTTGGGGATATACAGGCTCCGAGGAAAACACAGAAAGTTAACCCACTAAAGCAAAAAGCACGGTTTTCACCGTGCTTTTTGTGATCAGATGTTCACCGTTATTCAAGCCAGCCCTCAAGGGTCTTGCCCGATTCGTGGATTTTGGTTGCTGCGTCAATGCCTACGAAGCGATAGTGCCATGATTCGTAGGAGTAGCCCGTTTCGCCTTCCTTTCCGTCGGGATAACGGAGAATAAAGCCAAATTTGTGGGCGTTTTCCTTCAGCCATTCAAAAGCCTCCGTCTCGGCAAAGCCGATATCGTTGGTCTTTTCGGTCTCCGAGCCGTAGTTTACAAGCTCGCTCATGCCGGGAGCGACGAAAAAGTCAACGCAAAGCCCCGACTGGTGCTCGCTCTCGCCGGGATATGCGGAATACTGTCGAACCTTCTCCTCGCGCTCTGCCTCGGTGAGGGTCTTGTCCTTTTGCCATTCGGCGTACATATAATTGTCGAAAAGCTTTTTCTGGTACGCGTAGTCGCGGTAGCCGCTCGTGATATAGACGTTGTCTATGCCCTGTGCGCGCATTTCGTTTATCATAGCGATTGCCGCCTGCGCGGTCGCGCTCTCAAGCTGAACGCCTTTTTCGTAGAGTGTGTATGCCTTGTCAACGTCAATTACGCTTTCGGGAGCGTACGTCTCGCCAAGCGGGTTTTTCTTGTTGACGAGCAGCAGATATTTTTCATTTGTGGTGTTGAGTATGTCCTTGACCGAAGATATGTCGCTCATATACGTAAAGTCCTCTGTGGTGTAGGTTTTCGGGGGTGTGACGTCGCAACCGCGTATTACAAATCCGAGCGTGAACGCAAAGGCGAGTGCGAGGACGAAGACGGCGGCGGATATAATAAAAGGTTTTTTGGCAATGTTCAGTTCTTTCATGTGTTATCCTCTTTTTCAGGGCTTTTTCTTGGTTTCGATCATAAAGAAATAGGGGGAGGTCTCGGAGTTGACTATCTTGACCTTGGTAGCGCAGACCTTAAAGCGCGAAAGCGAGGAAAGATATTCCTCTATCATTTTGCCTTCCGCGTCTCCCTCGGGATGACCGGGATAGACGGCTATATTGAGTATCGCGTCGGAGTCAAGCAGGTCAATAGCCGCCTCAATAGCGGGCATCGTGGTCTCTCGCATGGTGGTGATGGATTTGTCACCGCCGGGGAGCCAGCCGAGGTTGAACATGCCGCCTCTTATTTTGCATTTGACGTAATTTTTTACGTTGTGGTGGGAGTCGCATATCAAGGTGTAATTTTGCGGACAGCCTGCGGCTTCGAGGTTTCTCTTGGTAGAGTCCACCGCCGACTGTTGAATGTCGAAGGCGTAGACGTGACCGCTCTCGCCAACCGTCTTTGACAGAAATTCAGTGTCGTGACCGTTACCCATGGTGAAGTCTACGACTACGTCGCCCTCTTTGATGTGCGTGAGTAAAAATTGTTTATGTAAATCGAGTAAATCTATCATTGTTGTTTTCCTTTCTTTTTCTTTGTCGCTTTTTGCCAACAGCGGCAAAAAGTGACCAAAAAACGCCGCTTAAGAGTGGCGCGTGTCCTATTTTTTCTGCCGAAAAAATTTTGCGTCGCAAAACGGACGACCCTCTCCCCTCTTAAGAAACACCCCTCTCCCGCGAGTTTGCAAGCAAACTCGTCTGTATAGGTGAAGTTTAACAGCCGCCCCGTCTTAACTGCCACGAAGGGTAACCAAGTAGGCGTTTGTGTGGGGTTGCCTTCGCTATGCTTCGGCGCACTTTTGCCAGCAAAAGTGCAGGTTTCAAAAGTGAGGGAGGAATCGCAACCTCCCTCACTTTTGCGGTCTTTTTTGGTTACTTTTTGGGGCTGATGCCAAAAAGTAACAAAGAGATCATTTATGCAAATCCGCTCTTAAAAACTTAATCGCGCGCTCCACGGAATCCTTGGAATTATACCACGGCTCCTCGTCGTAGCGGTAATCAAACTTCTTGCAAAACCAAGAAACGTCACCCGAAAGCTCGTCCAGATATTTCTCAACCACCTCCGAGCACTGCGCGGAAAATTCCTGCATCTGCTTTTTGGAAAGACGGCGCTGTCCCTGCTCCAAAAGCATTCTGTAATGAGGCAGACAAAAATACGGCTGCGCCTTGAGCTTTTTTACAAACTCCTCGTCCGACTCCCACAAAAGCACTGCAGTGTCGACCATGTTATTGAAATTGAATTGAATTCGTCCGCAGACGTAGCATGACCCCTCAAGCGCGGAAATTCTCTTTATGGGCTTGTTGCCCTGTCCGCCGCCAAGTCCCTTGTCGCGAATCTCCTGCTTTAGCTCCTCAAGGTGGCTTTCAAGCGTCAACGCCATTCCAAGACGGTTCTTGCGCACGAACATCATATCGTAATGCGTGCGGCAAAAGCCCTGCTTGTTTGTCTTGATGCGGACGTCGGGCTCCATCATGGACGCACCGAGAATAAGGTCAAGCTCGTCCCCCTCAAGCTTATTATAAAGACGGCAGAAGGGACATCCGCAGGATTTGTCATCTCTGCACGCCTCAAACGCCTCGTTGACGGGTATCGTATATATCTGTTCCAAAAAATTCACTCCTTTTCGGGATTGACTAACCCTTTTTTACATGTTATAATATTATTATAATTATAACATACGGGATATATATTTTGCAAGTGGTAAAGGACTAATTTTATGATTTTTGAAAAAACTCTTTGCGAAAATAAAATAAAGGCAGTAAAGCTCTCGGGTGTTGAGCATTTCTCTCCCGAGCTCGTATTTGACTGCGGGCAGTCCTTCCGCTTTGACCGGGTGGAGGACAGCCGTCACGAATGTCAGTTTTCGGGCGTCGCGCACGGCAAGTACATATCCGTTGCCAAGGATGGCGACTGCATCTACGTGTATAACACCAACGAGGATGAATTCAATTCGCTGTGGAAGGTCTACTTCGGGCTTGACCGCGACTATTCAGAAATAAATTCGAGCATTCTCTCCCTCTCAAAAAATCCCGCGCTTGCCGATGCGGTGAAAAAGAGCTCCGGCATACGCATTCTCCGTCAGGACCCGTGGGAGGCGCTTTGCTCGTTTATCATCTCGCAAAACAACAACATCCCGCGCATAAAGGGGCTTATCTCGTCGCTTTCCGCTAAATGCGGCGTTGAGTGTGACGTCAGCGGCATGGAGAGGCACGTGGCAACAGCGCACAAAAGCGTTGTCGGTGCGACGTATTCCTTCCCCACCCCCGAGAGCCTTGTAAATCTTGGCGAGGACGGGCTGCGAGTGCTCAAGACGGGCTTCCGTGCAAAGTACATTTACGACGCGGCACAGCGTGTTTTGTCGGGGCAGACGGTACTTGCCGATATTGACGGCATGGAGACCAAGGCAGCCCTTGACGAGCTGTGTAAAATATGCGGAGTTGGCCCGAAGGTGGCGTCCTGCGCCCTGCTTTTCGGTCACGCAAAGCTTGAC
This sequence comes from Clostridia bacterium, assembly GCA_017453005.1. Lineage (GTDB taxonomy): Bacteria > Bacillota > Clostridia > Oscillospirales > CAG-272 > SVTX01. The sequence continues at coordinate 37,773 of JAFTKY010000069.1, read as the reverse complement.
GCGTTTCCCGTCGACGTATGGATAAAAAAGGTGCTGCTCAAATATTTCGACGAGGACTTTTCCCCCGAAAGCCTCGGTGAGTACGCAGGGGTCGCACAGCAATATCTTTTCTATTACGAGAGATATTTGCAAAGCAGTAAAGGAGAATGATTATGACTATCCAGGATTTTGTAAGTCTTTTGCAAAAAAATTACCCCAAATTCGGCAGCAAGGTCATATACGACCAAACCGCCAAGGGCGAGGATTTTTGCGAGCTTGTTTATCCAAACGAGAATATGCCGGCATATCCGCTCACGGTCACGGTTTTTGAGGACGGCGCTCTTATCTCATTTGGCAATCTTGAAAACATCACGGGCGGCAAGCACCTGACCCTTGACGAAACAATGCAGGCATTGGACGACGTCACCACGGACAAAATAGTATTTACCCTCTGCTACGAAAACCGCGAAAAGCAGGCGGACGGAAAGATAAGCGACCGCCGCGTTTTCGTGCTCACGGGAGACATGGACGACCAGAGAAAGGAATACGACAAGCTCATAGAGCAGCTTCGCAAGCCCATCGGAAGATTTCCGAGATTTCTTACTCCCCTCAAGGGTGTTTTCGTGTTTTTGAGCTTCACGGGCTCGGTAAATTTTGAAATTGAACGATAAAAGGGAATATTAAAATGAATTACAAATATATCGCGTTTGACCTTGACGGAACGCTCACAGACCCCTACGAGGGCATTACAAACTCCATAAAATACGCAATGAAGCAGATGCAAAAGCCCATTCCCGAGGGCTGCGACCTGGCGCTTTTCATCGGCCCTCCGCTCTATTACTCATTTGAGCATTACACCAATCTCACCGCCGAGGAGGCTGTCCGCGCGGTTGACGAATACAGAGTGTATTACAAGGACAAGGGCCTTTACGAAAACGTCATTTACGACGGCATCGCGGACCTGCTCGCGCGCATACGCAAGGAGGGCGGCATGGCGCTCGTCGGCACGTCAAAGCCGCAGGTGTTTGCCGAGGAGGTACTCCGTGACGTTGGCATACACAAATATTTCAACGCCATTTCGGGAGCTGACATGAGCGAGGCGCACTCCTCAAAGGAGGAGATAATCCGCCGCTCGCTACGTCTTGCAGGTGTTCCCGAGAGCGAATATAAATATTGCCTTATGGTGGGCGACAGAAGGTTCGATATTGAGGGTGCAAACCTTTGCGGCATACACTCGGTTGGTGTTACGTGGGGCTACGGCGACCGCGCCGAGCTTGAAGGCGAGGGCGCGACGTACGTCATTGACACGGTGGACGAGCTGCATAAAATAATTTTTGGATAAGTTTTAAGAAACCTTATAAATGTCATCTTGAGCGAAACGGCAACGCCGTGAAGCCGAAAGTCCCCTCCTTGACCGAGGCAAAGGAAAAGATCCCTCCGGTTCGGTCAGGATGACACCGTATGGCAGGGCTTGCTTCTGCCACGGATAAACAATTAACCCCGACAGGCTTAGAAATGTCTGTCGGGGTTATCTTATTTATGATAGTCAGGGTCGCAATGATATCTATACAAGATGTATTTTGCCCATTTATTTGCTTCTATTTCCAAGCTTCTGTCTGTCCGCTTGGTATCTTCTATAAAATACCATTGGTAATAATGGGTTAATTCGTGGGCTATGCAAAATAATATATCATCTATTGGATTTTTTTCGGTCTGTTTTCCTGCAATATAAATTTTGGGATATATTTTTTTGCCTGCATCACCGTCATAAAATATGCCGTAATATTTATGCCCATCTACGTCACTTACAAAATACGGCTCGTTGGAAAAAGTTATTTTTATTCTGATAGGAAAATAATAATTTGATCTTATAAATTCAATGAATTGTTTTATTTCCTTTTTTGTCAATTCATCAAAGCCCGTGGAAAACACACATCTTATCCCATTCTCTTTGGCAGAGTTAATGTATTCATTTTTAAATTGTTTTTCTATCCAAAATATCAATTAAAATACCTCCCCAAATAAAATACTTTAATTCTTTTGTTTGTGTCCACAACACCTTTTTTATTCCCCAAACTTTGTTATCACTCTGTCAAGCTTTTTGCCGATGGGCTTGAAAAGCAGGAGCGTGAACAACACGTTTGAGATGCAATATATTGCCGTTATGGGCAAGGACGAGATTATCGCCGCGCCATATCGCGAAAGGTTGAACCCTTCGTCCATGCCGATAACCGTCCACAGGTCCATCACGAGCGAGTAAAACACGCCCGACAGTGCCGCAAAAATGAGAGCTAACGGCAGGCTCTTTTTGAGCGGCTTTGACAGCAACGCCGAGATAAGTCCGATAAGTCCCCACGCCACCATCTGATACGGCGTATAAAGCCCCTGACCGAAATAAAAGTTTGATATGAGCGCAGTCAACACTCCGCTGACAAATCCGCACACGGGACCGAGGTATACACCGCTTATCATCGTCATAGCCGTCACGGGCTTGAAATGCGGAAGCGGTGCGAACACTATTCTACTCACCACCGAGAGCGAGGTCATGACCGCCAAAAGAACTATCCTTCGGGGTGTCAGTCTGCCCTTTTCAAACGCCATAAAGAACGGCAGACTTATGCAAACCACCGCCGCAAGCACTGCAACGGTTATTGAAACCCGCGAGGGCGCAAATACAAAGCAAAGCACGACCGCGGCGACTGTGAGCATGACAACCGCGGCGAATATTATCCACCCTTTCGTTTTACTCATTTTCGCCTCCGCATATATCCGTCACACGCACCGCTCCCTCACAAAAGCCTCGGGTTATTCTTGACGTCGCCGTCGTGTAATAGAAATTCTCGCTGAAAAATTCGTGAGGCGTCATTCCGCTCGTAAGCTTGCCGCCGAACATCATCATGCACCTGTCGGCGTATGCCGCAAGCTCCGTGTCATGCGTGACCGCAATAACTGTCACTCCGTCCTCGCACAAGTCCAAAATGTTATTCAAAAGCTCTGCCTTAAAGGACGCGTCAAGCCCCTGCGTGGGCTCGTCAAGCAGCAAAACACGGGGGTTGCCGAGCAAGAGCTTCGAGAGTGCCGCCTTTTGCATCTCGCCGCCGCTGAGGTCGTACGGGTGGCGGTCAAGCAGCGCACATATTCCAAGGCGCTTTGACACCTCGTCTATTCTCTGCTCTGCCACCGTCGTGTCAAGCCCCTGCGCCTCGCAAACATCCATAAGCTCCGCGCGCACCGTCTCGCACGAGAACAGGTGCTTTGCCGACTGCATAAGCAGGCTGATGTTTTCGCGCCAAAGCTCGCCCTTGTATTTTCTTATATTTTTTCCGTTATAGGTTATTTTGCCCTCATAGACCTGCTCAAGTCCGCAAAGGCAGGAGAGCAGCGTGGATTTACCCGCGCCGTTGCCACCCATAATGCAGGTGAAAAGTCCGCGCTCCAGCTCTGCGTCAAGACCGCAGAGAATATCCCGTCCGCTCTTTTCATATCTGAAGGATATATTTTTTGCGCTGATGACCGCGTCGCCCCCGTCCTTGACGGAAGTGCGGGCAAGGCTTAGCGGCTGTTCCTTTTTTTCAAGATACGTCCTGCACTCCCTCACGTCAAGAGGAATGTCCTCGCCTTCCGCGCCGAGTGCAAAATATATTTGCGAGGCTATGGGCAAGGAGGGACAAAGCGATGTATTACGCAATATTTTTGCCGCCTCGCGAGGCGTCTCGTTACAAATAATTCTGCCGTTCTCTATGGCAATTACTCTGTCTGAGATTGGCATGAGCTTGTCAAGCCTGTGCTCCGAGATAATGACGGTTATACCGAACTCCGAATTAAGTCTTTTGAGCGTGGATATAAATTCCTCCGCAGCGATGGGGTCAAGCGACGAGCAAGGCTCATCGAGGAGCAAAAGGCTCGGTCTTGACACGAGCGCCGCCGCAAGCGACAAAAGCTGCCGCTCGCCGCCCGAGAGGGTGTGTATGTCTCTGTCCCAAAGCGCGTCAATGCCAAAATACGACGCCGTCTCCGCAATTCTTCGTCCGATTACGGACGCGTCAAGCCCGAGACATTCAAGCGAGAACGCCATCTCGTGCGAGACCTTGTCCGTCATGAGCGAGTCCTCGGGATTCTGGAACACCATTCCTATAGCCGCCCTCGGGGTAGAGTTGTCAAGCAGCTCTCCGTTAAAATAAATACTTCCCGTCTGTGTGCCGTTTGGCGATATTTCGGGCTTGAGCAGTCGCAAAAGCGTGCTCTTTCCGCTTCCGCTCTGTCCGCAAAGCAAAATAAATTCGCCCGCTTGCACCTCAAGGCTGACGTCACAGAGAGAAAAGTCCGACTTTTCACCCGCATATTTGAAATTCAGATTTTCAATTTTCAACTGTTTCATTTCAAACACCCTTATTTTGCTTTCCTTTCTTCAGAATTTTTTGTGCCCGTGCGCTTCTGAACAGATTTTCAAAAAGCGGCAACAGACAAAGCAGCAAAAACAGCGCGCCGCCGATATAGATAAATTTATCAAACTGATATGAGCTTACCGTCGGGTAAAACTTAAATTCCCCGCCGAGCGCAAGACATACGGCAATCGCCGTATCAAGCACAAGTATAAGCGCAAGCCGTAAGACCTCGCCCACGCCGAAATGATACTCGGTATAAAAGCTCTGCTCATGCGTGCCATAACCCTTGGCTTTCATGGAGTCCGCACGTGTAATTCCCGATTCCAACGACCACGTGATAAGCATTGAAAACGCCTTGAGATGCGTGCGTACGCGAGAGAGAAAATCCCTATCTATATATTCGCCCGAGGCCTTGAGCCCGCGAAGCAGCTCACCGTATTTTCTCCTCATTTGCGGAATGAGTGAGAGCGACATTGAAAGCGCGAGCGCTGCCCGCGGTGCGCGCTTTCCAAACAAGGCACGCACCCGTCCCGAATCAAGACTGCCCGAGAGAAGCTTGAACCAGAATATTGCAAGCACCAGGACAGCTCCGAGCAGTCCGCCGTACAAGAGGGCTTCAAGCGTGATTTTCAGCGTGCCGATATAGAAAAGCGCCGTCGCTCCCTTTTGCGAAAACAAAGGATTGAATACACACACCAAAGCGCCAAAGGACAAGGCGAACAAAATCTCGCGCCACAGTCCGCGCGGTGCTCTCAAAAACGCGAGAAATGAAAGAAGTCCGACAAAGGAGATAAGCGTCACTATAGGATGCATGGCAAAAAATGTCACTAAAATGACTGAGAGGAAATATACGGTTTCGGTTATGGGGTGATGTCTTTTTGCGCCAAAATCTCTCACTTGTCCGCCCTCCTTTCGTAATATAAGTTAATTATATCATCTTTGTATCATAAAAGCAACAAATTTTTGTGCTTTTCGTCTTTTTACATCTATTGACAATTTATTTTTTATGTTATATAATAGCATTAGACGGCTGCGCTGCAGTCAAAATTCAAGGAGGTACAAAATTATGGTATCGGTAAATATTCGCTTAAAGGAAATCAATGACGTTTATAAGCTCGTAAATATTCTCGTCGGCTTTGACGGAGACGTAGACCTTGAGTCCGGTCGCTATAAGGTAGACGGAAAGTCCATTCTCGGCATTTTCAGCCTTGACCTTCGTCAGCCCATAAAGCTCACGTACGAGGGAGATAAAGCAGATGAGCTTCTCGCTCAGATAAAGCCTCTTATCGTTGAGTAAAATTAAGAAAAAAAGCCTCCGTATCGGAGGCTTTTTTATATGAAAAATGATTTGCTTTTCCAACGGTGTAGGTTATCTCCCCAAATGGCTTCACCTTTTAAGCGCGCCGAAGGCACGCGGGGTGGGGAGTTTCTTAAGAGGGGAGGGGGTATGCAGATTTTGGGGTTGTCGAGTTGCTTTGCAAGTCGGCGTTCTCAAAATCAAATCCCCTCCCCTTCTTAAGTGGCGTTTTGGTTACTTTGCCGCTATTGGCAAAGTAGCATAAAAACCAATTATTCCGGAATTTTGGAAATAATCCTCTTATAAATCACCCCAAAGAAAATCACCGACATGATAAGCGACATAACCTCTGCAATCGGAAACGACCACCACACGAGGTTGACGTTGCCCGTTTTTGCAAGCAAGTACGCTGCGGGGACAAGCACCACGAGCTGTCGCGCGATAGACACAAACATTGAAAAAATACTCTTTCCAAGCGCCTGGAAAATCGAGCCCATCACGATACAAACTCCCGCAAACACGAACGAAAGCGCGGCAATTCTCATGGTATATACCGCAATATCCACCGCCTGACTGTTCTCTATAAACAGTCTGACGAGCTGCTCGGGGAATATTTCAAACACGGCAAGTCCGATAAACATATAAACCGTTGCCGCCGCACCGCCTATAAGCATCGCAGTCACCATTCTTTTTCTCTTCTGCGCTCCGTAGTTGAAGGCAATAAGCGGAACGAGACCGTTGTTAAGTCCGAATATCGGCATCAAAACGAAGCTCTGCAGCTTGAAGTACGCACCAAACGCGTTCTGCGCGTACTGTCCTATGGGATGCGCGAAGGAATACAGAATGTTGTTGAATATTACGTTCATTACCGAGCCTATCGACGCCATGACTATTGACGGAATACCGATAGCATATATTTTGCCTATCATTTTTCCGTCGGGGCGGAAGCCTCTGACAGAGAGCTTGACCTCACGGTTGAACTTTACGTGTAGGATAATTCCCACGATAAAGCCTATCACCTGACCGAGCACCGTCGCAAGAGCCGCTCCGCTGACGCCCATATTAAATCCAAATATGAAAATGGGGTCAAAAATTATATTGATTATCGCGCCGACTGCCTGCGTTATCATGGAAAGATGCGTTTTTCCCGTGGAAATCATAAGCCTCTCCATTACTATCTGTCCAAACACGCCGAACGAGCCGACGTAGCAAATAAACAAATACTGCTTACCGTATTCTATTACCTGCTCGTTGTCCGTCATTATTCTCATGTACGGCTCGGTGAGCGTAAGTCCGAGGACAAGAAAAACGATATAGCTGCACAGAGCCAAAAAGACGCCGTTGTTTGCTATTTTCTGCGCTCTTTCGTGATTTTTTTCGCCAAGGCTCTTGGAGAGCAGCGCGTTTATACCGACGCCCGTTCCCGTTGCCACGGCAATAATGAAGTTCTGCGCCGCGAACGAAAGGTTGACCGCGTTAAACTCAAGCTGCTCGGGTGAGATGCTTGCAACGAAAAGGCTGTCAACTACGTTGTAAAGCGCCTGTATTATCATGGACACGACCATAGGGAGCGACATGGTAACTATAAGCTTCCATATCTTTTGCGTGCCCATTTTATTTTCCTTGTGTTCTAAAAGCTTCGTCTCTGACATATTTTTCTCCAATTCTGAACATAAACAAAAATATATTACCACAATTAACCCTATAAGTCAATAGGATAACTTTGACAATTCACTCTTGACGGAGGCGTGACAAAATGGTATAATTATAGCATAGCAAAAGGAAAGGAGGAGCCGCATGAACATTTTAAAGGAAGCGGATTTTCGCAAGCAAATAAAATCGTCGCCCAACAAGGCATATCTGCTCTTTGGCGAGGAGGACTATCTTAAAGCCTACGCCATGTCCGTAGCAAAGGAGGCAATCTCGCCCGACGAGACGTTGTCCATGTTCAACGAAATGAAGCTCGACGCTCTCTCCTACTCCCCCGAAGCTCTGCTTGACGCTATCATGCCTATGCCCATGATGACGGACAGAAAGCTTATCACCGTCACGGGACTTGAGCTGAATTCCTTTGAGCCTCCCGAAATAGAGGAGCTGTGCCGCGTTCTCTCTTCGCTTGACGAATACGACTATAACACGGTAATAATCAGCGTCCCCTCCGACCGCTTTGACTACGGGTTCCTTCCAAAGCGCCCGTCAAAGCTGCTCGACACACTCTCCGAATATCTCACTCCCGTTTATTTTGAAAAGAGCACCCCCGCCCGACTTGTGACGTGGGTGGGCAAGCATTACGCTCACAACGGTGTCTCCGCCTCTCCCGAGGTCTGCGCGCTGACGGTCGAGAGATGCGGCAGAGATATGTTTACGCTCGCGTCCGAGACGGATAAAATATCCTTCTATACGCTCTCGCAGGGCAGAAACGAGGTAAATGCGCAGGACGTAAAGCTGGTTTCCGTATCCGCCACGGAATTTGACACGTTTGCCTTTTCAAACGCCTTGACGGCAGGCAAGCGCGAGGATGCGCTCGCCGTACTGTCGGACATGAAATTCCGCCGCGTTGATCCCATTCTCATAATGAGCGAGATCACCTCGAATATATGCGACGCGCTCTCCGTAGAGCTGCTTGCCGCAGACGGCATGACGTCCCGGGAAATATCCGAATTTCTGAAAATGCACGAGTACAAGGTATCTCTCCTGCTCAGGTCGCGCAGAGGAGTTGACAGACTGAAAATCATGCTTGACAGGTGCCGAAAGGCTGACCTTGAATTAAAGCTCTCGCGCAACGGATACGCCTCGCTTGAGAAGCTCATCTGCACGATTTAAGACAAAAAAATAACAAACAGGTAAAAAAAGGGTTTTCCGCAACTCCAACAGACTTTTCAACAATTACTTGTCCGTAGGCAAAGGGAAAGCGCCACTTTTCAACAACAAAAAAGGGTTTTCCACAGGCAAAACTGTGGAAAACCCTTTTGATTTTTGGGACAATCTTGTGCAAAATATAACGCGTTTTTTTGTTATTTTTGACAAAATTCAAGAAGCGTTACCGATGCCTCCGTATCAGCAAATTATCTTCATAAAGGACTTCTTACCCTTTTTGAGAAGCAATCCGCCTGCTATCTGCTCACGGGTAAAGCTTGCGCGGATGTCGGTGATCTTGTCACCCTCAACCGATACTCCGCCCTGCTGAACTGCCTGACGCGCCTCGGACCTTGATTTGACAAGACCGCTCTTTACAAGCATCGTGAGAATGTCTGCCGCGCCGTCAACAAAGTCCTCATCGGTAAGCGTTGCCGTGGGGATATCCGCGCCGGGGCCTGCACCAAAGAGTGCCTTTGCGGAAGCCTGAGCCTTCTCTGCCTCCTCTTCGCCGTGAACGAGCTTCGTCAATTCGTAAGCGAGTATCTCCTTTGCGGTGTTGAGCTGCGAGCCCTCCCAGCCGTTCATATCCTCTATCTGCTCCATGGGGAGGAAGGTGAGCATTCGGATGCACTTGAGCACGTCTGCGTCACCTACGTTTCTCCAGTACTGGTAGAAATCGTAGGGAGACGTCTTTTCGGGATCAAGCCAAACGGCGCCCGACTGCGTCTTACCCATCTTCTTGCCCTCGGAGTTGAGAAGGAGAGTGATTGTCATAGCGTATGCATCCTTGCCGAGCTTACGTCTTATAAGCTCCGTGCCTCCGAGCATATTCGACCACTGATCGTCACCGCCGAACTGCATATTACAGCCGTAGGTCTTGTAGAGGTGGTAGAAGTCGTAGGACTGCATTATCATGTAGTTGAATTCAAGGAAGGAAAGACCCTTCTCCATTCTCTGCTTGTAGCATTCCGCGGTGAGCATTCTGTTTACCGAGAAGCACGCGCCAACGTCACGGAGGACTTCAACGTAGTTGAGGTCAAGAAGCCAATCCGCGTTGTTTACCATGATAGCCTTGTCCTCGCCGAACTCAATAAAGCGGCTCATCTGCTTGTAGAAGCAATCGCAGTTGTGCTGGATTGTTTCTTTTGTCATCATCTGACGCATATCCGTTCTGCCCGAGGGGTCTCCAACCATAGCCGTACCGCCGCCGATAAGCACGATGGGACGGTTGCCTGCCATCTGAAGTCTCTTCATAAGGCAAAGCGCCATGAAGTGACCTACGTGCAGAGAGTCTGCTGTGGGGTCAAAGCCGATGTAGAAGGTAGCCTTGCCCTCGTTGATCATGTTTTTGATTTCTTCCTCGTCTGTTACCTGCGCGATAAGGCCGCGCGCGACGAGCTCGTCGTAAATTTTCATTGCCATTGTTTTATTTCCTTTCGTTTGTGTACTTTTATTCGGATAAAATATTTTTAGAAGTTTTTAAGTCGCTTTTTCAAGAAGCGACCGCATTCCAATGCGCAAGCGAGTTTCCTGCGTCGAGCTGCACACAAGGAGAACCGCAGTATTGGAGGATTTTTCAAAGGTCAAAAAATGCCCTTGTTCGTAGTTATACTACGAACAAGGGCGAATTATCGCGTTACCACCTTGATTCATCCTTTCGTTACCGAAAAGACCTCATCAGCCGAGTTGTCGGCATAACTCTGTAACGGGAGTGCCCGTCATAGCCTACTTCATCGCGTTTTTTCGCGCCATTCGGTATGATGCTCGAAGATGTATTCGCAAAGGCTCCCGTTTGTCTCGCATCAACCGACAACTTTCTGTATCGGGGGTTACTTTGTTACTTGTTCTTGTCATAGCGTTTGGATTTACTGTTTGATTATAGCATATATATATTCTTTTGTCAAGGGGTATATGTTACTTTGTCAACAGTGACAAAGTAACCAAAACACCGTTTAAGAGGGGGAGGGACGTTGATTTTGCGAATGCCGATTTGCAAAGCAACTCGTCAACCTCAAAATCTGCCGACCCCCTCACCCCTCTTAAAAATCTCCCCTACCCCGCGCACCTTCGGCGCATTTGCCTTCCCCAAGTGGGGGAAGGTGACGGATGAGGATGCACCATTTCCAATCACAAAATGGGCTCTCTATAAATATTTGGGGGGAGTTTTTTGGAAAGGGTGTGGGAAAACCTTTTTTTCAAAAAAGGTTTTCCCACATTCTTATCCTCAAAAACCTTACTTCCCTGCTATTTTCAAATGGCGTTTTTTGGCGTCCGCGTGACCTGCGGCTGCGGCTTTTCTGTAATAGCTTGCCGCTTCGCGGAGGTTGGGATGCTCCATACCGCTTCCCTCCTCGCAACAGAGACCGTAGCTATACATAGCGTGCATATTGCCCATGTCCGCCGCCTTTTTGAGCCATTTTGCCGCCTCTATATCGTCGACCTTTGAGCCTACGCCGTGTCGCAGGCACCAGCCAAGACTGTACGCCGCGTCCGCGTGTCCAAGCTCTGCCGCCACTCTGTAGCATTTAAGTGCGGCGCGGTCATTCTTTGAAAGCAAGGGCTTACCATCGTACCACGCGTCGCCGAGCTTGTTCATAGCATCGCCGACCGCCTTACTGTCGGGGATATCCGTGGACTTGTCCGCGCGGAAATACGCCTGGAGGTCACCTCCCGCGGCATATATCCTTGCAATTTCAATTTGAGCGTCATGCGAGCCCGTTGCCGCTGCTCCAGCAAGATATTCAAACGCCTGAGTGTAGTCCTCCGCGCTTCTTGCGTGATAGCCCTTCAAAAGCCCAAGTCTGTACGTTGCCTCAACCGAGGTCTTTCGTATTCTCTCGCGCTTTTCAATATCTCTTTCGGGCATGGAGAACAGAAGCATCTTTTGCTTTGCCATGCCAAGCGCTATCGCGTGGAGATATTTTTCTGCCGCCTTGTCCATGTTTTCGGGGAGGCCGTGTCCGCCCTCGTAAAATTTACCAAGCAGCAATATTGCGCAGATATGTCCCTTGTTTGACGCGCGGAAGAGTGCGTCGCGCGAGGTGTCGGCACTGCCGCCGTTCTCATATATGATACGCGCTATACTGTACTCAGCCTCCGCATTACCCTGCTCCGCCGCTTTTCTGTAGAGCATGACCGCTCTCTTGATATTTTTCTCGACGCCAAAGCCGTCCTCATAGCAGCGCGCAAGCGCAATGAGTGCACGAGCGTGTCCTTCCTTTGCCGCAAGAGTGTAGTACTGCGCCGCCGTAACGGCGTTCTGCTCACAGCCCGAGCCGTAATAATAGCTCTCGCCGCAGAGGAATATCGCGTCCGTATTTTCTCCCGCCGCGCTCTTTTTAAACCATTCGAGCGCCGCCACTCTGTTTTCCTTCGTGCCGAGTGCACGCAAATTACATACGCCTATGCGCAGAGCAATATCGGCGGTCATTTTGCTGCGTCCCTTTTTGGAGAGCAGCTCGTACGCCTTGCCGTAGCAATAGTACGCCCTCGTATAATTTTTTCCCGTGCCTATTCCCTTAAAGGAGAAGTGCGCCATCTGGAGGTAACAGTCCGCGTGTCCTGCCTCCGCACCCTTTGAATACCACTTGTAAGCCTCCCAAACGTCCGCAGGCGTGCCTACGCCGTCGGAGAGATAATTTGCCGTGTGCCACATTGCCTCGGTGTGTCCAAGCCTTGCGGCGCGCAAAAAATATTCGTACGCGCGCTTGAAATCTTTCTCAACTCCGTCTCCCGACTCATAGCAAAGTGCGGTCTTATACGCCGCTATGGGATTATTCTCCTGTGCGGCTCGGGAGAAATATGAAAACGCCTTCTTTATATCCTTTTCGCAGTCAGTTCCCGACTCATAGCAAAGTCCGAGACGGGTGGTTGCGTTTGCGTCACCGAAAAGAGACGCCCTCTCAAAAAGCTCAAGCGCCTTTTGTCTGTCCTGCTTTACGCCGTGGCCGTAGTAATAGCAGCCGCCGAGATTGTTCGTAGCCGCAGGGTGCGCTCCGTCAGACGCCGTCTGGTAACATTCAAACGCGCGCTTGTAGTCGTACTCACATCCCACGCCAAACTCGTAGCATATACCGAGCGAGCAAAGGCAGGACAGATTTTTTTGCTCCGCGCCCGCCTTGAAGCACTCAAACGCCTCTGCCTCATTTTTCTCACAGCCCTCTCCCGAGGACAGCATAATTCCCTTTCTGTATAACGCGTGCGTGCTTCCCGCAGCTGCGGCTCTGCCGTAATATTCAAACGCGAGAGTGGGGTTATATTCGTCCGTTGAGTTATCCGAGAACAAGTCGCCAAGCTCCACGAGTGCGGGCAAAAAATTTCCCTTTGCGCTGCGCAGAAAATGCGCCTTCATATCATGGTGAGACTTCTCCGTTCCGTGTCCGTCGCGGTAGCAAACGCCGAGATAATACTCCGCCTCAAAGCAGTCCTTTTTGAGCGCGACGGCCGAGGAGAGGCACTTGTACGCGCCCTCGTAGTCTATCTCCGTTCCCTCGCCCTCAAGCTTGCATTTGCCCTGCTTGTAAAGTCCCTCGGGGGTGTTATGCTCTGCCGCCTCGCAGTAAAGCTCGTACGCCTTTTTTCTGTTCTGCGGACAGCCGTTTCCCGCAAAATAGCAGTCTCCGAGCGCAACTATGGCGCGCAGACTTCCGTGCTCCCTTGCGCGTGTATACCAGAACACCGCCTGCTTTGATAGCTTCGGGAGAACGTCTCCCAACAGATAATGGTCCGCTATATATTTTTCGGACGCGGGTACACCGCGCCACGCCTCCGTCGCGTGATGAATAATATTACCGTAATCGTCGCGTCCGCGTCGCACGCCCTCGCAAAGCTCGGGAATTTTGCAAAGCTTTTCAATAAAAAGCAAGTGGAACACCTCTGCGGGCGTGTAGTTCTTTATTACGAGTATATTCTCCTCACCGTCAAATTTACGCGAGAAATCGGTGTAATCTCTTTTGCAGATTATGACGACCTCACGTTTGCGCGCAAGCGCCTCGCGCACCTGGTACGCCATTATTCTGTTGCCCTCAATTACGTCGTCGGATTCTATTATTACAGCAATTCTTGCCCCACCGATGCTGTTATGAAGCTCGGTCACGTCAGCCTTTGAGTTGTACTGAACGAAGGGAAAGCCGTATTTTTCAAGCACGCCGCAAAGTATCTCACCGTCGTCACAACCGAGATGTATATATGCACCGCCCTTATTCTCGGAGGAATGCTTTGACGTATGCCCGTCCGTCTCTGCCGCCGCGTCGGTCAGGTCGGCAGTCTCTGTGTCAGCTTGAGCTTTTGGCTGCTCAGCCGTCTCACTCTCGCTTGTAGCCTCGGTTACTGTTTCACTGTCTTTTTGGATCTCGTCCGTTATTTCACCGTTTACGTAGGTCTCGTCTGTCATAAGCTGTTTCCTCCTCTCAAAAAAGTTATCTTCACATTCATTTCGCCTCAAAATACGTGCCCCTTGCCTTACCGTCCAGCACGTCGTAAAGGATTTCGGGATTTGAGCCGTTGGTTATAAACATGGGAATTCCGATGCTTGTGACCATCTGTGCCGCAACGAGCTTTGCGCCCATGCCGCCCGTTCCCGCGTCACTTCCCGCACCTCCTGCGCAGGACACATATTTTTCAATATCGTCAACGACGGGGATAAGTCTTGCATCGGGGTTCTTTCTCGGGTCACTGTCAAAAAGCCCGTCAATGTCGGACAGATTTACAAGCAAATCCGCGTGGCAAAGTCTTGCCACGTGCGCCGACAGAATATCGTTTCCGCCAAACTGTCCCAGCTCGTCGGTGGACACCGCGTCATTTTCGTTTACTATCGGAATACAGCCCATCGAGAGAAGCGTTTTAAACGTATTCTCCGCGGCAACACGGCGGTTGTCCATATCCACTACGTCACGCGTCATGAGTATCTGCGCGACGGTATGTCCGTAATCCGAGAAAAATCTGTCGTATATCTTCATAAGCTCAGACTGACCGATAGACGCCATCGCCTGCTTTTCCTCAAGCGAGTAGGGTCTGTGTCCAAGTCCCGACTTTGATATTCCCGCACTCACCGCACCCGAGGACACGAGTATTATGTCCTTGCCCGAGTTTTTGAGGTCGGACAACGTCTTTACAAGCAGCTCTATTCTGCGCAGATTGAGATTTCCCGTGCTGTGCATAAGCGTCGACGAGCCCACCTTCACTACTATTTTCTTGTGATTTGCGAAAATACTCATAATTTTTTTCACTTTCAGTCAAAAAATTTTGCAAAAGGACTTTAAAAATTTATATTTTTGTATTATAATATAACTAAGAGTAAGCAATTTGCAATATACCATTTTAATTATACAACAGTTATATGAGTTTTGCAAGTAAAATTTTGAAAACAAAGGCAAAAAGAGAAAATTTACAACGTCTTGGCAAAGACGAAGAAAGGCGGTTTATATGAAGCAGAAATACACAATCACGATAGCAGACATGGAGCTGAGCGTCGTCTCGGATGCTCCCTCCGAGGAGGTTGAGAAGGTCGTCGGAATACTTGACAGACGCGTTCGCTCTATCCTTCTCAAGAGCCAGAACTGCTCCAAGATAGAGGCCGCTTTGCTCTGCGCGCTCGACTACTGCGCGGACAAGGTAAAAATGAAGGAAGCGCTTGAGGGACTTGTGTCCGACCTTGACGACGAAAAGGAAAAGCGCGTCGTCCTTGAAGAAAAGCTTGCTCTCCTTGAAAAGAACCTCGAAAAGACCGAGAAGGAGTGCGCTCGCCTCCAGGCAGAAAACAAGAGACTTATGTTCCACGGTGAGGTCTATAAGCAGGCCGCTCCCGAGGCTCCCAAGGCAGAGCCCGACGCAAAGCCCGAGGACTCCGCTCCCGCAGACAACAACTCAAAGACGGGCAGAAGCCGCGTTGGAGAGATGTTTGACCTTCTTACGTTCACAGATATCTGATAATCACAAATCCGAAACGGAAAGGCTCTCTTTTGGAATGATACATAAAAATCTTCCCGAACTTTTAAGCCCCGCAGGCGACAAGCTTGCATTCCTTGCGGCTATTGACGGAGGTGCCGACGCAATTTATGTGGGCGGCACCTCTTTTAATGCCCGTATCAACGCAACAAATTTTACGCGCGAGGAAATGTCCGAGTGTGTAAGGCTTGCACACGCGTACGGCGTCAAGGTATATACCACCCTCAACACCCTGCTTTTCGACAAGGAAAGAGAGGGCTTTTTGTCATGTGCGGAGGAAATGGCAGAGTGCGGAGTTGACGCATTTATCGTCGCAGATTTGGGCGCGGCGGCTCTTCTTCGCTCGTATATGCCCGAAATGGAGCTTCACGCAAGCACGCAGATGTCGGCGCACAACGCCGCGGCGGGTGTTGCTCTGCAAAAGCTTGGCTTTTCAAGGCTCGTTCCTGCGCGTGAGCTATCGCTTGAGGATATAAAGACCCTTGTGAGTGAAAATCCCCTTGAGGTGGAGATTTTCACTCACGGCGCACTTTGCGTCTCCCACTCGGGACAATGCCTGTTTTCATCAATAGTCGGCGGCAGAAGCGGAAATCGCGGTCTCTGCGCCCAGCCGTGCAGACTTCCCTATTCCTGCGCGGGAGAGCCGAGCTGCAACAAATATCCTTTGTCGCTCAAGGATTTGTCTCTTGCCACGCACGTCACAGAAATTCTCAGCTCGGGCGTTCATTCGCTCAAGATCGAGGGCAGAATGAAGTCCCCCGAATACGTCCGCACGGTGACGGGAGTATGGCGCACGCTGCTTGACGAGGGCAGAAACGCAACCCAAAAGGAAATGCAGACGCTCGCGGATATATTCTCGCGCGGCGGCTTTACGGACGGATATTTTACAAGAAATATAAACAAAAAAATGCTCGGTATCCGCTCGGATGCGGACAAGAGCGCATCGCATTCCGCCGATAAATTTACAAAAATCACGCGCAAAGTACCGATAGATATGCAAGTTTCTCTGAAAAAAGACACGCCCGCGTCCTTGACACTCACCTGCAAGGGCGTGACCGTGTCCGCAAGCGGAGATATCCCTATGGAGGCGATAAACTCCCCCATTGACCGCGACTGCGTTATCCGCAGTATGTCAAAGCTGGGTGACACTCCGTTTGAATTGGGCAGCGCAGACATCTCACTTGATGACAACGTAATGCTCCCCGTCTCCCGGCTCAACAGTCTGCGCCGCGACGCCGTCCAAAGGCTGACCGACGCATTGACGGATAAGAGCATACCAAAGCTCGTATCGGCAAACATATCAAAGCCTTCGGGCAAAAAAGCAAAGCAAAAAATCGGAAGATTTTTGTTTGCGCCGCAGATAACGGACACCGCAAGGCAGTATTTTGATAAGACATTCCTGCCTCTTGAAAGATACGAAAGCCGCGCCGACGGATTTATTCTGCCTCCCGTGATTTTTGACTCCGAAAAGGAGCAGGTCACGCACATGATAGACGAGGCAATAAATATGGGTGCTGACTGCGCTGTCGTCGGAAACATCGGCAATATTTCTTTACTTGAGGGCAAAGGACTTCAAATTTACGGCGACTTTCGGTTCAACGTGACAAACAATTATTCCGTAGCCGCTCTTGAAGAGCTGGGGATCACAAGCATAACCTTATCCCCCGAATTGACCTTGCCGCAGATACGCGATATTTCGGGCGACACGGCGGTCATAGTCTACGGCAGGCTTCCGCTCATGACGCTTGAAAAGTGTATCATACGCGACCTTTACGGCTGTGATGCCTGCGACAAGTATATAAGCGACTGCAAGGACGGCAATATTCAAAAGCCCCTGTTGCTTTCCGACCGCAGAGGCTTTACCTTCCCGATCGTCCGCGAATATCAGCACAGAAATATTATATACAACAGCCTGCCAACGTGCATGTCTGACAGACAAGACAAGCTCTCGGACGCAAAAATTACAAATCAGGTGTTTATATTTACGACCGAAGCACCCTCCGAGGTGGACAGAGTAATAGAAAAGCATAAAAATCAGCTCCCCCTTGATATTCAAGTCAGAAGAATATAAAAGATAAATCCCATGCGGCAAGCCGCATGGGATTTATCTTTACCAAGTGCCCCTCGGGGCACTTGGATTTTTTTATTGTTCGTCCTCTTTGGACTTTTCGGGAAGTATTGCCGCCATCGTCTCTACGGGCTCAACTGCCTTACACTTTGAACACTTGCCATCCTTGTAGGTATGCTCAGCCGTTGAGATGTACTTACAGTTACGGCATTCCATCTGGTGAGTTCCATCACCAAGATCTACATAGTTGTAGTAGTTATGAGGTATGACCTTAGTCATGAGCTTACCGCAAACCGTACACTCCTTCCAGTGGCTCTCTGCATCATTTGTGAAGCTGCTGGATACCTTATGAGATACGTCCGTTCTCGTGTAGTCACAGTACATACATCTTTCGGAGCAATCAAACTCAAAGGTATGAGCGTCAACGGGAACCTCTCTCTTTGCGTTACATATAGCGCAGTTTACAGAGCAGTCTGCCGAGTAAACGTGAGGCTCGGGAATTCTTACGTATCCACAGCCGTTGTTACACGTTACGTCACATCCGTGGTCGTATACGTGCTCTCTGGTCGTGTCAGTAAAGTCACAGTAGTAGCACTTCTGGCTACACGTGAACTCGAATACGTGGCTGTTTTCGTCAACCTCTCTTACGCTGCCGCACTTGTTACAGGTTACGTCACAGTCGTAAGAGTACGTATGCTCGGGAGTTCTTACCTCGCCGCATCCGTTACAGGTATCGTCGCAGTCGCCGCTGTATTCATGCTCTGCAAGGTCTTCCTCGCTTCTTGCAAATCCGCACTCGTCACAGTCAAGATCTGCGCAGTTGTTTGCGTAGATATGATCTCTGTATTCAGAGGTCTTACCGCACTCGCATACGAGCCAGTGTCCTGCGCTATTGTGCTTCTGCTCGCTGAACTTGTGCTCAACGGCTCTCTTATCACCGCAGGTGTTACACGTCTCGTCGCAATCGTTGTCGTAAGCGTGAGCCGCTGCTCTTTCCTCGCCGCACTCGTTACAATCTGCGTCACAAGCGTTATCATAGCTGTGCTCAGCAACTCTTACGTTTCCGCACTCGTTACACGTTGTGTCGCAAGCGTAATCGTATACGTGGTCCTCAACTACTCTGGAGGTATCTCCGCACTCGTCACAGATGCTGTCACAAGCGTTGGAGTATCTGTGAGCCGCTGTTCTTGTCGCGCCGCACTCGTTACAGTCAACGTCACAAGCATTGTCGTAGGTATGACCTGCCGTTACTCTCTCGTATCCGCAAGCACACGTGCTGTCGCAATCATTTTCGTAAACGTGAGCCTCTACATCCTTCTTTGCGTGGCAAGTGCTACATTCTGTCCAGTGATAGAAGCCGTCGCTTGCATCTCTGTAGGAGTGAGTTGCAGTTCTCTGCTCGCCGCAATCATTACAGTAAATATCGCAGGAGTTGTCGTATCTATGCTCGCTCGTTGTATCTCCGCATACTATGCCGCAGATAGAGCAGGTTGCCTTATCCTTACAGGTTGCGCCCGTAGGAATGTGACTTGCCGTTCTCGTAGCACCGCACTCGTTACAGATCGCGTCGCACGCGTAGCTGTAAGTATGAGCACCTACCGTTCTTGTAGCACCGCACTCGTCACAAGTCGTGTCACAAGCGTTGGAGTAAGTGTGCTTGCCTGCTACTCTCGTAGCACCGCACTCGTTACAATCAGCGTCACAGTCGCTCGTGTAGTAGTGGTTGATTACTTCTCTTTCGTATCCGCATCCCGTATTGTTACAGATTGCGTCACATCTGTTGTCATAGACGTGTCTTGCGCATCTCGTCGTACCGCAGTTGTCGCAGGTATCACCCGTGAAGCTGTGTCCGGTAGCCTTGATTACTTCCTGCTTTACGAGAATTTCTCCACAAGCGGAGCACATTACTCCGTCGGTAAGTCCGTCCTCTATGCAGGTTGCCTTCTGACCTGTAACCGTTGTTTCATTGTGGCTTGCCGCTCTCTGGAGGCCGCACTCGTTACAGTATTCATCGCAGCTATTGGTGTAGCTATGTGCATTTTCATCATCTCTGCCGTACTTTTCACCGCAGACAGAACATGTTGCCTGAGCCATGCAGGTTGCGTTGCCGCCCTTGTGTCCCGTAGCGTTGACAAGGATCTGCTGACATACAGTACAGATCTGTCCCTCAGTGCAGGTTGCGGGTGCACCGGGTGTATGAGTTCCCGTTGCGGGGATAAGCTCGATGGTTTCTGCTCCGCAGCTGCAGACCTTTCTGATCTCGCCCTGTGCGATACACGTGGGCTGAGTTACGATGTCGCTCGCCATGAAGCTGTGCTCCGTCTTGGAAGCCAGTTCGGTTCCGCAGGTCGTACAGTACTGTGCGTTAGCGCAGGTTGCCTCGGCGCCGGGTGTATGCTCTCCTACTTCGCCGTAAAGCGTACCGCAGACAGAACACGTTGCCTGGCTCTGGCAGGTTGCCTTGCCGCCCGTGTGTGCGCCCGTTGCAGAAATTACTTCTGTGTTGATAACTGTTCCGCAAGCCGTACATTCAGTGTGCTTCTGTCCGTCCGTTCCGCAGGTCGCTTCAGCGTCGGTTATCCATGCGCTCTCAGCATGAGCTGCCTTATCGGTTGCACGGTATTTGCCCGTAAATGCGCCACAGTCGTTACAGAGTTCTCTCTCAACGCCTTCAACCGTACAGGTAGCCGCTACGACGGTCTCCCACGTAGTGCCGCCCTGACCGTGTCCAATAGCATAATAAAGTGTTATTCCGCAATCCACGCAAATGCTGTTCTGCGTGCAGGTTGCGTTTGCAATATTAGCCGTGTGTCCCTTGGCGGGAATTTCCGTCTGCTCGGTCACGGTGAGGTTACATACTGCACACTTCGTGCCGTTTGTAAGTCCCGTGTCCTCGCAGGTTGCCGCATATCCGGGAACGATTATCTCTACGTGACCGGGAGCTACTCTTACGTGTCCGCAGTTCTGGCAGGTCGTGCCAAGGCATCCGCCGTAGTTGTGCTCACAGCCCGTTATAGCTCTCTCAGCGCCGCATACGTCACAGTCGGTGTCAAACTCACCGGAGTAGGTGTGCTCAAGCATGGGCTCAACGCTCTGTGCGGTCATTACGAATCCGCAAACGCTACAATGCTCGCCCTCGGTAAGTCCGGGTGCTGTGCAGGTTGCGCTGACTGCCGCGTCGGTGACGGGAGTATGAGCCGCCTGTACGTAGTCGCTGTTGGAGGACGTACCGCAAACGGTACACGTTGTGATGGTGTAGCCCTGAGTCGTGCAGGTGGGTGCAATAACGGTAGTTGTGTTATTGTGTCCCTCTGCAGTTATAGTCTCGGTCTTCACCGTTGCTCCGCAGACCGTACATACGGTGTGCTTCTGTCCGTTCGTCTCGCAGGTTGCTGCCTGGTCAACGAGCCAATCGCTTTCAACGTGACCGGTTGCTTCTACCGTGTTATCGGTGTAGCTTCCGAAGCACGTCTCACAGGTGTAGGTCGTGTATCCTTCTGCCGTACACGTGGGAAGAGTTACCTTTGCTACGTATCTGTGGTCAACTGTGTCAATAGTTACGCTCTCACCCATTCTCGCGCCGCAAACTCCGCATATCTCGTACTTGGAGCCCGTAGCCGTACAGGTTGCTTCGCTTTCTACTACCCAGCCGCCGCTTACGTGGCCTGTTGCACCAACCTCATTGTCGGTGTAGGTGTCGCCACATACCGTACATGTATAGACGGTCTTTCCACCGTCCGTACAAGTGGGCTCTGTGGTAACGCTTGTGTAATTATGTCCTGTTGCGGAGATAGTCTCGGTGTTACCCGTCCTTGTTCCGCAAACACCGCATATTTCATACTTGGAGCCGTCGGTTGTACACGTTGCCTGGGTTTCAATTATCCAGCCGCCGCCAACGTGAGCTGCAAGAGCCTTTTCTGTTGTGGATGTGTCTCCACAAACCGTACAGGTTGTCGTTATTGTACCTGCAACCGTACAGGAGGATTCTGTCTCAACCGTTACGTAGCTGTGGTCAAGAGCGGGGATCGTATCGGTGTTACCCGTCTCGCCGCCGCAGTTCTTACATACCTCGTGCTTGGAGCCGGTTGTTGTGCACGTAGGTTCAGCATCAACTACCCAACCGCCGCTTACGTGGTCCGCAAGCTCCTTCTCGGATGTGGTGGTGTCACCGCAAACCGTACAGGTCGTGGTCGTCGTGCCCTTCGTGGTACACGTGGACTCTGTCTCTGTAGTTACGTAGTTGTGAGCCGTCTTGCCGATGGTCTCGGTATTCATCGTTACCTTACATACCGAGCAGACCTCGTGTCTTGCGCCTTCGGTCGTGCAGCTTGCCTCGGAATCAATTATCCAGCCGCCGCTTATGTGACCCGTTGCAGAGCCGGTTGCGGTCTCTGTTCTGGTCGCGTTACATACGCTACACGTGTAGGTGGTGTAACCGTCAGCCGTGCAGGTGGGAGCCGTTACAGCCGCAGATTCAACGTGTCCGAGAGCTTCTATCGTCTCGGTCTTGCCCGTCTTCTGTCCGCAAGCCGCGCATACCTCGTACTTGGAGCCTGCCGCCGTGCAGGTCGCGTCGGATTCAACTACCCAGCCGCCGCCAACGTGAGCCGCAAGCTCAGTTTCGGTAGTGGAGGAATCACCGCAGACCGTACACGTTACGGTCGTTGTGCCCTTCGTGGTACAAGTAGCCTCGGTCTTTGTCGTTACGTAGTTGTGCTCTACCGTCTCAACTACTACGTCCTCAGTTACTGCCGCGCCGCACGCCATACAGATCTCATCCTTAAGACCCGTATCCGTACAAGTAGGAGCCTGAGTGATTATCCATTCTGTGCTTGTATGGCCCGTAGCGTCAAGCGTTGCTGTCTGCTCGTCTCCGCAAGTGGTACAGATGGACTTTGTATATCCCGCTTCCGTACAAGTGGGAGCCAGGGATACCATATCCTCATACGTATGAGGTACGGTTGCTATTGTATCTGTTGCACCCGTCTTTTCACCGCACGTCAGACAGAGCTCGAACTTGGAGCCTTCAGTAGCACACGTGGGCTTGACTGTTGTGATCCAAATAGTATTAGTATGACCGAGCGCGTCGGTGAAGCTGTCAGCTGCAGCGGTTTCTTCGCCGCAAACCGTACAGATGTGCATTGTGTATCCGCCATTCGTACAGTCAGGAGCGATTACTACGTCATCGTTGCTGTGTCCGAGAGCGTCAACTACCTTCTGTGCCTCTATCTCGTTGCCTTCAGCGTCGAAGATCTGTCCGCAAAGCGTACACTTCGTAGCCGCCTCAAGACCCGTTTCGGTACACGTGGGTGCCTTTGCGGGAAGCTCATCCTTCGTGGGATGTCCAAGTGCGGGGATCTCACCCTGCTCTACGAGAACAGTCTGACATACGCTACACTTGGTTCCCTCGGTAAGACCCGTTGTGGTACACGTTGCGTCTACCGCAGCCATAGTCTCCTCGGTGTGTCCGAGAGCCGCAAGCTCATTGTAGGTTGTATAACCGCAATTCTCTCTTCCGCAAGTCTGGTATGCATCCCAACCGATTTCAGTACAGCTGGGCGCCTTAGCCTCGTGGTCAATGTAATCGTGGCCGAGAGCCTCGATTACGGGCTGCTCGTCTATCTTGTCGCCGTTTGTGTTGAACTTCTGTCCGCAAACGGTACATTCTGTAATTGCTTCAAGACCCGTCTCGGTACAGGTTGCGTCCTTGCCCTCGATGTCGTCAAGAACGTGCTCGGCGGGAACTCTCGTGGTTCCGCAAATGTTACATACGCCGTCACACGCGTTGTCGTATTCGTGGTCACAGTCAGGAAGTCTTGTCTCTCCGCATCTGTTACACTCAGTATCAAGGTTATCGTCGTAGTCGTGGCCGAGAGCGTCAACGAAATTATCATCGTAGCTGTCGTCACAACGTACGCACTTATAAATATCATAACCTTCCGTGGTACATCCTGCCTCAACAGTTTCAAGGAACTGGTGGTCATGACCGAGAGCAGAGAGAACTATGCGTTCTGTGATTTCTGTTCCTCTGAGGTCGAACATCTTGTTACATACCGTACACTGAGATGCCTCTTCTATACCGGTTTCAAGACATGTTGCGTCTGTTCCGGGAAGAACAGTGGTCGTATGAGGAATCATGGGAACTATCTGCTGTTCCTCAAGCGTTTCGCCACACTCAGAGCACTTCTTACCCTCGGTAAGACCCGTTGCGGTACACGTTGCGCCGACTGCAGGAATGCTTACCTCAGTATGCTCCTTCATGGGAGTCTCCTGCTGCTCTGTGAGTGTTACGCCGCAAACGTCACACTTAACGCCTGCCGTAAGACCCGTGCTTGTGCAAGTGGATTCAACTGCAGGTATCTCTACCTCGGTATGTCCGAGAGCGTCAATGGACTCTGTCTTAGGAATACCGCATCCGTTTTCACAAGTGTACGTGATAGTACCCGTAGCGGTACACGTGGGCTGTGTTCTGCCCGTCTCAACGTACGCGTGTCCGGTTGCGGGAATTTCTTCCGTCTGAAGCGTATCGCCGCAGCGCTCGCAGTAGGTGTACTTGCTTCCTGCGTTCTCACAGTCTGCCTCGTAGTCTACTACCCAGTCAGACTCGGTGTGTCCGAGCTGATCTACGGGACGTGTTTCGGAGGTGTTACATCCGTTAGCACAAACTCTGGTTTCTTCACCGTCGGTCGTGCAGCCGGGAGCGGTTGTCTGTATCCAGCCTGCCTCGGCATCGTCGCCCCAAGAGTGTCCCGTTGCGGGAATTGCCTGAGATTCGAGCTCGACGAAGCATACCGTACAGCTCTTGATCGCTACTCCTGCCTCAGTACACGTTGCGGGTGTCTTTGTTGCCCACTCAGTGCTGATAACGTGTCCCTTTTCGGGTATTTCCTGCGTCTGCTTATCGCCGCAGCCGTTTGCACAGGATCTGGACATGGAGCCCTTTTCCGTACAGGTTGCCTCGAGGTCGATTATCCACTCTACTCCGTCGTAGTTGTGTCCCGTTGCAGAGCCTTCATCCGTAAGTACGCTTGTTTTACCGCATCCGTTATCACAGTAAGCGGTCTTTGTTCCGTCGGTGGTACAGGTTGCATCACCGTTGGGTATATAAGTTGTATAATTGTGTCCGAGAGCGGCGATCTCTTCCTGCTCTGTGAGCCATGCCTGACATACGCTACACTGAACACCGTCCGTAAGACCCGTGCCTTCACACGAAGGAGCCATACCGGTGATAGTCTGCTCGGTATGATCTGCAAGTGAGCCGTAGGACTCGCCGCAGTAGATACATACTGCAAGAACCTCACAGGTTGCGTTGCCGCCCGTGTGTACGCAGGAGTAGCTACACGTCGTACATACGCCGTCTACCCACGCGTGGTCTTCTCTTGTTTCTGTATAAGAGCAGTTTGCACAAGCCTTCCAGTGCTGCTGTTCGCTCGTTGCATAACCAAGCTCATGGTCGATCATCTCGATGATCTCTGTCTTTGTTTCTCCACAGAGCGAGCAAGTGTAGAGCTTTGTTCCCTGCTCCGTACACGTTGCGTCCTTGGTTATTTCGCCGCCGTCCCAATCGTGCTCGTTTGCGGGAAGCTCAATGGAGGGAGTAAGTATTGCCTGACATACGCTACAGATCACACTCTCGGTGTATCCTGCTTCCTGACAGGTTGCATCCTTACCGGGAACTATCTGCTCGGTATGTCCCGTTGCTTGTGTTACGTCCTTATTTTCGGTGTGTCCGCAGCCTTCTCTGTCACAGCTGTATACGGTGTATCCCTCAGCCGTACAGGTAGGTGCTACGACCTCACCTGCAACAAGGTTGTGTCCGAGAGCCTCAATGGTCTCTGTTTCCATGGTCGTTCCGCAGTACTGACAGGTCTTTATCTGTGTACCCGTGGTATCACAGCCTGCCTGAACTATTACCGTCCACTCCTCGGTTGCCGTGTGCTCAAGCTTTGCTACCACGCGGGTTTCCTCGTGTCCGCAAGCGCACGTACGGGTCTCTTCGCCCGCAGCCTCACAGGTAGGAGCCTTGGTCTGGTTCCAGCCTGCCTCTGCATCGTCGCCCCATTCGTGGCCCGTTGCGGGAAGGGTTTCGCTGTCAAGAAGATTACCGCACTTGGTACAACGGAGCTCTCTTGTTCCGTCTGTCGTACACGTTGCTTCAAGTATCGTGGACCACGCGCCCTCGTCGTGTCCCTCAGCCTCGATTACCTGCTGAGCTACGAGGACTGCGTTACAAACCTCACAGTGCGAGCCTTCTGTAAGACCCGTGGTCGTACAGGTAGGATCTACCGCTGCGTCCGTAACTACGGTGTGTCCGAGCGAAGGAATTACCTTCTGCTCTGTGATCTCGTTTCCGCTGTTGTCGATCATGTATCCGCAAACAGAACACTTCTGTGCCTCTTCAAGACCTGTTTCCGTACAGGTTGCCGCCTTACCGGCAATATATTCAAGGCTGTGTCCCGTTGCTGTCGCAAGCGTTTCTCCGCAGACTGTACATACCTGAGGATCCGTACAAGTTGCTTCCGCTCCGGGCGTATGAGGTGCAAGAGTTCCAAAGGACGCTCCGCACTCGCCGCAGACTGCCTGCTTTTCGCAGGTTGCGGGTGTTCCTACTACGTGGTCGCCAACCGTTCTTGTGTATCCGCAAGCGTCACAGGTTGCGTCACACGCGTTGTCATACTCATGGTCTGCGACCTCCTTCTTTTCGGAGCAGACCGTACACTGATACCAGTGCTGAGCTTCGCTTGTGATATAGTCTTCACTCCACGTGTGAGTGATGTCGGTTCTTATTGCCTTACAAATGTTACACTCTGCGTCGCAGTTTGTATCATAAGTATGGGGCACAAGCTCGCTTGCGTCTCTTGTGTGTCCGCATCCTTCAACGTCACAGACAAGGTCGCCGCAATCGTTGGAGTAAACGTGAACCGTTGAAAGCTCGCCGTAGCTTGTTCCGCAGACCGAGCATATAGCCTGAGCTACGCAGGTTGCGGGTGTTCCGAGCGTATGCTCGGAGGGGAATTCGGTTCTTATCTGTCCGCATACGTTACAATCCGCGTCGCCGCAGTTGTTGTCGTACGTGTGGTTACCCGTTGCGGGAATAACCGCTGCCTCACCCTTTGTGGTGTAGTCACAGACAGTACAGTATTCGTAAGCTTCAAGACCGTTCTCTCCGCAGGTAGCGTCTACCTGAGGAACGAAGACAGTGCTGTGGTCTGTCTTGGGAAGCTCAACCTTGGTCGTGTAATCACATCTGCTACACGTCTGGTATGCATTCCAACCTATCTGCTGACAGTTAGGTATCTGTGCCTCGTGCTCGATATAATCGTGATCGAGAGCATCTACAAGCACATTGAGACATATCGTACAGATCTGAGCCTCGGTACACGTTGCCTCATCTCCGGGAGTATGAATGCCCGTTGCGGGAATTTCCTCAAGTCTGAGATTTTCTTCACATCTCGTACAGTAGATCTGCTTTGATCCTACCGCTACGCAGGTAGGAGCAAGGAGAACCTTCTCGCCCTCGGTATGTCCGCCGAGGTTTTCCTGCATGAGCATACCGCAGTACTTACACTTCTGGTCCTCGGTACAGGTAGGAGCGTCAATGTTAGGTGTATGTGTCTTCTTTGCCTCAAGCACCGTGTTACATACCGTACAGTACTTCTCGGTATCACACGTGGACTCGTCTACGTTAGGAGTATGAGCATCCTTTGCCGCCTCAAGCTCTGTATTACATACTGTACAGAAGCATCCAACCGTACAGTCGTACTCTGTGGGACGCGTATGGTCAACTGTGGGAAGCTCTTCGCCCTTTGTCGTGTAATCACAGTCCTGACAGTATTCGTATGCATCCCAACCCGTTTCAAGACAAGTAGGTGCCTTTGCGTCTACCTGAATTGTGTTATGAGGAAGCTTTGCTGCAAGCTCGTTTCCACATACGGTACACGTCTGTGCGGAGGTACACGTTGCTGCGGGGCCGGGTACACATTCCTTAGGCTCTGCCGCTACGTACTGACATACCGTACACTTCTGTCCGTCCGTACAAGGAGCGTTCGTGTCGATGTTATGAGAGGAAACGCTTCCTTCCATAACGCCGTTACATCCGATACACGTGAGCCAGTGAACGTTGGAATCGTTGAGATACGTCGTTCCGGCTACACAGTCGGATACGTTTTCAAGTCCACAGGTATCACAGTAGTTCATGTGTCTGTTCTTACCGACAGATACCCAAGGATTGTTGTTATAGGTGTGATTGTGGCTTGCAGTTCCGGGAACTGTAAGCTTTATCTTTGCAAGAACAATAGCCTGAGTGGTGTCAGCTGCCGCGGTTCTTGCGATAGTTACGGTCACTTCCTGTCCCGCGTAAGCGGAAAGGTCAATGCCGAGCTTGTAAAGTGCGTTGGTTGCTACCCAGTTAGCCGAGCTTACCTGAGCTGCCGCGTTTGCGGATTCATAATAAGCCGTTGTGTCACCGGGTGTGCTGAGCGAGTTTGTCGAGAAGCTGGTGCTCCACGTCTGACCGCCGTTTACGGACCAGCTGAAGTGCTGCTGACCGCCCTCAATGAACATCCAACCCTGAAGGGTAAGAGTTGTCGAGTTGATTTGTCCGGGAGCGAGGAATACGTATCCCTGAGCCTGAGAAGCGGAGCTTGCGCTGAAGCCGCCCGTTCCGTTGATGGAGTCAACGACACCCGCCCAAACCGTATTGCTTGCGGGAACGCTGACGCCGGTAATGGTTGCAAACGTAATATATTCGCCGTTCTTAATAAATCCTACTGCAACGTCAACCGTCTGTCCCTTGAAGCCGGAGAGGTCGATGTTCATAGGCTCAAAGCGTGCGTTCGTCAAAGAGCCGTTAGTTACGCCGTCGCCTGCTGCAACGCTGTCGTGTGCACCTTCAACGCCATCAACGAGGTTGCCGGTTGCATTTGCCCAGCTTCCGCCGTTTACGGAGTAAACGAAGCCGTCGTGTCCGCCGCTGACTACGAGCCAGCCCTTAAGAGTAAGAGTGAAGCCCGAAAGACTGCCGGGACAGCTTGCATTAAAGAGGCTTGCGTGAGTAACCTTACCTGCGTCGCCATAGCCGGAGGCGGACGAGCCTGTAGGTCCTACGCCGTTGATATAATCGATGTATCCGCTGAAGAGATATGCGTAAGCAACTTCTCTTTCGTAGCCGCAAACGTCACAGACGGTATCTGCATCGGACGTCCACGCATGAGCCGTCTCGGCTACTACCGCGCCGTTACATGCGCTACATACCTGCTTATGCGTCTCTGCCGTGGTTACCCAAGAAAGTGTTCCCGTATGGTTGGTGGAATCATATCCGCCTTCCGTGTAGGTGAACGTATCTGTGCTGAGCGCGCCGCACTCGGTACAGCTCTTGAAGTAAACTGCGTATGCGTTACACGTTGCCGCGCTCTTGAGAGCCGCTTCCTTTACGTTATTACCGTAAACATGCTCGTGAGGAGCTGCTGCTACGTATCCGCACTTGGTACATGTGTTGCCGTCCCAGATATGAGCCTCGCCGGAGACTGCTACCGTGTTACAGCAATTATACGTACCCGTATGAGTTGTTTCTGTATTTGTCCAGGTTATCGTACCTGTATGTACGTTTGTATTCGTGCCGCCGTAGGTGTTGTTACAAACGCTACACGTTGCCGCTGTCTGACAGTTTGCAGAGCCGCCCGTATGAGCCTCTACGTTCATCTGTCCGTTACATGCGACACAAGTGTTCCAGTGGTTGTTATCGTCATGACCGAAGGTCGTGCCTGCAGCACAAGTGCCCTTGAGCTTCGCTCCGCAGGTGTCACAGTAGCCAATGTGCTCACCGCTACCGATTGCCGTCCACGCAGAGGTGTTACAGGTATGTGTCTGTGCTCCGCCAACGGTTACGTTGATATTTGCAAATATTACGGGTACACCGCTTGCGGAAACTCTCGCAAAGGTTACCGTTACTGTCTTTCCTGCGTATGCGGAAAGGTCAATGTTCATGGGAACAAAGCGAGCTGCCGTGAGTACCCAGTTGCCTGCGCCGCCGTTAGCGGTTGCCGACTCGGTATGATCACTGGTTCCGTCGCCTGTGGTCACGCTCGTTACGTCATGCCATGTCTGACCACCGTTTACGGAGTATGCAAAGTGCTGCTGTCCTCCGCTGATCATCATCCAACCGTTAAGGGTAAGCGTGGTATCGGACATCTGTCCAAAGTTCCATGTAAGTGCGCCGTAGTTCTGCGAGGGGTTGCCCACAGTACCTACAAGGTAGTTAGACGCCGTCTGACCCTCAATGCTGTCAATAGCCGCAACGAACTGTGTGCTTGCTACCTGGTAGTTTATGATAGTTGCTATCTGTACGTATTCGCCGCTTGCAGTCTTGACTGCGAGACCTACGGAGATCGTTTGTCCTGCAAAGGAGGAAAGGTTGATGTAGCCCTCATAGCCTGCGTTTTCTGCCTTTATATCCTCCGTGGGGAATGCAGCGGGAATATCGTCACGCTGGTACATACCTGCCGTAACGTCAGCCCACGTGCCGCCGTTTACGTTATACGCCAGCGTTTGCTGTCCGCCTACTGCCACCGCCCAAAGCTTAAGTCTGAGCTGCTGAGCCGCAGTTCCGTTACCGTACTGGCTTATCCAGTCAAACGTGAGAGGAGTGTCGCCCGTAATGGGAGGCCAGTTGGGCAATGCGGGAGGCGTCCAGGAGTTGATCTGCTCAATGTTTGCGTAAACCGTTGGAGTCTTCTTTGCTCCGCAAATATCGCATACTGCGTCGTCACCGTAGCTGTGCTCGCCCGTAGCCGCGGTCGTATCGCCCGTCCAAGTCTCGCCGCAAGCGGTACACGTGTAGGTCGTATATCCCTCGGATACGCAGGTGGGAGCCGTTACCTCGGTGGTGTAGCTCGTATGCTCACATTCCTCATCAACCGCAAGAGTTGTTGCGAAGGGAGAGAGGCTGTTTACGGTAAAGGTTACCGTGCCTGCAGCTGCATCTGCAACCGCACCGTCTACTACTACCCACGCGCCGTTCTCGTAGTGGAGAAGTGCTGCGAACTTATCTGCGTTTTCAATATTTACTGTGAGTGTGTATCCGTCATCATAATTTTCCGCGCCTGCAGCGACGTCACTTATCTCAAACATATATCCGAAGCTGAGTTTCTTGTTCTCGCCAATAGCGACGCTTGAGAGTCCCTGAGCGATGTCAATAATCGCGGGAGCCTTGGCTATTGCCTTCTCTGCCTCGATAAAGTTGATATACGTATTGTTGTTTGCGGTGTGGATATCCGTCTTTGTGAATATCTTTATGTCGGGCGTGTGCTCAACAGCCGCACCTGCGGAAACCGTGGGAGCGCTTGCCGCACCGTCAACAACGTTGTGGTGGTTATCGTCCTTGTTCGCCTCGTTTATAGCAGGGATTTCTTCTGCTTCAACGAGAACTGTATTACATACGGAGCAGGATGCACCGGACGTCATACCCGTAGAGGTAGTCGTGGGCTTGACTGCGTTTGTAACTACGATGGTATGCTCCTTCTTTGCGGTAGTTGTCTGTGCTACGAATACCTCGCCGCAAACTCCGCAGTGCGAGCCCTCCGTCTTACCGGTAGACTGACACGTTGCATCAACCGCGGGATCGGTTACAACAGTATGATCAAGCTTTTCCGTAACGGTCTGTTCAACGAGGACCTCGCCGCACGCGCTACAGTGCTTACCTTCTGTAAGACCCGTGGAGGTACACGTTGCATCAACCGCGCCGTCAATTACCTCGGTGTGTCCCTTTGCGCCTATCTCTTCATACGTTGTATAATCACATACCGAGCAATACTCGTATGCCTTCCAGCCCTTTTCGGTACAGGTCGCCGCCTTTGCGTCTACCTGAGTGAGTGTGTGTCCGAGAGCTATGCCGTCTGTTGCCTTACATACCGAGCAGGTCTTGGGGGTTGTACAATTTGCGTCTACCCATGTATGTCCGAGAGCCTCGCCCTCTGTTACCTTACATACAGAGCAGGTCTTGGGTGTGGTGCAAGTTGCGTCTACCCATGTATGTCCGAGAGCCTCGCCCTCGGTTGCATTACATACCGAGCAGGTCTTGGGCGTGGTGCAAGTTGCATCTGTCCACTTATGTCCAAGTGCCTCGCCCTCGGTTGCCTGACATACAGAGCAGGTCTTGGGTGTGTCGCAATCTGCTGCTACCCAGCTATGTCCCTTTGCAGAAATGGTCTGCTGCTCTGTAAATACTGCGTTACATACAGCGCACTTAAGTCCTGCCGTGATACCTGTCTCGGTACACGTAGGCTCCTTAGCCTCGCCGATAGCAACCTCTGTATGTGCCTTCTTATCTATTATTGTGCAGCCTTCTGTGATCGTGCCGCACACCGTACACTTCTTACCTGCGGTTGTACCCGTAGACGTACAGGTTGCGGGAATTTCCGCTACGTCCTCAGTCGTTGCGTGTGCACAGCCAAGTCCGCATACGCAGTTACCTGTTGTAAAGTCGTGTGCCGCCTTGCCGTTTATCTCGCCGCATCCGTTAGTACATGTGTACCAGTGGCTTGCATCGTCTCTGGTATAAGTTGCGGACCAATTATGTCCAAGAGCTTCGCCATCTGTTGCCTGACATACGGAACAGGTTCTGGGCTCTTCACACGTTGCATCCTTCCACTTGTGTCCAAGTGCCGCGCCCTCTGTTACCTTACATACAGAGCAGGTCTTGGGGGTTGTGCAATTTGCGTCTACCCATGTGTGTCCGAGTGCTTCACCCTCTGTTACCTTACATACAGAGCAGGTCTTGGGGGTTGTGCAAGTTGCGTCTACCCATGTATGTCCGAGTGCTTCGCCCTCTGTTGCCTTACATACCGAGCAGGTCTTGGGGGTTGTGCAATTTGCATCCGTCCACTTATGTCCAAGTGCCTCGCCCTCGGTTGCCTTACATACCGAGCAGGTCTTGGGTGTGTCGCAATCTGCTGCTACCCAGCTATGTCCCTTTGCAGAAATGGTCTGCTGCTCTGTAAATACCTCGTTACATACCGAGCACTTAAGTCCTGCCGTGATACCCGCTTCGGTACACGTGGGCTCCTTAGCCTCGCCGATAGCAACCTCTGTATGTGCCTTCTTATTTATTATTGTGCAGCCCTCTGTGATAGCGCCGCACTCCGTACACTTCTTACCTGCGGTTGTACCCGTAGACGTACAGGTTGCGGGAATTTCCGCTACGTCTTCCGTTGTTGCGTGCGAGCATCCAAGTCCGCATACGCAAGTGCCGGAGGAGAGATCATGCTCTTCCTTGCCGTTTATCTCATCGCATCCGTTGGTACAAGCATACCAGTGATACGTATCGTCCGTTGTGTAGGTCGTAGCCCACTTGTGTCCAAGCGCTGCGCCTTCTGTTACATGACATACGGAGCAGGTCTTGGGTGTGTCACAATCTGCTGCTACCCAGCTGTGTCCGAGAGCCGCGCCCTCAGTTACATGACATACGGAGCAGGTCTTGGGCGTCGTGCAAGTAGCGTCTGCCCAGCTATGTCCGAGAGCAGTGCCCTCGGTTGTAGTACATCTGGAGCAAGTCTTGGGCTCTGTGCAGGTTGCAGCTACCCACGCGTGTCCAAGCGCGCCGTCTCCCTCTTCTCCGCAGTTTACGCAGAACTGAGGATTGAGGCAGTCGGCGTCAAGCCAATCATGACCAAGTGCCTCGCCGTCAGTTGCACCGCATGTCTTACAGGTCTTGGGCTCTGTGCAGGTTGCAGTCTTCCAGCTATGTCCCTTTGCAGAAATGGTCTGCTGCTCAGTGATAACAGTGCCACAAACGTCACATTTTACACCTGATGTGATACCCGTTTCGGTACATGTAGGCTCCTTGGCCTCGCCGATAGCAACCTCTGTATGTGCCTTCTTTTCTATCATTGTACAGCCTTCTGTAATCATGCCACAGGTTGTACACTTCTTACCTGCTGTAGTACCCGTAGACGTACATGTTGCAGGAATTTCCGCTACGTCTTCCGTTGTTGCGTGCGAGCATCCAAGTCCGCATACGCAGTTACCTGCCGTGAAATCGTGCGTTGCCTTGCCACTTATCTCGCCGCATCCGTTGATACACGCGTTCCAGTGATGTGTACTGTCAGTTGTGTAAGTAGTAGACCAGCTATGTCCGAGAGCTACTCCTTCTGTGGCAGTACATCTTGAACACGTCTTGGGGGCGGTACAAGTAGCGTCCGTCCACGCGTGTCCAAGCGCACCGTCGCCCTCTTCTCCGCAGTTCACACAGAACTGAGGATTGAGACAGTCCGCGTCAAGCCAATCGTGACCAAGCGCCTCGCCTTCGGTTGCACCGCAGACGCTACACGTCTTAGGTGCCGTGCAGGTCGCAGCAGACCACTTGTGGCTGAGTGCTGTGCCCTCAGCTTCGATAGTGCTCGTAGCACCGCATCCGTAGTCACAGGACGCCGTCTTCGTGCCGTTTTGTCCGCACTTTCCATCATTATTATATGTGTACGTCGTATATACGTGCTCTACCGTTTCTATCTCCGTAGGAGCAAGTGTGACCTCACCGCAGACGGAGCATTCCTTACCCTCTGTTGAACCCTTGGTGGTACAAGTAGCGTCAACTGCGGGGATAACTACCTCCGTATGAGCGGTCTTTGCTATTTCTGTCTGCGCCGTGATAACCGTATCGCAAACGGAACACTTAACACCGTCGGTAAGACCTACCGCGTAGCAGGTCGCCGCATAGCCCTTGAGAGTCTCCTCGGTGTGTCCGAGAGCCTCAATCTCCTCCTGAGCCTTTATAACCGTGTTACAAACGGAGCACTTGGAGCCGTCGGTAAGTCCTGCCTCGAGACAGGTTGCCGCATAGCCCGTGAGCGCCTGCTCGGTGTGTCCAAGAGCCGCGATTTCCTCCTGCTCTACGAGAACGTTGTTACAAACGGAGCAAACTACGCCGTCGGTAAGTCCCGCTTCCTTACAGGTTGCCGCATAGCCTGCGACAGTCTGTTCGGTGTGTCCGAGAGCCTTTATTTCTTCCTGAGGTGTGGTTATCGCGTCACAAACGGAGCACTTAACACCGTCTGTAAGTCCTGCCTGAGAGCAGGTTGCGGCATAACCGGGAATAGTTACGTCATTCTTGTGTCCGAGAGCCTTGATCTCCTCGGGCTCGGTGACTATCTCGCCGCAGTCCGAGCAAATGTAGCCTTCGGTGTAACCTACCTGAGTACAGGTAGGATCTATAGCCGTACCCATAGCCGTGGGGTTATGGGACGCTACTCTTACCTCACCGCACTTGTCACAGTCTGTGTCACAGTTGTCGGTGTAGGTATGCTCACAAGTAGTCGTGTCTGCCTTGCCACACATGGAGCAGGAGCCGTCAACGTAATTGTGAGGTATCTTTTCTGTCACGGTCTGTGCCGTGAGTATCGTATTACAGTCAAAGCACTTGGAGCCTGCAGTAAGACCCGTCGAGGTACAGGTTGCCTCGATTGCAGGGAGCTCGACCTCAGAGTGTCCGTATGCAGCAATAGTTGTCTGCTCTATTGTAACTGTTCCGCAGACGGAGCACTTCTCTCCTGTAGTGAGACCGCTCTCGGTACACGTGGGTGTCTTTCCCTCTATCTCAACGAGGGTATGCGTGCCTACCGAGCCGAAGCTCTTATTACAAACCGTACACGTTGCCGCGCTCTGGCACGTAGCTGTGCCCGTATGCTCTGCAACGGTTGTGTCTATCTTTGTAGAACAAGTGGAGCAAACCTTCCAGTGGCTTGTTTCGTCACTTGCCCAAGTAGTACCCGAGCAAACTGCCGCCGCGGTCGTACCGCCGCAGACGGAGCAGGTTGACGTATGCGTTCCGTTGCCTGTTGCTGTGTACGTACCGTTAGCTGTACAGGTAACAGCCGGCATGGTATTTCCGCAGCCTGTGCAGGTATATGCGTGTGTTCCGTTACCAAGACTGGTTACGGTAGTGCCTGCGGTACAAACGTGTGAGCCGGGAACCTGAACGCCGGTAAACGTGACCATAGGTCTGACGGTACCGTCTGCCTGCGTGATACCAACCGTCACGTTGGTAAGCATTCCCGCTCTGTCCGAGAGGTCTACGGAAACGGTTCCGAACCATGCATACTGGTCGCTACAGCCCGCTACACCGTATGCCGCTCCATTGTTGGTTATCCAAGTTACTACTCCCGAGTTGCTTGCAGAGTAGGTTCCTCCCGTGGTATCTCTCCACGTCACGCCGCCATCGGTCGACATTTTAATACCGTTCTGCTGCTGACCGCCAACAACGACTGCCCAACCATAGATAGAGAAGGATGTGCTCTTCATTTGGCAGCTGTCAGGAATTGCTACGCTCCTTACACCGTGATGCACAGAGGAAGCACTTTCTGCATATTCAACTCCGTTGATTTGATTCCAAAGTATCATTGAGTTTTGATACGTAACAGTGTTGGAAGGAACAGCTATGTCCGTTATAGTGGCGAACGTTGATATCTCCTGCACGGATGCAGATGTATTTATACCAAAGGTGACCGTTACAGTCTGTCCCTTGTACGCCGAAAGGTCAACGCCGACGTTGAATCCGCAATTTGTCTTCGTTACTGTAGTAAGTCCATCACTCTGCGCAAGGGCCACTATTGCATCGCCATCAGCGGGGCGGTCTTCGTACGAGCCGGAGGTGTCCTGCCACGTTTTTCCGCCGTCAAGCGAGTAAACGATGCCGCCGTTATATCCGCCCTCTGCAACGCACCAGCCCTGAATCGTCAGAGTGGTGGAGGTCATGGGAACGGGAAGTGCCGCGGACAAGGGATTGCCGGGCTTTGCTCTGTAGCCCGTTACGTTCGTGCCGTTAAAGAAGTCTATAGAACCGGAGTTCTGACCCGTGGTTGTTATCTCACCCGAGTCACCCGAGTCGCCACTCGACTGCTCTCCAACGTAAACGTCCTCGACCGTGAGGAAGTGGAGATAGCTGGTCTCGTATCCTGAAAGCGTTCCTACTGTCGCAAAGTAAACGTTGACCGTTTGGCCGTTATAAGCCGAGAGGTCTGCAGTAGCACCGCTGAACGCACCCTTTGCCGTGGCTGCGGTTGCGAGCGCGCCTGAATTTGTTGCGGTAGTACAATTTTCACTGGTAGTAGCGGAAACTGTTGTTCCCGTACATTCTGTCCAATTTATCTTATCAACCGACCAATAGAACTTACCGCTGTTAGCTCCGTTGACCACTGCCCAACCCGAAATAGAGAGGGTGTTTGCGGGTGCGCTGAAGCCCGTAGCCGTTGCGGGAAGTATAAATACACTCTTGTCACTTGCGCTGGACGTGTAGTTAGGATCGCGCATACCGACAAGGTTTGTTAACGTGCCGTTGATAGACTCAACAGTTGCGTAATATCCAAATGCAGTGGACACGTTGCCGGTAGTCGTCGATCCGGTATCTCCCGAATCACCCGAGCCCGAGTCAACAGCTCCTACCTGAACGTTCTCGACTGTGAGAAAGTGAGACATGCTTCCGCTGACAGACGCGGTTGCAAATCTTACGTCTATGATCTGTCCCTGATATGCCGAGAGGTCAGCGGTTACTTCAAATCGTCCGTTAGTGCCCGAAATATTAGTAAATGTGGAGTTTGACTTTGCCGAGTCAAGTACCGCCTGCTCTGCCGTGGAATACGAGCCCGTAGTAGGCATCCACGTCGTTCCGCCGTCAACGGAGTAGTTTATTCCGCCGTTGACGCCTCCGTTTACGATAGACCAACCAGCGAGCGAGAGCTTATAATCGCTTGTAAGCGAGCCCTTGAGCGTGGTAACAACGGGAGCGCCGGGCTTCGCAAACGAGCCGTCGGACACACCGTTCATGGTATCTATTGCGGAAACGTTATAATACGTAGTCTCAACGGGGGTCGTTGAGGCAATATTCGACGTAAGAAGGTTCAAAGAGCCGTTCTCATTGTTGGTTACGGTGAGGTCTGCGCCGTGATATACCGCCGCAACGCCGCTTATAACCGTACGAGTAGTGCCCGCGCCGTCGGCACTTGTTGCACGACGAACGTAGCTACCGTTCTCAAGGGTTATAAACTGCGTAGATCCACCGCCGTCAAACATGATACAGTTGATCATGCCAAGCTCTTTCGCTATGTAAGGCAGATACTTCATTCTCGTAGCAGAACGCGTTCCCTCGGATACGGATGTAACAGTAGCCATAACTGCCGTGCCGTCAGCCTTGATACCGATCATAGGAGCGGGATATGTAGTGGTCGTATTCTGTCCCATAAGGGTACCGTTCT